>NZ_CP035492.1:1500000-1800000 GCF_004135365.1 Paenibacillus protaetiae | reverse complement strand
GATCAATCGTTCCGCGATGCCGCAATTTATGGTTTTACAACGGAGCTGAACGCGGTTGAGCAGTACTGGTTTAACTATGACGGCGACAACTGGCTGCCGGAATTTACACATAAGTCTGTCGGACAGGTTTACGGCTCGTCCAATTTCTTCGGTACGTTTTTCAACGGCGACCCGGTATATGTCTATGGCATCCACTGGCTGCCGACCTCTGAATATTTGACCAGCTACAGCTTGGAGCCTGGCAAGGCGGCGGGACTATATAACGGATTTGTAGCCGATAACGGCGGCCCGGAAACGGACTGGTACCATATCGTATGGCCAATCCAGGCGTTAAGCGACCCGCAGGCGGTCATTAACAAATGGGATGCAACCCATATGCAAAAAAATGAAATCTTTAATACGTATTGGTTTGTGCACAATATGGCTACGCTTGGCACCCGCACGAAGGATGTATGGGCAACCGGATGGACAAGCGCAACGGTTTACAAGAAAGGCGCGGATTATAAGGCACAAGTGTGGAATCCGACTTCCAGCCCTGTGACGGTTACCTTTAAAAATGCCGGCGGAACAACAGGAACGGCTGTTGTCGGACCTAAATCATTAGTGACGGTCAACCCGATGGTCAATTCGACTGCAAACGATCAGTGGGCGCCGATTGGCGGAGGCAACGGCGGCGACGGAGGGACAACGGCAATGGCGGTGAGAACGGCAATGGCGGCAACAACGGTACGGATACTAATGTAGCTGCCGGCAAGCCTGTAACAGTTTCATCCACTGAAACTCCGTTCGCAGGCGCTAACGCCGTTGACGGCAGCACGGAGACGCGCTGGGCATCTGTGACAAGCGCAGACCCGCAGTGGCTGACGATTGATCTGGGCGTACCGTATCAGCTTAGCCACGTGAAGCTGAATTGGGAAACGGCGTATGCCAAATCTTATAAAATCCAAGTGTCGGATAACGGCAACGATTGGACAGATGTATATTCGACAACGACAGGCGACGGTGCAGCCGACGAATTTGATGTAACCGGAAGCGGGCGTTATGTTCGTTTGTATGCAACGGAACGCGGAACGATATACGGATATTCGCTGTATGAAATAGAAGTGGATGGCCATCCGCGCGGAGGAGCAGACGCAGCATTGTTGTCTTTGGGTAAAGACGCTGCCGCTTCTTCGTTTGAAACTCCGTTTGTAGCTTCATCGGCCGTGGACGGAGATCCGGGAACAAGGTGGGCATCTGCGCCAGGCGCGGACCCGCAATGGCTGATGGTCGATTTGGGGCAGACACGCACCGTGACCAGCATTAAGCTGAAATGGGAGACGGCTTACGCCAAATCGTATAAACTGCAAATTTCAGCTAACGGCAATGACTGGACGGATTTGTACAGCACCACAACCGGTACAGGCAATGAAGAGACGATCCCGGTGAACGGAAGCGGCCGTTACGTGCGTATGCTTGGAACGGAACGCGCCACGCAGTTCGGCTATTCACTTTGGTCGTTTGATGTATACGGCAATTAACGATTCGATAATAAGTGGGATAAGGGGCTGTCCGCATGATAGGGGACAGCCCCTTATTCCGTGATAAGGCGCCCGCCCGCCTGTCAGGCGGGCGGCAAACGGAAGTGCAACGAAATGCCGTCTTTTTGCCGATAACTATCGTATGACATGGTTAAGGAGCGGTGTTATGGAGGACCGTGAACATATTTATTATTTAAAGAGCTTTGTCAAACGGCATCCCGGCAACCGGATGGCCTGGTATTTGCTTGGCAAGCAATATGAAGAGCAAGGCAAGTTATCCAAAGCGAATTACTGTTATTTGGAAGCCGGAGAAGTGTATGAAGCATTTGAACGGAAAATGCATCCGCTTGTTGCGGTAGAGCAGGAGCTGGAGCAGCTTCAAAAGTGGAAGGAGCGCGGCCGGCAAAGGCGCTTCCGGCTAAAGTCGGTTGTGCTTGCATTATTGCTGCTGCTGCTTTCCGGCTTGCAAGCAAGCCCTGTGGAGCGGGATAAGCGGCCGCAAGCCGCCGCCGTACATACGGCTGCGGAATCAGCATTGCAGCAGCAGGCTCCTCCAGCGGTTGTCTTCACGAAACGTGCCGAGAAGAAGCCGCTTGGCGCGGCATTGGAGTTAGCTGCTGCGGAAAGCGGCCGCGCCGGGACCGTGCTGGCAGCGCAGATGGAAGAGGATGGGGCATGGCGTTTATGGCAAGGACGCACAAAGCTCTTATTGTCCACGCAAAAAGAAAAGCCGGACGGGCAATGGGAAGTGGCAATGTATGACCCGGCATCCTGCAATTGCAAACCGGCGGACTCTGCGCCGATGGTGAAGGTGCTGAAGCATTGGAGCGCAGAGCAGGAGCTGCGATGGGTGCTGTCCAGCGCTATCATCGCTTATTTTCATCAGCAAGGGTCGATGCCGGCATCGTTGTCTGATTTAATCGGGTCTTACCCGAATAACTACATAGCAGGAGAAAAAGAAGGCATGGCGGCAATGTTTGCGCCGCTTATGCAGCAATTGGCCGTTGATCAAAACGTGAAAGCGCTGGCAGCCGGCGTCCAGCAGCAGCCGGCGCCCGGCAGCGGTTCCGGCATCGTACCGGCGGACAAGCAGTGGCGGACCGAGCTGCAGATCGTAGTTGACCCTGCGAAACATCGGCTTGCCGTCGTCAGCGGAGATATTATGGTCAGAAGCTATCCGGTCGGGCTTGGCGGGAATAAGACGCCGGAGGGGACGTTTACCATTACCGAAAAGGTTAAAAATCCGAACGGAACGGACAAAGGCCCATACGGCAGCCGGGGGATGGAGCTGTCGGACGGACCTTACGCCATTCATGGCACCGACGAGCCTGACAGCATCGGCGAAGATGAATCGCTTGGCTGTATCCGAATGGAGCGGGCGGATTTGGAGGAACTGTATGATTTGGTGCCGCTTGGAACAAAAGTGACGATACAAAAAGGATTGATGCCGCCTAAACCTGCTCCAGCGCCGGAAACCCGATTCCGGCTAAAGCCTGTCCAGGACGAAACCAATCCTCATCATAAATACAGCTGGCTAGGATAACCCGTTATTGAACTAGAAGCAATACCACTACGGCAATCAGCACGACACCAAATATCGAACCCGTCCAAATGAGGCCTTTTTTGTTCAAGGTCTCATTTTGTTTTGCTTTCATTACCGGCGGCTTCCGTTTTGTGTTGCTCACAGGCCATCAACCTTTCTTTTAGGCATAAAATAGATGCTATTATTGTAACCGTTTTCTCTAAGGGCTGCAACGCAAAACAGCCTTATTCCGTGCACCTTGCTCTTTCTTTTTTCCTTTAAAAAAGATAAACTGTCAGTTAGGACAAACATCTTAGAACGGAGTGAAAGAAAGTTGTTATATAAACATATGGCGAAGCCTTTATTATTCCGGATGGATGCGGAGAAAGCGCATCATCTCGTAATAGACGGCTTGCATACGGCTAACGGCATTCCCGGTGTAAATGGCATTCTGCACGCTTTATACGGCGTCAAGGAAACGCCTGAGCTGGCAACCGATTTGTTTGGGCTTCATTTTCCGCATCCGGTGGGGCTGGCGGCAGGGCTGGACAAAAACGGGAAAGCGACAGATGGCTTTACGAGTATTGGCCTAGGATTTATGGAAGTGGGAACCGTTACGCCAAAAGGGCAGGCGGGCAACGAGCTGCCAAGGCTGTTCCGGCTTCCGCCGGATGAAGCGCTGGTGAACCGGATGGGCTTCAACAATGACGGCGTAGAAGCGATGGCCCGCCAGCTGGCTCGGCGCAAGCTGCACCGCATACCGATTGCAGTCAATATCGGCAAAAACAAAGTGACGCCAAATGAGCTGGCGCATGAAGACTATCAGGCTTGTATTCGAGCATTATACGAGCACGGCGACTTTTTTGTTGTCAATATCAGCTCGCCGAATACGCCGGATTTGCGCGCTTTGCAGCATGGCGATGAGCTTCGCACGCTGCTTTCCGCAGTGAAAGAGGAAATCGGCCGTCAGGCGTCCCGGTCCGGCAAGCATGCGAAGCCTGTTCTGGTGAAGATTGCGCCGGATATGACGGACGAACAGCTGGAGCTGACGGTTGCAGCCATCCAGGAGAGCGGCGTATCGGGCATTATCGCAACAAATACGACAATATCCCGCGATGGGCTGACGCATGCCAATAAAGCGGAAACCGGCGGGTTAAGCGGCAAGCCGCTCCGGGAACGTTCAACGGAAGTTATCCGTTTCGTTTACCGACAAACGGGAGGCCAGCTGCCCATTATTGGCTCCGGAGGCATTTTTACAGCAGCTGACGCATACGATAAAATTCGCGCTGGTGCATCCTTGGTTGAAATTTATACAGCCCTGATCTACAAAGGCCCGGACGTGGTGCGGGAGATAACGGGCGGACTGGTTCAGCTGCTTAGAAAAGACGGCTACCGCAACATTGCCGAGGCAGTAGGCGCAGATCATCATTAAGGATTGGAGGCGGCCGGATGGACGGAAGAGATTGGAATCTATTTTTACAGCCGTATGAGCAAGCGGTTGAGGAAATGAAAGTGAAATTTAAGACGATGCGCAGTGAACTGAAGATGCGTGAAGCTTATGCGCCGATAGAGTTTGTCACCGGCCGAGTGAAAAAAATTTCAAGCGTCCTGGAGAAAGCGAAACGTTTGAACGTTCCGCCTGACCAGCTTGAGCAAGGCATTGAAGATATAGCGGGAATCCGGATCATGTGCCAGTTCGTAGACGATATCCGCCGGGTGGCGGAGCTGATTAGAAGCCGCAAAGATTTGGCGCTCGTCTATGAAAAGGATTATATAACGAATTTTAAGGAAAGCGGCTACCGGAGCTACCATATGATCGTCAAATATCCGGTGCAAACCGCATTGGGACAAAAAGATGTGCTGGCTGAAATTCAAATCCGCACACTGGCGATGAATTTTTGGGCGACGATTGAGCATTCCCTTAACTATAAATATAAAGAGGCGCTGCCGGAGGATGTTCGGCTCCGCTTAAAAAACGCATCGGAAGCCGCATTTAAGCTGGATGAGGAGATGTCGAGCATCCGGCATGAAATATTGGATTCGCAGCGTGATTTTGAAGAGCGTTCGAACGTCGTATCCAAAGTGCTGAACCATATCCAGGATTTGTACTTTTACCGCAGAGTGCGGGAAGCTGCACAGTTCCAGTTGAAATTCAAGGAGCTGTGGGAAAGCGAAGATTTATACGGCCTGGACCAGCTTTCCAATGAACTTGAAGCGGCAATTATCCGTGCAAAAAAGAACAACGGCACGACTTAATAAGCTAAACCTCCAGCAACGCTGCTGCCAAGCGGACTGGGGTTTAGCTTTTCCATTAAGGCGCGCGCAGGTTCGCCGGACATAAGCAGGAAGTAGGAGGATCTCACAACATGACAGTCAGTCTGCCGCTATTGTTTGTCGAGCGGATGAAGCAGCTGCTCAAGGGCGATTTTGATCGTTTTATCGCATCTTATGATGAACCAAGGCTGTACGGATTAAGAGTTAACCCGCTAAAAATAACGGCTGGCCAGTGGAAGGAGCTGTCTCCGATCGGGCACAGCACCAAATCGGTACCGTGGGCGCCGGAAGGGTTCTACTATAACGGAGAGGACAGGCCTGCCAGACATCCTCATTATCATGCCGGCCTTTATTATATCCAGGAGCCAAGCGCCATGGCGCCCGTGGAGCTGCTGGATGTACAGCCGGGCCACCGCGTGCTTGATTTATGTGCGGCGCCGGGCGGCAAATCGACGCAAATTGCCGGCAAGCTGCAAGGCAAAGGCGTACTTGTCACCAATGACAACGCCAGGGAAAGAACGAAGCCGCTGGCCAAAAATATCGAGCTTGCCGGTGTGCGCAACGCCGTTGTCCTGAATGAAGAGCCGGCTTCGCTTGTAACGGTTTTTCGGGGCTGGTTCGACCGGATTCTGGTGGACGCCCCTTGTTCGGGCGAAGGGATGTTCCGAAAAGACGAGGCGATGGTGCAGTCCTGGGAATCGCATTCCGTAGAGCGCTGCTCGGTTATGCAGCATCATATTTTGCGGCATGCGGCGGAGCTGCTGGCGCCCGGCGGCAAGCTGGTTTATTCGACCTGCACGTTTGCGCCGGAAGAAAACGAACGGCAAATCGCCAAGTTTTTGGCGGACCGGCCTGATTTCGAAGTTGTGCCGGTTGATCCCAATTACGGCTGGACGGAAGGGCGTCCGGATTGGGCGGATGAAACGGAGCCCGGTTACGAAGCAGGCGAATGGCAGCGAAATGTGGCAGAAACGCAAGGCACGGTACGGTTATGGCCGTATTTGATCCATGGCGAAGGCCATTATGCAGCTGTGCTTCGCAAGAAACCGGGCGAAGCCGCACCGGAGAATAGGGATGCTGTAGCAGAAACGGCGCAGGCTGCATGGGACATCCGGGGCCATATCATAACGGAGAACCCTGATCATCGGGACGCTCGATTCGAACCTGCACCGGATCAACGGGGCGGCAAGAAACGCCGTGATGACCGCGGCGGACGCCTGAATGCGTCCGTTCCGCGCGGCGGGGCAAAAGGAAAAGGCGCTTTCAAACGGCTTTCCACGAAAGAAGAAGGTGCTGCGCCTGAGCAGCTGTGGGAGCGGTTTGCATCGGAGCAGCTGTTGTTTCAGCGGCAGCAGGAGATGCAGATTTACTTATTTGGATCGCTTGTATATTTGCAGCCGCTTGGCATGCCATCCCTCGACGGGCTTAAAGTCGTTCGGTCAGGGTGGCTGATCGGCGGCGTAGATAACGGCAAATTTACGCCATCCCAAGCGCTGGCGATGGGTTTAACGCAGCGGGAAGCATCTGTGTCATTAAATTGGCCGGCTGAAGATCCGCAAGTTTTTCGCTATTTGCGCGGGGAAACGTTGTTTGTGGAGCCGGATGAGCTGATTACTGCGGATTCTTCCGTACAGAAGGATAAGTTCAAGGGTTATGTGCTTATTTGTGCGGACGGTTATCCGCTTGGCTGGGGCGTTTATGCGGCCGGCATGGTCAAAAACAAGCTGCCTGCAGGATGGAGGAGGATGTAAGTGGCAAAAAAGTTGCGTCTCGACAAGCTTCTTTCCAATATGGGACTGGGCTCGCGCAGCGAAATCAAAAAAGCGGTCAAGCAAGGAGCGGTTGCCGTTGACGGCAAAACCGCCAAGGACAGCGGATTGATTGTGGACCCTGATACGCAGCAGGTGACGTTTCATGGAGAACCTGTTGTATACAGGGATACCGTTTATCTTATGATGAATAAGCCTCCGGGAGTCATATCCGCAACGGAAGACGGCCGCGAACGGACGGTTATTGATCTGCTGGAGGATGAGGACCGGCTGCTGTCGCCGTTTCCTGTAGGCCGGCTGGACAAGGATACGGTAGGGCTGCTGCTGCTCACGAATGACGGGCAGCTCGCCCACGATCTGCTTTCTCCCCGCAAGCATGTCGACAAAACGTATGAGGCGGTTGTCGAAGGGGATGTTGGCGAAGGGGACAAAGCTGCTTTTACAGAAGGCGTCGTGCTGGATGACGGCTACAAGACAATGCCGGCCAGCCTGCATGTGCTGAAGCAAAAGACAGCGGAAGATGGGCAAGTGATGTCAACCATCTCGCTGACGATTAAAGAAGGAAAGTTTCATCAGGTGAAGCGAATGTTCGAAGCGGTCGGTAAAAAAGTGGTTTATTTGAAGCGGGTGGCGATGGGACCGCTGACGCTGGATGACGATCTCGAGGAAGGGACTTACCGGGAGCTGACCGAAGAGGAAGTGGAACGGCTCCGCGCCCATCGCAGCGCCGGCGTCTTGAAGGCGTAGCGGGCAAGCTTTTTTTTGTTTCATAACCAAAAAGAGAGAGGAAGGGCGAAACATAGTGGAGAGAAAATTTGATCTGATTGCATTGGATGTAGACGGCACTTTGCTTACCGACCATCATGAGCTGACGGAGCAAACGAGAGAGGCGGTTCGGGAGGCTGCGGCAGGAGGTGCTGAAATTGTGCTTTGCACCGGCCGCGGACCGTCCGGCGCATTGCCTGTATTGGAGCAGCTTGGGCTGAGCGGTACAGTCATTACCCATAACGGAGCGGCAACCATTTTATCGGACAACCGGGAAGTGCTGCATGATTATGCGATTGAACACCGGCTGCTGCAGCCGTACCTGGAATACAGCCGCAGCCATGGCATCCATTTTGATTATAATACTGCTTTTGATATGTTCGTGGAGGGCATGACGCCGGAAGCCGAGGAAATGTACAGCCGGTTTTACGCGCAGCCGATGCTGGTTGGTCCGGATGATCAGCTGCCGGACCGCCTGCTGAAATTTACCGTTTTTGGCTCCAAGGAAGAGATGGACCGCGTGGAAGCGGATTGGAGCGAATGGCCGCCGCAGCTGCAATTGATCCGGAGCGGAGATTTCTTTATCGACGTCCAGCACCCGGATGCCAATAAAGGGGCGGCGCTTCAGCAGCTGGCGGAATCCCGCGGAATCCCCCCTGAGCGGGTGCTTGCGATCGGCAATTACTATAATGACATTGCCATGCTGGAATTTGCCGGACTTGGCCTTGCCATGGCGAATTCGCCCGACCGGGTGAAGGAAGCAGCCGACGATGTGGTGTTGTCCAACGAAGAAGAAGGCGTTGCTTACGCGCTGCGCAAGTTTGCATAATGGGGAACTGCGCGGTATTGCTGCATATATACCGTATAACCAAAGAAGACATCAGCCTCTAAGGCTGATGTCTTCTTTGGTTATACAAGATGCGTTCATAATGGCCGGGGCTGTGCTGTAATTAGTGCCATACCCCTACTGAAATAATAATAACCAAAAGGATGAACAGAACCAGAATAAAACCAAACGAACCAGTGCCATAACCGCCGTAACCAGACATCTTTGTTCCTCCTTTAAAATCTTTTTTCCGAGGCAGGCATTTCAGAGCGAATCCCGCCGTCCGGTATACTGTATTGTATGATTAGCGGAGATATAGGTATGGACATTTATCCGTAAGCGAAGTAATTTAGGCGTTTGTACGCACTGTTTTTATACAAAAATGGCACCTGCAGCATAGGCAGGTGCCATCGTATTTTATTTGCCGCGCCGGC
The DNA here is from genome assembly GCF_004135365.1 of Paenibacillus protaetiae. Classification (NCBI taxonomy): domain Bacteria; kingdom Bacillati; phylum Bacillota; class Bacilli; order Caryophanales; family Paenibacillaceae; genus Paenibacillus; species Paenibacillus protaetiae. The sequence goes on along the minus strand of NZ_CP035492.1, from coordinate 1,790,890 downwards.
CGCCTGGTCTCCCAGCGGCTCCGCGCCCGCTGCCGCCGGAACGTCCGCCGTTTCGGCCGCCGGCCGCCGGTTTCCGGCCGCTGCTTTGGGCTGCGCCTGCCGGCTGCTGTCCGGTCGCCCAGCTGCGCGGTCCGCTTGGCGCTGACGAATTTGCCCCGCGTTTGCCGCGGCTGTCGCCGCCAGCGCGCGAAGAACCCGCCGCATCGCCGAATCCGCGGGCGTTGCCGCGCTGCTTGCCGCGGCTGTCGCCGCCAGCGCGCGAAGAACCCGCCGCGTCGCCGAATCCGCGGGCGTTGCCGTACTGCTTGCCGCGGCTGTCGCCGCCAGCGCGCGAAGAACCCGCCGCATCGCCGAATCCGCGGGCGTTGCCGCGCTGCTTGCCGCGGCTGTCGCCGCCAGCGCGCGAAGAACCCGCCGTGTCGCCGAATCCGCGGGCGTTGCCGCGCTGTTTGCCGCGGCTGTCGCCGTCAGCGCGCGAAGAACCCGCCGCGTCGCCGAATCCGCGGGCGTTGCCGCGCTGTTTGCCGCGGCTGTCGCCGCCAGCGCGTGAAGAACCCGCCGCGTCGCCGAATCCGCGGGCGTTGCCGCGCTGCTTGCCGCGTCCGCCAGCGCGCGAAGTGTTCCCGCGTCCGCTGCTGCCGCGCTGCGAACGGCCGCCAGCTGTTTCTTGCGCGCGGTCTACACGCACGATGGCGCCGTCCGCTTCCAGCCGGCGGCGTTCCAGGCTCGCGTTAATGTTCCGCTCGATCAATTGCACAGTGCCGCGATCGCGAGGCGTTGCCAGTGTAATCGCTGTCCCGGATTGCCCGGCGCGGCCGGTGCGGCCGATCCGGTGAATATAGATTTCGCTGTCTTGCGGGACGTCATAGTTAAATACATGCGTAACGCCTTCTACGTCAAGTCCGCGTGCTGCAACGTCAGTCGCGATAAGCACTTGAAGTTTGGCATCGCGGAACCGTTTCATCACTTGCTCGCGTTTCGCTTGCGTCAGGTCGCCATGCAGTTCGTCCGAGGCGATGCCGTAGTCCTGCAGCGCTTCATTCAGCTTTTTGGCGCGGATTTTGGTTCTGCAAAATACGACTGCCAAATACGGCCGGTGCTGCTCGATAAGCCGGATGAGAGCGCCTTGCTTGGCCCGGTCTGTTGTTTCGAGAACAAGCTGCTTTATATTGTCCAGCGTCACATGTGCGGTTTTGATCCGAATATCGGCAGGCGATTTCATATATTCGCCGGCGAGACGTTTGATGGCATCCGGCATTGTGGCAGAGAACAGCATCGTTTGACGCGCTTTCGGCGTCTGAGACACGATTGTTTCAACCTCGGGCAAAAATCCCATATGAAGCATTTGATCCGCTTCGTCCAAAACAAGCATTTTCAGCTTGCCCAAATTGACCGTTTCGCGGCGCATATGGTCCAGCAGTCTTCCTGGAGTTGCTACTATAATATGAGGGGCGTTGTTCAGCTTGCGAATTTGCGCCTCCACATCCTGGCCGCCGTAAGCGGCAAGTACGGAAGCGCCAACAGCAGGAGCAAGTTTTTTCAGCTCTCCGGTAATTTGAATGGCAAGTTCACGCGTCGGGGTCAATATCAGTGCTTGAACCTGATCTTTTTGCGTGTTGATTTGCTGCAGGATCGGCACGATAAAAGCAACCGTTTTACCCGTCCCGGTTTGTGCCTGGGCAATGACGTCTTGCCCTTGCAGAAGGAGGGGGATTGTTTGGGTTTGGACGGGAGTCGGCTCCGTAATGCCGTTATTTCGAAGGAACTGTGCCAGTTCCGTATGAACTCCAAGCGTTGTAAATGCGCTAGACATGATTTAGATTTCCTCATTTCGTTTCATCGTATAACGACTAGTATAACATTAGCGTAACGGAAGTGCATCCTGAAGGCGGCTGTGATATGCTATTTAAACAAAAACTTAGGCGGAAAAGGATGAAATCAGCATGGACGGCACACAACGATCGGCGATTAAACCCGGAATGACGGTTGATATTGTTTTAAAACAAGACCAGCGGACAGGAAAACTGACAAGAGGGACTGTGGCGCAGCTGCTTACCAATTCGCCGAACCACCCGCATGGGATTAAAGTCAGGCTGTCCGACGGCCAGGTCGGAAGAGTTAAGCGTATCGTAGAGGGAAGTGGTGTCTAACGATGGCATTTGGCATATCCCGCGAAGAGCTGCAGAACTGGAAAAATAAAGCGTCCAGCGGGGAAATTGCTTATTTGACGCATTATTGGCTGGACCCGCGGTTTCCGGGCATTCGCACGGTAACGAAGGTAGGGTGTTCGAATATAGAAAAACTGGCCGATTGGTGCAGGCGAAACGGCTTGAACCCTAAATATATTCATGTTAGAGAGCTTTATCCGCATTTTGATCTGATTGGCCCCAAACAAAAACAAATTTTGCTTCAAGAGCAGCTGCAGTCACATATCGAGCGGTTTAAGCTGTAGCTTATAAAGGGAGAGCGCAGGTATAAGGGCTTTCGTCCAGTCCTAATAAAAAAGCTTCTAAACGCCACACAAGTGGTATTTAGAAGCTTTTTGTGCATGGTTTAGGAGCGCCTTAAAATTCCAGCTTCATAAGCGAAACCGACAAATCGTACAGCATCTGATAAGCGTCTCCGTTTGTCAGATGCGCCGGATCGGTAATGGAGTCGATAGTCTCCTGCTTGAGCCAGCCTTTTTTCAGCAAATAATCAACGGAATGCTGTTCATCCTGCTCATTGCCAATCATCGCCGTCAGCATCGAAGCCGCCATCGTCAGCGTCAGCGGTTTCTGGATCGGGTCTTGAATAGAATCAACTGCTGTATAAGGGTCGCCTGCAAGCTTGTCGGCATGGAACTTCCTTACCTGCCTCAGCTGGTTCAAATAACGCTGAATGTTGGTAGGCTCGTCTAGTTTCCAGCTGTCGTTCTTGTATCCTCCGGATGTTAAATACATGCTGGCAGCGGCGACAAGACCGTTGAAATCTTTATGTTTCTCGTAGTCTTGTGCTTCAATTTTGTTCATCGTTAAATCCATGCCTTGCTTCACCAGCGTTTTTTTCAGCTGATCGATCAGCGGCTCGGATTTGGACAGTTCACGCAGCGTAATGCCGTTGTCTTTCGCGATTTTTACGGCTGCGCCTGCCGCTTGCCCTGTAGCCATGCCAAGCGGAATAACCCGGGCGCTGCCATGCGGAATGGTATCGAAGCTGGCGGATCTGCCGACTACAAGCAGCCCGTCGATATCTTTGGGTACAAGCGTCCGGAACGGCACGCCGTATTGCTTCGGCTTCATCAGTACTGTGCCGGAGCCGCCTGATGAGATGCTTTGAATGTCGATTGGATAAGAACCGTAAGCAATTGCATCCCAGAAGTCTTTGTTTTCCATCAAATCTTTAAGCTTCAAGCGGTATTCGCCGATTAAATGCCGGGATTCCCGGATATACAGCTCGTTAGCCGTTCCGGCATATTCCAGGTTTTTAAACCCGTCGAAATGGCTTTTTAAATAATTAGCGATAAGAGGGGCTTCCTTCTGTCCGATTTCAACCCCTTGAGCAACCGACTGCGGATCAAGGGGGTCAATGTTAAACAGCTGCATCGCATTGATCAGAATCGAGCCATCGTTTTGGCGGCCGATATTAAGACCTCTTAATTTCACTTTTTTAGGGTCGGAAGACGGGTAGTTTTTAGCTTCGTCATAACCCCAGATGCTCATTTTATCCGATCCGGCGTCTTTGTAATGAGCCAGCTCGTTCCAAATTTCCGGCGTAACGCCTTTCATCCGGAATACAAGCGTAGCAACCATCAGGTCGCTTTTGCTGCCGATATCTTCGCGTCCTATCGTAAAAGAGGCTCCTGCGGCAGCGGCAATATCGGCATCCTGCGTAGCGTCGATAACCGTATTCGCATAAATATCTTTTGCCGCGCCGGATTCATCCACGATATGCATGCCGATGACCGTTTTGCCGGAAGCCCCTTTTTGTTCGATGATGGGTGTCATCTTCTGAACTTTCATTTGAAGATCAATGTTTGGCTCTTCTTTTACCATCCGGTAAAACACATTGGCCGCCGTATTGATATCAAACGAAGAGCCTTCCACCTGTTTAAACCATTCCAGGAATATGCCGTTGTTCAGAAAACTTTGTTTGCCAAGCTCTTTATTGATGAAGGATTGCGATGGAGAGTAATTTAAGTCCAGCGTGTTCAGCTCGCCGATTGTCATGAGCCCGCCAAGCTTGTCGCGGTTATGCCCGTCGATGAGCAACACCTTAAGCCCGTTTCTGGCTGCTGATATGGCTGCTGTAATTCCTTCCGGATCCGTACCGGCGACAATGACATCATAATCGTTCTGAATGGATAACTCAGATAATACCGGAAGCAGCGGCTGGGTAACCATTGCGGCTTCGTGTTTGTCTTGCTTTAAATACCATATCAACGTCAACGCCCCAACGAGCATGACGGCCACTGCCAGTGCACTGACTGACCATGTGAGAAGCGGCCTGTTTCTCAAATTAATGATTCCTCCCCATAAAACATACATCCTTAAGCTCCGGCTTATGTACTATTGACGCGCCTAAAGACTAAAATGTTCTAGCATTCTGCGAGTTCCTTAATTTGGAATATATGTCCTCTGTTTAACAGCCATTTTGCTAGAACTTCTTCATTATACTAGCAGAATCGCCTGTTGGCGAGATTTTTCATAAAATGGGAAAATAATAGCGTCGAGAAATGGCGTTTCTTCCCGGTTTCGGGCGAAAAAACAGGAAAAACAGCGGCTTTTATCGCAAAATCAGACATGCTCAAAATGCCCGGAGCGATGATGCGGGCACAAACTCGCTTCATCGCTCCGGGCAAGCCATTCAATTGGAATTGCCTGTATTAAATAAGCAGCGTAAGCCATTCTTCTTCGGTAACCGGCCCAAAATAATAAGACAGGTCAACCGAAGACAACAAGTTTCGCAGCTCGTTGGCGTCGTACCGGAGACCTACAAGCTTGTCCGCAAACTCCGCGCTTTCGCCCCGCCCGAAGAAATCGCCGTAAATGGCAGCCTCCACGATTTTTCCTTCCTCAACCTGCAGTCGCACATCAAAGGTGCCGGCGCCTTCAATCCGTTTGGTTTGGCGGACATTGAAGGCAGGCGAACGGCCGTAGTTCCAATCCCAGTTCCGGTAGCGCTCGTCCGCAAGCTTCCGCACATTCGCCCAATCCTGCTCGCTTAGCTCATAGGTTGGAATCGGAGTCTGATTTTCAAAAATGGTATCCAGCAAATATTGCCTGAACTGCTCGATGGTCATCGGCTCTTTTAGAAACTCTGCAATATTGGCAACGCGGCTGCGAATCGATTTGGTTGCTTTCGAGATATATTTTTCTTTATTAACTTTGAGTGCGGAGACAACATTATCAATTTCCGAATCGAACAAGAGTGTGCCGTGGCTGAACATTTTGCCCCGGGTTGAAAATTGCGCATTGCCGGAAATTTTACGCTCGCCGACCTGGAGATCGTTCCGTCCGGACAGCTCCGCATCAACCCCCAGCTTCCGAAGCGCCGCAGCCACCGGCTCGGTAAACTTCTGGAAGTTATGAAACGACTTGCCGTCGTCTTTCATAATGAAACTAAAGTTAAGATTGCCGAGATCATGGTATACGGCGCCGCCGCCGGACAACCTGCGTACGACATGAATACCGTTCTCTTCTACATACTCCGCGTTAATTTCTTCGACCGTATTCTGGTTTTTGCCGATAATGATCGACGGTTCATTAATATAAAACAGCAGATAGTCGTCATCATCAGGCAGCGAGCGCAATATGTACTCTTCCAGCGCCAGATTTAAAGTCGGATCCGTTATATGGTTATTGTCGATAAATCGCATAGGCCATTTCTCCTTTACTAAACGAATGATCCTATTATACCGCCAAAAGAACGATTTTTCATATCCGGGGCGCTTAATCCGGCGTGTGGGCTTCTTTCTTCGGGGCAGCTGCCGCAGGAAGCCTTATGGCTGCCGCTGTTCCTTCTCCTTTCGTGCTGTTGAATCGCAGTGTGCCGTTCATGGCTTCGATGATGCGGAAGGTGACCATAAGGCCAAGTCCGGTTCCCTTTGATTTGCTCGAAAAATACGGCTCGCCCAGCTTGTTCATCGCTTCCTGGTCGATCCCTTCACCGTTGTCCAGCACGTGGATCACAATTTCTTTGCGCTCGGCCGCTGCATGAATTCTAATCCATCCCTCGCCTTCGGTCGTTGCTTCGAGACTGTTTTTTATCATATTGATTACCGCTTGCTTGAACTTGTCCGCATTGCCTACCGTATACAATTCAGGCTCTGCCACCAGCTCCAGTGTTGCGCTTTGCATAACGGAAAGCGGCTTCAGCATGTCGTAAATGGTGTACAGCTCTTCGGTGATGTTAAAGGTGGCCACATCGTCCATCTGCGGTTTGGCAAACGTAAGAAACTGCGTAATAATGCCGGAAGCGCGGTCCAGCTCTTCAATCGCCAGAGTCAGATACTGGCGGTCTTTTTCGACCGCTTTTTCGCCGAGCAGCTGCAGGAAACCGCGTGTAACCTGCAGCGGATTGCGTACCTCATGCGCAATGGAAGCGGCCAGCTGGCTGATCAGCTCCATTTTCTCCGACCGCTGAATTTCCCGGTTAAACATTTCCAGCTCCTGGGAGTATTGAACAAGCTGATCATGATTGGCGGAAAATTGCCGTCCCATCACAGCGATAAGCGACAGCAAAAAGAGGAGCAGCCCCCACTTCCAGTAGATCAAATGATAGGTTTCATCCTGAAAGTACCGGATGATTTCCAGCATTGTTACAACAGTAAACACTGAATGGCCTACCAGAAGAATAATGGCATCCTGATTGCCTTTACTGGCATAACCGATGGAATGAATCATGAGAATGATGAACAAGATTGAACCCATTATCGTAACCGGCAAAACCTCAAGCAGGCTCAGGCTGATTGAAGGCACGACCGTCTTGCCGAGCACCCATAGCAGTACCAGTATGGCTGTAGCGGGCATCAGCAGCTGCCTAAACTTCTTGGTCATGCCGTATATGCCGGGTCCAAGCACTTGTTCAAAAAAAACGGCCAGTGCCGGCGCAATGAGAAAGAGCGCAATATCGAAGCCTGCAAGGAGCGGTTTGCCGTAAGCGCCGTAATGATGGTAAAAGGCGGGCGAATAAGACACGATGATGACGCCAAGACAAAAAAAGATAAAGCATAACGACATCCACATCGACCGCTGCTCGCGTTTCAAGAAAAACAGGCATGTAACCATCGCTAGCGCGATAAACAAGAAGGAACCGCCGTAAAAAAGCTCAATCAAGCCGAATCTTTCGTATTGAGGCAGCATGTGATAATAATCGCCGACTACCATTTCAGGTTCCAGCGACTGTCTCTCTTCCGACAGCCTCAATAAAATAATGAGGCTGCTCCCATTATCGATTCCTGTTAACGGCAGCAGCGCGTAATTGACATCGTAACCGTAAGATCTTTCTATTTGATAGATCGGATTGTTTTGATGCTCGATAGACACGCTGACCGCAGTGCCGTATACGCGTTTCAGCCATATTCCCGGCGTTGCGTATGGAAGAGGGGGAATTTGAACACGCAATAACAAGGCAGTTGCTTGATTGGCCCGTTTGGTCATCGGGCTGTTTGGATCCGCTTTTTCCCATTTGTTTGGATCAGCATCATCCGCCCATGCCGCCGAGAACGGCCGGCCGCTTTCGTTAAGCCATTGATAGTCCCACTTGGTAATGATCGAAACATTTTGCTTCGACTCGTTATTTAAGGAAACTTGTTGTATCTGAAACATGGTGCCGATTATAAAAATAAGAGCACCAATCATCAGATAATGAGCCGATTTCATCTCAGTCCACTCCAATTTAATTTGTATCATTTTCCAACTTTTTTAATTCGACAACTTTCGAGTTTTCCCTTTTTCCAGAAAATAATATTTTTAGAAAAAAAGGACTGGAAACAAATATGCTCATAAGCTGGTCCGGCGGGTTCTTGTTGAAATCAGCCGTATCTTGACATCCATTCCATGCATCATTATAATCTAAAATAACCATCTTTTATCATATTGAAGGTATTGAAGAGGAGCAGTAATATCGCGGGGCAAGGCTTAGAGAGCCGGCGTTTGGTGCAAGCCGGACCTGCAGCGATACGAACTCGCCTTGGAGCTTTGCGTGCGAGCGCAACGTCTGGCCTGCGTTAAAGGCGACAAGTGAGCGTGAGGCAAAGCATGCCTGCCGCTAACTAGGGTGGTACCGCGTGAGAATAATCTCTCGTCCCTAGCGACAATTCGCTGGGGCGGGAGTTTTTTTTGTAAATGCCGGCAGCTCGTTATTGGAGAATGAGAAGGGAGTCAACTGAAATGGCGCAACAAACGCAAAATAACGGCTACAATCCGCTTGTATTGGAGCCGAAGTGGCAGAAAAAATGGGAAGAAGGCAAGACGTTTCAAACGAAAGAGGATGCGGGCAAACCTAAGTTTTACGCGCTCGATATGTTCCCGTATCCATCCGGAGCCGGCCTGCATGTGGGTCACCCGGAAGGCTATACGGCAACGGATATCGTATCCCGTTTCAAACGGATGAAAGGCTTTAACGTGCTTCACCCGATGGGCTGGGACGCATTTGGCCTGCCGGCCGAGCAGCATGCATTGGATACCGGCAAACATCCGCGTGATATTACATTTAAAAATATCGACAACTTCCGCCGTCAAATCAAATCGCTTGGTTTCTCCTACGACTGGGACCGCGAATTCAGCACGACGGATCCGGATTATTACAAATGGACGCAGTGGATTTTTATCCAGCTGTATAAAAAAGGGCTTGCTTATGTAGCGGAAGTGCCGGTGAACTGGTGCGAGGCGCTGGGCACTGTACTGTCCAACGAAGAAGTTATCGACGGCAAAAGCGAACGCGGCGGCCATCCGGTCATCCGTAAGCCGATGCGCCAATGGATGCTGAAGATTACCGCTTACGCCGACCGCCTGCTGGACGATCTGGAAGAGCTGGACTGGTCGGAAAGCATTAAAGATATGCAGCGCAACTGGATCGGCAAGTCGAAAGGCGCAGAAGTTACATTCCGCATCGACGGGCATGACGAATCGCTGGTTGTCTTTACGACCCGACCGGATACGCTGTTTGGCGCAACTTATTGCGTGCTGGCTCCCGAGCATGAGCTGGTGGATGCCATTACGACCGAAGCGCAGCGCTCCGCGGTGGCCGATTACAAAGATGCGGCAGCGCGCAAAAGCGATCTGGAGCGCACCGATCTGGCGAAAGATAAAACCGGCGTGTTCACCGGTGCATATGCCATCAATCCAGTGAACGGCGCGAAGCTTCCGATCTGGATTGCCGATTATGTGCTGGCAGGCTACGGCACAGGCGCGATTATGGCCGTACCGGGCCATGATACACGCGACTGGGAATTTGCGAAGCAGTTCGATCTGCCGATTATCGAGGTTGTCCAAGGCGGAGACGTTGAGAAAGAAGCGTATACAGGCGAAGGCCCGCATGTCAATTCGGAGTTTCTGAACGGGCTTGGCATGGAAGAAGCGATCAAAGCGATGATCGAGCATCTGGAAGCAAAAGGCTACGGCCAAGGCAAAGTGACCTACCGCCTTCGCGACTGGCTGTTCAGCCGCCAGCGTTATTGGGGCGAGCCGATTCCGGTCATCCATCTCGAAGACGGCACGATGAAGACGATTCCGGAGGACCAGCTGCCGCTGCTTCTGCCGGATGTAGACGCCATCCGCCCTTCCGGCACAGGAGAATCGCCGCTGGCGAACGTTACCGAATGGGTAAACACGGTTGATCCCGAGACCGGCATGAAAGCCCGCCGCGAAACAAATACGATGCCGCAATGGGCAGGCAGCTGCTGGTATTACTTGCGGTTCATCGATCCGAAAAACAACGACGAATTGTGCTCAAAGGAAAAGCAGCGCGAATGGCTGCCGGTTGACCTGTACATCGGCGGAGCGGAGCATGCGGTGCTTCACCTGCTGTATGCCCGTTTCTGGCATAAGGTGCTGTACGATCTTGGCATTGTGGAAACCAAGGAACCATTCCAGAAGCTTGTCAACCAAGGGATGATTTTGGGCACAAACAATGAGAAAATGTCCAAATCCCGCGGCAACGTCATTAACCCGGACGATATCGTAGGCGAATTTGGCGCCGATACGCTCCGTATGTACGAAATGTTTATGGGTCCGCTGGAAGCGACGAAACCTTGGAATACAAACGGCGTGGAAGGCATTTACCGTTTCCTGTCCCGCGTATGGCGCTTGTTTGTGAACGAAGACGGCCAGCTGAGCGGCAAAATGACGGACGGCGAAACGACGGACGCGTTCAAACGGACCTGGCACCGCACAATCAAGAAAGTAACGGAAGATTACGAGAATCTGCGTTTCAATACGGTAATCAGCCAGCTGATGATTTTTGTCAACGAAGCTTACAAAACCGACGTGCTGCCTCGTAAAGCGATGGAAAACTTCGTTCAGCTGCTTTCGCCGATCGCTCCGCATATTGCGGAAGAGCTTTGGGAGAAGCTGGGCCATAGCGAATCCATTACGTACGAGCCGTTCCCGGTTTATGATGAAGCTTGGACCGTTGACCAAGAGGTCGAGATTGTCGTTCAAGTTAACGGCAAAATTGTGGAACGCGCATCCATTGCTGCAGATATGGAACAAGCCGCGATGGAGCAGCTTGCCAAAGAGCTGGATAAAGTAAAAGAAGCCATTGCAGGCAAAACGATCCGCAAAGTCATTGCAGTTAAAGGAAAGCTCGTCAACATCGTAGCGAACTAAGCAAAAGCAACATAGAAGAGGTGAGCGGCCTGACTCAAGGACCGTTCACCTCTTTTTCATTAAACAGATCTTCGACTTTTTCGACGTCTTCGCGGAATTTATCATGTGTCGTATGCACCAGCCTGGTAAATACGCCCGGCAGCTCCTGCCGTAATATGTCCAGCGCTTGCGCGGTAATGCCGCCAGGCACGGAGACCCGGTCCTGCACTTGCGCCGGCGTCATTCCGCCTTCGGTAAGCAGCAGTCCGGTCCCGAGCAGCATTTCGCTGGCGATCCGGGTCGCTTCTTCCCGTTCGATGCCGGTTTGTTCAACGGCAGCTTCGATGAACTGCTCCAGCAAATGGGCAAAAAACGCCGGTCCGCAGCTGGAAATATCGGACACAATGCGAGTGTAAGCTTCTTCAATCCGCAGCGGCGCGCTAATCCGGCCAAGCAGCTGCTCCAGCGTATCGCGGTCCTGGTCGGTTACCCTTGTTCCGTATATGCAAAGCGTTGCGCCGCTCCATACATAATTGGTAATGCTTGGAATTACTTTTGCGATTTTGCAGGGCAGCTTCTGCTCCAAATGCTCGATAAGAACAGGGCTGGTAATGGAGATTAACAGCTGTTCCGGTTGAACGGAAGAAGCAATTTCAGCAACGACTTTATGAAATTCAAGCGGCTTGACGCACAGGAATACGATCTCGCAGCCTTTTGCCGCTTCCGTATTGGTAAGGACGGCCTTCAAACCGGGAAATCGGCGAGCAAGCGCTTCGGCTTTCGAGGGGGTCCGGTTGCTCACTTTGATCTGCTCGGGAGCGAGCGCATCCGATGAGATGAGAGCTTCAATCAGCAAGCTGCCCATTGTTCCTGTTCCGATAAATCCGACATTCATCCATGGAACCTCCAATCCCGGCAAGCACGGCTTAGTATCATGCTATATTATGAAACGGCGCAGTTCACCTGCTCCTTTACCTTATTCGAATGGTAACAAGAGTATGTCACTTTATGCGAAAAGGAGAAAAGACGATGATCCGGACTATAAATGGAAGAATAGCCGCAGCTGCCGGCTGCGGATTGCTGGCAGTTATCTTTTTTGTCATGGCGATGCAGCATCCAAACCATGAGCCGCCGGGATGGACGAAAGTGAACGGCGCGGCATCCGCGGCGTTGGATGAGCTGGAAGGCATAACCCCGGAAGGCGGCGACGCCAGAGAGACAGACGCCGGCAAAACGGATGGCGCCGGAGCGGAGAGGGCTGGCGGCGCTGGTGCGGCCGGAACCGGTGCGGCGGGAGAAGCCGGCAGCAGCGGTGCTGCAGATGCAGCTGCGGCAGGGCAAGAAGCGGCAAACGGGACAGGCGGCGCGGCTGTAACTGGATCTGCCGGCACAACGACAGGCGGTTCCGGCGCAGACGGGGCGGTTGAAGCGCCGTCCGGAGCGGAGGCGGCGGGGACAGCGGGGACGGGTGCAGCCTCCGGCAGCATGGCAGGAAAGCTGGATATTAACAAAGCAACTGCGGAGCAGCTGGATGCGCTTAAAGGTATTGGCCCGTCGAAAGCCCAGGCTATCGTGGCGGACCGGGAGACCAATGGGCCTTTTCGCTCAGTAGATGATCTGCTAAGAGTGAAGGGGATTGGAGAGAAGCTTCTGGCCGACATTAAAGACAGCATTGTAGCAGGACCATAATTGTGAGAGAATGGTAACAGCTTGTTCCAAGGGGAATTTTTCCGCTTTGCAAGCCTCAAGGCTTATGCTTGTCGGCCTATTACAGTTTTTCGAAGGAGTTGTCATTCTATGTCAAATGAACAAAAGCTCTCTCTTGAAACGTTATCCGTCCACGGAGGACAAGAAATCGATTCCGCAACTTTTGCGCGTGCAGTGCCGATCTATCAAACGACCTCTTACGGGTTCAAAGATACGGATCATGCGGCAAACTTGTTTTCGTTGCAGGAATTCGGCAACATCTACACTCGAATTATGAACCCGACCTCGGATGTGTTCGAGAAGCGAATCGCCGCACTGGAAGGCGCGCCGGCCGCTTTGGCTGTCGCTTCCGGACAAGCTGCCATTACGTATTCGATTTTAAATATTGCCGGCAGCGGAGATGAGATCGTATCTTCCTCCAGCTTGTACGGCGGCACTTATAATTTATTTTCCCACACGTTTGCAAAACTCGGCATCAAAGTGCATTTTGTAGATTCGTCCGACCCGGAAAATTTCCGCGCACTCATTAACGAAAACACAAAAGCGTTATATGCTGAAACGATCGGCAATCCAAAAGGCGACGTACTCGACATCGAGGCTGTTGCAGCAATTGCGCATGAGAATGGGATTCCGCTTATTGTGGACAATACGTTCCCGAGCCCTTACCTTCTTCGCCCGATCGAACACGGCGCGGACATCGTTGTTCATTCGGCTACCAAATTTATCGGCGGCCACGGGACGTCGATCGGCGGCGTTATCGTTGACGGCGGACAATTTGACTGGAAAGCAAGCGGCAAATTTCCAGGCTTGACGGAACCGGACCCTAGCTATCATGGTGTTGTATACACGGATGCGGTTGGACCGCTAGCATACATTATCAAAGCTCGCGTCCAGCTGCTGCGCGATATGGGAGCTGCGCTTTCGCCGTTTAACTCGTTCCTGCTGCTGCAAGGGCTGGAAACGCTTCACCTGCGTATGGAACGCCACAGCTCCAATGCTTTGCGCGTAGCGCAGTTTTTGGAGGAGCATGAAGCGGTGGAATGGGTAAACTATCCGGGACTGGAAAGCCATCCGTCGTATGGCGCGGCTCGCAAATATTTGCCGAAGGGGCAAGGCGCGATATTGACATTTGGCATTAAAGGCGGTATTGAAGCGGGCAAAAAACTGATTAATGCCGTTACGTTGTTTTCCCATTTGGCTAACGTAGGCGATTCGAAGTCGCTCATTATTCATCCGGCGAGCACGACGCATCAACAGCTTGGCGAAGCGGAGCAGCTTGCAGCAGGCGTAACGCCGGGTATGGTTCGCTTATCCGTCGGAACGGAAGGCATTGATGATATTATTGCGGATTTGACACAAGCGATTGCGGCGAGCCAGCAAGCGTAACGTCTGCTCCGGCGTCATCCTTTGCGCAGCAAGGGTAAGCAACGGACACGGGCAGCAAGATTGAAGGCAACAAGAGAAAGGAAGATTCAATATGGCTACATTAACGTTTGAAGCGGAACGCAAGGATTGGGATACCTATTTTATGGATATTGCGTATATGGTATCGACGCGTTCCCGTTGTCCCCGCAGACATGTCGGAGCGCTGCTGGTCCAAGGCAAGAAGCTGCTTGGAACGGCTTATAACGGCGCGCCGATGGGTGTTCCGGATTGCTCGGAAGCCGGCTGCATGATTTCGGAGCAGCTGGAAGTAGAGCTGGTGGACGGTGTGGAAAAAGCGGTGAAAAAACAGCGCTGCATCCGGACGATCCATGCTGAGCAAAATTTGCTGCTGTTTACGGACCGGATCGATCGGGAAGGCTCGACGGTGTACGTAACCGACGAGCCTTGCTGGACTTGCAGCAATATGCTTGCTAACAGCGGCATTAAAGAAATTGTTTATCACCGCGGTTATCCGAAGGACAGCGACAAAGTTAAACGGCTGATGGAAGCCAAAGGGATCACTTTCCGGCAATTGCTGGAGTATGAGCCGCCGGCTCAAGCCCGTATGAACGTTATAAACGAATAGCAGCGCAATTGAGGAAGAACCTCCGGCAGCATCCCAAGCGGATGCCGTACGGAGGTTTTTTTGTCGTGTATCAACAAGCATACAGGACTGGGGGAGAAAAGATGCGTATCATCAATCGGCGTCCGCTTGTCTGGTTTGCCGTCAGTTGGCTGGCTGGCGCAAGCTGTGCGGCTTCGCTTACCGGCATGGGCATCGTGTTCGCCGGATTGGCTGTAACGGCCGTGCTGGCAGCCTTGGCGATCGGGAAAGCGGCGACCTGGCGGTTGGCTGTGATGTGCCTGCTGGCATACGGGCTGGCTTCCGGTGAACGGCTGTGGGCCGATGCCCGGAACGTAACCGCTTTTACCGGACTCGCCGAGTCGGCTGACCCGTTGCAAACGTCGCCGGCCAGCGTATCGGGTACGATCGTATCGCCGGTTGAAGTCGACGGCGATATCGCGCAATTCCGCGCGAAGTTGTCGTCCGCGCGTGTTGGCAGCGAAGCGGGAGCCCGCCGGCTGAGCGAGACGGTGCTGGTGCGTGTGCGGCTGAAGGAGCAGCCGCAGCAGGAGATTGCCGCCGCCTGGCAGCGCGGCGAGCAGGTACAAATCGCCGGCGAGCTGCAGCAGCCGGCGGCACAATCCAATATCGGCGGATTTGATTACCGCCGATATTTGCGCAGCCAGGGTATCCACTGGCTGCTGCAAGTGCAGGGCACAGGCGCCGTGCACGCGGCGCCCGGCCCGGCATGGACGGCGGCCGCTTTGCTCGGCCGCATCGACAACGCGCGAGCGTGGCTCGGCTCGCGCGTAGACAAGCTGTATCCGGCAGACCAGGCCGGATACATGAAAGGGCTGGTCCTCGGCATACGCGAGGACCTGGACCCGGATCAATACGGCCAATTCGCAAGGCTTGGCCTTACGCATATTTTGGCCATATCAGGTCTTCACGTCGCTGTTTTTGTATATGCTTTCGGCGGCCTGCTGCGTCTGCTCCGTTTTACGAGATGTAATCTTGCATGAAGATTGAGACTCAGTTCATTAAGTGTGATACAGATTTTTTTAAATGTCCTTGTTTTAATAGGTGTAGTTTCACAATTAATTGAGAACGATGGTAGGAGGATGAAAATGAGAATAATTCCCGAATGCAGTATGCCTATGTAACGTCAACATTTAATGAGATAGTAAGATTTGATGTTTGAACATCCGGATTTCAGTACAAATATAAATTTTTGTAGTTCTGTTAAGTCCATCTGCTACGTCGTTGGTGATCTTATAGATAAACCAAATAAGCGCTAGATTAATTTTGGTACTTTTATTTTAATAATTTGATCGAGATAGTGATTACTGCCATCGCTAGTTGTTTGTATTGTTAAGACAAAAAATAAAATAGATGATATTAATCTACGTTTTGCTGTACTCGCGCATTAGGAAGCTGATTACATACATTTCATGTAGCAATTGTCCGATATCATAATTAGAGGCACGAACTCTGACAAAACGGTGATTTTATTTGCTCATTGGGTACAAAGAATCATCTAGATAGTTCGTATTAATTTGAAACCCAAATTTTGCATGGCTCGTATTAGTTTAATGAGTAAAAAGAACCTCTAGGGGGAACCGATGTGTCATTGCCTACGCCTGAAGGACTACAAGCCGAAGTCTTATATTTGCCTGAAAAAGGACATTATGTTGTCCTTGGCACAGCTGGTAGCGGAAAAACAACTCTAGCAATATTGCGGGCAGCTTATCTTGCTTCTACGCACTGTAAACAAGGTGAGAAAGTTTTGTTAGTTACTTTCAACAAAGCGCTGGTTACATATCTTAGAGCGATATCAGACCGGGAATTGAAGAACATTGATGTTATAAATTATCATAAGTTTGCCCGTGGATATATGAATTCTCGAAATAAGATGGGCTGGAATGTTATTGCTCCAGCAGAAACCAAAGTTAGCTTAATTAAACAAGCACTCATAAACGTTAAAAGTAAGTATCCGACTGCAACCACATTAGAACGAGAACATGAAGTATTCGTTGAAGAAATCAATTGGCTTCAAAAAATGGGAATTACAAATTTAGAACAGTATGAGGCAGTAGAACGTGTAGGAAGAAGCAGTGTATGGATTGCAAGAGCCAATAGAAAGTACTTCTTCTATGTGTACGAGGCTTACATTCAACTGCGGCAAGAAAGCGGATATAAGTATGATTTTGAAGAGTTAGCTATTCATGTTGTACAAGAGTTGCTTCAAGATGAGACACAGCGTATGTATAAGCATATTGTCATTGATGAGGGACAAGATTTTTCTCCAATGATGCTTCGATCTTTAGCATTAGCTGGTTCGAATGACGGCAGCCTCATTTATTTCGGAGATGTTGCTCAACAGATTTATGGAAGTAGGATTTCTTGGCGTTCTGCAGGTTTAATCAACCCTAAAATTTGGAAATTTGAACAGAACTACAGAAATACGAGAGAAATTGCATTACTTGCATTGGCGATCTCGAAAATGCCATATTTTCAAGATGATACAGATCTGGTTGAACCAAAATTCAAAAGAGCATCGGGACCGAAACCTGATTTGTTAAAATTCAATTCAGAAAATGATGAATTAGACTACTTTATTGAGGAAGTTATCCGTCATAATCGTACACGAACAATTGCAATTCTTGTCCGTGATCGTGAAACGGTGAATACAGTAATTCAAAAGCTAAGACGGATTACTCAAATTCAAGAACTGAAAGGTGAAATGAATTACTGGCAAGCTGCGCCTGGTGTATCTGTAGGTACATATCATTCAGCAAAGGGATTAGAATTTGATACAGTAATTTTGCCGTATTGCAATTCATCCAGATTACCGGTAGAAGAACGGATTCTTGCCCTAGGAAGCCGTGAAGAAGCTATGAATGAAGAAATCAAATTGCTGTATGTAGGTGTAACAAGAGCTAAGTCCGAGTTATATATTTCTTACACAGGTGAAATAACCGAAATGCTTCCAATTGATCCGGATTTGTACTACCAAGATGAGGAGGAAGATAAATAATATGTCTTCAATTGAAGATCTCATTGCAGAAAAGGGTATAACTAGAATTTGCCATTTTACCCGTTCTAACAAATTACCACATATTTTATCCAAAGAGTCGGGAATAGTGGCTAATACGGAATTGGATGATCAAATTGAATTACTTAGTCAAAATGACCCTTTACGCTTGGATGGTAAACAAGATTATGTTTGTTGTACCATCCAGTATCCAAATACGTGGTATTTGAGAAAAATTAAAGATAAAGACCCATTGTTTAAACAATGGGTTGTATTGTTAATTAATCCGAAATTGGCTGCCTTATCAACAACTCTTTATTGCCACAGAAATGCAGCTGCTTCCCACGGCGCATTTATAAAAGAGGGAGTTGAAGGGTTTGCCGGTATGTTTAAACAATCAGTGCAGGGGCAAAGAATAATAACAAGAACACCACGTATGTTACCTTGTTGTCCTACAGATGACCAAGCAGAGGTATTAATCTATAAAAATATATCAAGAAGTGCTATATTAGGGGTAGCTGTTCCTACTGAAGAGCAAGCTCGGATTGAAAAGGCAAGATTACGATTTGTTGGCGGGGTACCGGAAGATATCCCATTTATTATTGCACCAGATTTATTTGAAGTTACTTGGAGTGGAGCTGTAAGAAATGGACAAGTACCTTCAGAAATTCTCTATAGAGAGGGATGAAGGGTATATGGATTCGAAATCTAAGGTTGAATTTGTAGATAAATATCTCGGAGCATTATTAGGCGCGATGGTTGGTGATGCATTAGGTTGGGTTTATGAAGACAGAGGAATGAATACTGGGAAATATGTGAATATACAACGTAATTTTGTTTCATGGAGTCGGAGAGCTGGTGGGAGATATCAACCTCATGAAGAATATATTTCTGCTGGATCTTATAGTGATGATACACAATTGATTTTTGCATCAGCAAGAAGTCTACAATATAAAAATTGGTTTTCCCATTTTGTGAAAATTGAATTACCATCTTGGCTATTATATGAAAGAGGTGGCGGTGGAGCTACTAAAAGGGCTGCAGAAACTTGGAGCAATGGGCACCCACCATGGAAATTAGAAAAGCAAAATGTGGATTCTATAAAAAGATATTTTAATGCTGGTGGCAATGGTGTCACAATGAGGATTATGCCCCATGTGTTTTTTTGTAAAAATAGGCTGGAAGAATTAACAAATCAAGTTTTCTTAAACGGTATAGCTACACACGGTCATCCAAGAGCGTTATTAAGTGCAATTGTTTTCTCTTGGGCAATGCATTATTTAGTACAGAAAGAAAATAATCTTGAGTATGGTGAATTAGTATCATATTTATTAGATAATAAAGATAACTGGGGACAATTCCCGAAAGTAAATAATATTAAAGATTGGAAAGAAGCTTCGAACTTTGCTGCAACAGTAAAATATGATGATTTGTGGGTTGCAACAGCTAATGAACTAGTGAGTGGACTTGAGTTAATCTCGAAAGCAATGAAAAAAGGACTTCGAGATTCTAAAATGGAAACTCTTGAAAAATTAAATTGTTTCGATAAATCAACAAGAGGGGCAGGTACGGTTGCTACATTGGTAGCTATTTATATGGCATCTAAGTATGCTGCCGATCCAGCTTCAGCAGTAATGGATTTAGCTTCTATGCAAAATGCGGATACTGATACGATTGCATCGATGACAGGATCACTACTTGGAGCTATTCACGGTACAGAGTGGATTTATCCAGAATGGTACTTAGTGCAAGATTATGATTATGCTAGAAAATTAGTTCATAATGTAGGACAAATAATTTTTGAAGATACTAATGAAACGTTATGGAACTCGTCTGACAATAGAAACATTAAGGAAAGTATACCGAATTTGAAAAGAGCAGATTCAATTTCTATTGGACCATTCTCGTCTGTAACATTACAGGAGGTAAGTAAGAATAAAACGAGCTCCAAAAATTTCAATATATCCACATATCAATTCAAGTCCGACGAAGGACAGACAATTTACATAAAAATCATCAAGAAAATATCTGAAAGACCAGACGTAAAGCAAATTCAAGGGTCAATTGAACCGCAACAAAAAAATTCAATCATAAATAAAGAACCCATTAAAGTTATCTTGAGTGATATTGACATTGAAAAATTAAGTGGGATCTTGCCACCGAGGGTAACAGCAATAAAGCTATTTGCCCTTATATCTGATTTCTTGCAAGAAAAGGGGAATATACAAAAGCTAATTACAAAACACGAAAGCAAAACTTTAAACGTAGACAATATTAAGCAAGTTCTAGCGTTACTTGAAAACAATTTAATAAAATCTGAAAAATAGATAGTATGTACTGTTTTGTTGAAATTCTATAAGTAAAGTTTGTTTGAAACTTTGCTTTTTATATTTATGGCTTTAGTGAAGCGGGGTTATTGAATATAATGGTGTATTATGATAAGCGAGAATTTTCCAAATTGATTCTAGAACAACTGTTAGAAAGAACAAGCAAGAACGCATTAGAATGGAGCTACAGTATAAAATATGAAAAAAATGAAAATGGACCTCTTTTTCTTCGCGATCAAATAGACTCGAAAAGCTTAACAATTGAAGATGAACTACTGAAAATTGATAAGGAAATTGCGGAAAAGTATTATATTTCCCACAAAAAGAGTTATTTTTGTAGATATAATTATTCGGAAAGTTTAGAAGTAAGTAAATTCATAAGAATTTCCTTGATTTATTTAAACGCTAATGAAGAAAATATTAATGACAAACTTCACCTTGTGTGTCACCGTGAACATAAGGAAAAAGTTATCGTACTCGCTGACTCATCGGAAAATGAGGATCTGAAAAAGAAGTTATTTGATTTACATAATTGTATCAAATTGAAAACATGTAAGGAATTCAAAATACTAGATAAAATGTTATTAAATGAAACATGAAGCGTATTAAACCTAATGGCATTTCAAAAAGAAAAAAGGGAGCGCTTGTTAATTCAAGCGCTCCCTTTCAATTTCAGTAGATGGCAGGTTATTGCTCGTACAGAAACTTGAAAAATAGGTGTTAAAACTTAAGTTCTCGGTATTTATGTATCTTTGATACTATCTTTTAATATAGAGAGATGAAATGGGATATGATGAACTGATTTTTTTGATAAATAAATAAGTTGAAAGTAGGTATACCAATGAGTATCCATCATCAAAAAGGAATTGGAAATGTAGTTGGCTTTGTATTTTCATGCCCAGGAAGGCAGGAGAAAATAGCAGGCTATCCTGCAGCAGGAACGACTGGTAATAACCTTGCTCTTTTCTTAGACTTTTTCAATCAGTTCCAAAAAACAAAGTTTACAAGAAAGGATATCACAATTTCAAATGCTTCGACAAAAGTAATGTATGCAGCTAATAATAATGGTCTTACCGAGGCAGATCGTAGTGATATTCTTCGAGTACAGAATTTAAATCGTTTAGCGAAGGAGTTGTCAAAAATAGAAGGTGTAATTATTTGTTGCGGTGGAAGAGCAGCACTTGCTGTGAATGCAATATCTCGTCGACTTCATCCAGAATGTAAAATAATTCATATTCAGCACCTTGGAATGAAAAGTCTCAATCAAATTAAATATGATCGGTCAGGTATCGAGATTATTGCATCAAACAAACTTTGTAGAAGTTATAAAGAAATAAGAGTCGCGGGTAACAAAAATACGCATCTTCGCTTAGAGAAACTTGCTTTTGATGCTTCCAAGGATGCTACTCGTTTAGGTGCTTCACTTTAAAATAAACTAATAGCTCCTTTTTATTTGAAGCACCGTAAAAAAGAAGGAAAGACCTTCTGTGTTTGCGGTGCTTCATTTTACGATAAACAAACTAATTTATAAATGTTGTATTTTTTTATATAGCCAAGATATGAATTTTATTAACATAATGAATAATCCTATTCCACCGATTAACCATCCAGTTACAATCATCACTGGGTATGTAAGGACTTTGAAAAAAGGTACAATACTTGAAAGCATGATGATTAAAAAAGTAATCGTCGCGATGAGCATAGCTATTCGCTCCAGCTTTTCTAAAAACGGGCGTGTATTAAAACGTATCAATAAATGAAATATTAACCAAATGCTGATGCCTACGACCATTGCAATTGCAGCTGTATGTCTTAATGATTCACTAGAGATTCCAATTGACCGTTTTGTGTACTCTGTAAGTAAATAAAAGGCTTCTTCGACTTTGCCATCAATAAGAATTTTATGAAATAGGAACATCCCAATAGCCATAATCATTAATAATAAGTAGGCATTAACAACATTCAGTTTATGACCTGTTTTCCACAGTTCACGTTGTTTAATACCTATTTCCACAAAATCTTGTTTCTGCTTCCTCATCATCTGGGTTACTTTCGTAATCGTTATTAATTCATAGCTTAATAGCTCCATCTGTTCTAATATCTGCTTTTCATTATGTTTAAATTCGGATTTTAGCCATTGTATTGCCTTATCAATAACTGAAGTAAGGCTGAACAGTAACCCAATGACGGATAATATAAATCCGGATAAATTCAGGCTGTTTATAGGGCTTCCCAAATATAAAGTGATTTGAATCGCTGTAAATACAAACATGACAACTAGAACAACTGTCCAAAGTACAAGTTGTCTAAATGTTCGTTCATCTTCATTCACAGTTGAGTAACTATAAATTGCAAAAGCCAATAAAAAGTTAATCAAAAATATTATGGAGATTATCAGTTTGATACCAGTTGTACTTATAGAAAACTGGGACAGCGGTATCATCCATAAAAATAAAAATAGTAAGCTTATTAAGATAACAAAGCTCACAGATTTAAAAACACGTGAAATAAACTTTGACTTTTTTATGAGAGAAACTAAGATGAATAGCTCCCTAGGAAGGTTAAACTGGGTGTTATGATAATTTAATGAGATCACACTAAATAATATTGAAAAAATAAACAAAATCATGGAGTAAATCGTAGCTCCGCCTATAGTTATCTCACTATTTAACATAGTGAAGAAGATTGCCAAGACAAAGTAAAGTGTAAAGCCAAACAAGCACGAGGGAATGAATATATATATTAAATGAAGAAGAAATCGGAATAACTTAAATCTTGGGTGATTGTGAGGAACACGAGACAAACAACTATTGATGAATATAGCATTAGCAATTAGAAGTTTCCCAAATATAGAAATATCTCTATCGTTCATTATAGTGAGCCTCCCGGTTACTTAGAAGCTAATTCTATAGTATTCAACTTTGTTTTAATAATTCTATTCTTAGCTGATTTAGGTGTTGGTGTTCATTCAGTAAAGGAATGAGAAATTTTGTAAAAGAGTGGCGCTGGTAGTAATTGCTTGATAGAATAATGGAGTATCCTGTAATTTTTTGTATGGGGGAATCAGTATGACCACACCATTTTCAGCTGGGGGATCTGCTATAGGCTACCTCTACCAGTCTAGATATGCGCTTTACCTATTATTGCAAAAAATTGATTCTAAAGTATCAATAGAAAAGTTGGATGATGTTGCTTTTGAAGATGGTTATTCACCCGCTGAACTTTTACAACTTAAGCATCATTTAAACACATCTGCTTCTCTAACAAATGCTTGTTCCGATTTGTGGAAAACTGTACGAGTGTGGAGTGAGGCATTGAAAGCACAAGTTTCAGTAGCCAGGTTAACATTAGTAACAACATCCACTGTTCCACAAGACTCCATTGGTTACTATTTGAAGGACAACCTATACAGAGAGCCCATGAAGGCTAGAACAATGATGCTTGATGTAATCGCGTCTTCAACTAATCAAACGAATCAGGCTGCATATCTAGCGTTCTCCATATTGACACCTGAACAACAATTATCGTTAGTAGAAAATATATATATTCTTGACCAATCACCGGATATTGTTGATATCGCTGGAAAGATTAAGGGATTGTTAGCACTATCAGTAAGAAGAAACTTGATCGATGCCTTGTATGAACGGCTTGAGGGATGGTGGTTTCACCAGGTTGTTGTTCATTTAAAAGGGCAGTCAAGCGGAACTATAACTGGCGCAGATTTATCTGAAAAAATTCATGATATTGCTGACCAATTAAGACCTGATAGTCTACCAATTGATTACCATGGGGAGCTTCCCGAAGATCCTAAAACATATGATGGTAGGCAGTTCGTAAAACAACTGCAAATCATCTCACTCAGTGAAAAACGAATCGAACTTGCTCTGAGAGACTATTACCGGGCTTTTATGCAAAGATCTAGATGGATCTCTGATCAATTAGTAAGTATTAGCGAATTGGAACGTTATGAACGAAGGTTGCATGAAGCATGGGAGGAATATTTCGAAATTTTAACTGAAGCTGGTATTGAAGGGTTAACCAGTGCCGAGTTAGAAACAAAAGGAAAAACTTTGTACGATCGCTTAATGCAGGCAAATCATCTAAGTATTCGTCAAGGCTGTACGGAACCCTACGTTTTGAAAGGGAGTTACCATATCCTTGCCGATAAAGTGGAGGTTCCGATAGGTTGGCATCCGCATTTCAAGCAAATACTTGAAAAATTTAAGGGGGAGCAGCAGGATGAGAAATTGGCACCAACGTCCTACTGAAGTTGCGAACCTTCTTAATCCAGCCTTTTGTGGATACATACTTAGAGAATATGTTAAGTCTTATGAAAATGAAACTGGATCTGGGGTTCCGTTCGAACTTATGTTCCTGCTGCTACCAATAGTTTTGCATCGACACACACGGGACCAGCTGCCGTCGACTATACGTACTCACCTTCAAGCATGGCTACAATCTAATCCTGAAATTCGGATTGGTTTTGCTAATCGTGTAAATGATTTGATCATCATTACGCGAGAAGCCATGATATTCCTCATAAATAAAGGTTATCTCTCTGAATCAAATGGAGTTTTCCTCGCAACGGATAAGAGATATAAGCGGTTTCCAATTGATGATGAAATTAAAGAATTCGTGAATAAGAGCAAATTTATTGGTCGTTGGTTTTCTAGTTCTTCAAGTACTACAATCTATACAATGTGGGGGATCTGTCCGTGAGCATACAGATAAAAGAGATCGCTCTTTATAATAAGCAGGGGCAAAAGCGAATTGTTCCCTTTATGCTTGGTAAAGTGAATATTATTACTGGAAAATCTAAAGTAGGTAAATCAGCCATTATTGAAATCATAGAATATTGTTTAGGACGATCGGAATTTAGAATTCCAGAAGGTGTCATTCGTAACCATGTCGCTTTTTTTGGAATTAAACTCGTCTACGAACAACAAGAAATTATTATTATTAAAAAAGCGCCGGAAGGAAATGCACTAAGTCAAAGCCAACTTCATCTAGAGGTAGGAACAAATCTCATATTCCCGGAGATTGTTGACATAACAACAAATAGCAATGACGAGAGTTTAATTGATTATTTAGGAAGCCTTATTGGTATTTCAGCTAATTTACATATCCCTTCAGATGGACAATCACGTGATTCGTTGGAAGCAAATTTTAAACATGCACGAACCTTTCTCTTTCAAAAGCAAAGTGTAATTGCGAATGAGTCTATATTATTTCATCGACAAAACGAGCAATTTATACCGCAAGCTATTAAAGATACACTTCCATATTTTTTAGGTGTTATTCGAGAAGACCAGTTAAAATTAGAGCAAGAACTTCGACAAACAAAAAGGGAACTGAAATTGTTACAACGGAAACTACAAGACGCTGCTTTGATTGTTGGCAATTCAAGTTCACAAGCAGGGACTTTATTTGAAGAAGCGAAACAAGTTGGATTAATTGATGAAACTCTTCAAGTAGAAGACTCGAATTATGTACTTAGCTGTTTAAGAGGCACAATGAAATGGAAGCCGTATTCTGAACCCATTTTCGAAACAGATCGTTTACAGGAATTACAATCAGAAAGACGAGCATTAATTGAACACATAGCACAGGTTAATGATCAAATAAGTTCAGCCAAAGCATTTGCTGCTGAAGCTGTTGGCTACACTCATGAAGCCAATCAACAAAGATTGCGTCTGGAAACAGTGAACTTATTTCCAGATGATGGCGATGGGCAACATCATTGCCCGTTATGTACTTCTAGACTAGGAGATGTCATTCCATCAGTTGAGCTGATCAATAATTCACTTGTGAATTTAAGGAACAATTTAACATCAGTTGAAAGAGAACGACCAAAACTACGTGAATTTCTACAAAAGTTGGAGTATCAGTTACAAACATATAAAGAAGAAATACAAACCATTACAAATGCCATGAATTCACTTTTGATGGAGCAACAAGTAGCAGAAGAAGTAAAAGAGATTAATACTAGAATAGCAAGAGTCGTGGGTAGAATTAGCTTGTTTTTGGAAAACTATCAAGAAGTGCATGAAGATAACGATTTGAAGATTCAAATTGCTGAACTGGAAGGAAAGATCAAATTATTAGAACAGGAACTTGATAAAGATAAAAAAGAAGAATTACTTACATCCGCTCTAAGCAGAATATCTACTTATATGACAAAATGGGCTGAGGAATTACAACTTGAACATTCCACCTCTCCATACCGTTTAGATCTGAAGAACTTAACAGTTATTGCCGATCAAGAGGAAAGACCAATTCCAATGTACAGAATGGGTAGTGGTGAGAATTGGCTTGGATGTCATCTAGTTTCACATTTAGCACTTCATAAATACTTTATTCAGAGAGGAAGACCTGTGCCTTCATTTATAATCTTGGATCAGCCAACACAGGTTTATTTTCCACCAGAGAAATATGAGGTAATGGAAGGATTAGATGAAGAGCTCACAGACGAGGATCGTTTAGCAGTATCACGGTTATTCAATTTGCTGTTTTCTGTCTGTGAAGAGTTACAAGGTAACTTTCAAATAATCGTTTTAGACCATGCCAATATAGACAGTAAAGAATATCAAGATTCACTTGTTGAAGACCCTTGGCGAAATGGTAGAGCCTTGATTCCGACTAATTGGATAGAAGAAGGAAACTATTAGGCAACTGCAAATAATATTACACTGGCAGCAGTGATGTAAGGGCTACCTAATTGGTAGCCCATTTTATTTAGTGAATTATCTTGCCTTACAGTTATTGATCGATATAGAGTGAGCGATAGGTTGACTGATATAGACGAATCCATTGCAAGGTACTACTAGAAAGGATATTTTACATGAATGTAATCTCATATCTAAGTGGGTTAATTTATAAACCAAGAGCAAGAAAATTAATACAACGCACCAAGATGTATCTTGAATCATTTCAACATTCAAATAGAACGGCAAGCCAATTGCTTGATGCTTTTAATGATGGATCTATATTCGTTTCTGCAAAACAGTATCAAAGCCTTGTTGAACGTTATGCCAGTTACAGATCCTATTTTGAAGCTGGAACACCTTTTATCTTCAACGGAAAAGCAAAGTCAGAATTTAATAAACTAAGTAAATGGATCTATCGGGATTCAGAATTCAGTGCCATCTTGGAATATTATGCTCGGGTACAACAAGAATCAAATATTGTTCGAAGACGAGCTTCTGAACAATTACAAACGATTAATCTTCATAATCAGAAATATGATAATAGGGTTTTGCAGGCGCAAGTTGAACTGGAACAGATTAAACAGCATTATATATCACATTCAGTTAAAACCCGCATTCAAGGTGAATACAGAGAAGTTTATGGTTTCTTTAAAGACGCCCAAAACGATGAATTGACAGAGCCGCAGAACGCTTTCAAAGCGATATTTGATACGTGGGATAATCAAGTTACGTTCTGGAATCAAGACTACATTCAACGAAGCCTTGAAGAACATAAAGCTTTTTTTGATGATATCGATGGCAAATCACTTGATGAACAACAGCGCGTTGCGGTTTTGACCGATGAAGATAACAATCTCGTTCTAGCGGGTGCAGGAAGCGGAAAGACACTTACGATCGCTGGGAAAGTTAAATTCTTGACACAAATAAAAAACGTTCGACCAGAAGAGATCCTGCTCATTTCATTTACGAACAAAGCAGCTGGAGAGATGAAAGAACGAATATCAGAGCGATTACATGTGAATGTAGATGTAAAGACATTTCATAAGTTAGGAAATGAGATCATCGCAAGGCATTCGAATGCCAAGAGGGGAATAGTCGAAGAATTAAGACCGTATGTGCAGGCATTCTTTGAAGCCGAAATTTTGACTAAGCCTGCGCTGATGCAAAAGATCGTTTCCTTCTTTGGTGTATACCTTAATATTCCTCGTGATCGAGCAGATTTTAAAACGCTTGGCGAATACCACGAATCACAAAAAGGACTTGATTTTGAGTCTCTGAAAAGCAAATTGAATCGTATGAACAGCATTCATCAGACCTTAAAAGGTGAGACGATGAAAAGCTTAGAAGAGATACTTATTGCAAATTTCTTATTCTTAAATGGTGTTGATTACGAGTATGAAAAAGATTATGGATACCCCACTGCCACTAGAGAATTCCGGCAGTACAAACCGGACTTTTATCTGCCCGAATATGGGCTTTACATTGAACACTTTGGTGTCAATGAAAAAATGCGTGCACCTTGGCTTGAAGGTATCGAAGAAGAGAAATATATTAGCGGCATACGCTGGAAGCGCAGCATCCATGCGGAGAAAAAGACTACGTGCATCGAGTCGTTTTCTTACTACAATCAAAACGGTGTTTTGCTCTCCAAACTAAGTGAAAATTTGTTGAAGCAGGGCATTAAATATAAAACCATTGATGTCCGTAACTTATTTGAGCTTCTTTGCAAAAGACAGAATAATCAACAATTCGAAGAGTTTATAAAATTGGTATGCAGTTTTATCAATTTGTATAAATCAAGCGGATATACTAATAGCGAATTTGAACGGTTGTCTAATGACAATCGGGCTTCTGAGCGCAATTTGTTTCTTCGCGATCGTACGGAGTTGTTTCTTTCAATTGTTCATCCGATTTATGATTTTTACCAAAAATCGATTGGGATTGAGCAGCGAATTGACTTTAACGATATGATCAACGAAGCTACCCGCATAGCGCAGTTACCAGAGGCTAGATTTGATTATAAGTATATTATCATCGATGAGTACCAGGACATCTCTAAGAGCCGCTATGGGCTCGTGAAAGCGATTAAAGATAAGACCGGCGCGAAGGTCATGTGTGTGGGTGATGACTGGCAATCGATTTACCGGTTTGCAGGTAGCGATCTCGATTTATTTACTCGCTTTGGTGATTATTTTGGAATCTACGAAACGATGAAAATCGAACGAACTTATAGAAACTCACAAGAACTTATAAATATAGCTGGTAAATTTGTCATGCGAAACAAGAAACAAATGACGAAGGACCTTAAATCAGCGAAGTCTTCACCGCAGCCGATAAAGGTTCAAGCTATTTCAACAAACATGGGTGACGTCGTTCATACGACGATTGAGAACATTGTAGAGGAGTACGGAGTCGAAAGCAGCATTATGTTACTTGGACGTAACAATAGAGACATTAAACAGTTGGCTGATCATAGAAGCTTTATTGTAGACGTGGACAAGCGAACAATAAAATCAGTGAAGTATAAGGGGCTTAAATTGACCTTCATGTCAGCGCATAAGTCAAAAGGGCTTGAAGCAGACAACGTCATTTTAATCAATGGCAGAAATGCATTACTCGGTTTTCCGAACCGGATCTCAGATGATCCTGTTCTTCAATGGGTTTTAACGACTCCTGATACCTTGGAATTTGCAGAAGAACGACGTTTGTTTTACGTAGCGCTGACCCGTACACGCAACGAGCTTGTTATTGTGGTACCAGAAAACGAAAAATCGGTATTTGTTAATGAGTTAATAAATGAATATAAAGTGCCTTATGTTCTAACCGGCATTGAAAAGCCCATCTCTTCTAATCCAAAGTGTCTAACTTGTAAAACAGGAACCTTAGTTGAAAGAAAGGCTTCTAATGGAAATTTGTTTGTAGGATGTAGCAATTATCCAGGATGCCGCCGAACTTATAGCGATATCAGATTAATTAAAAATCAAGTGTATTGTGCGACATGTAAAGGATATATGGTGATGCGAAAGAACAGTAGGGGAGTCCCGTTTTATGGTTGCACGAATTATCCACATTGTCGAACAACAATGAATAAGTAAAAAAGATGTAGTATAGGCTGTGAGAAACCCTCTTATTGCTTTTTGTTTTTATAAACATTTATCATTGAATATTGAATCTGCCTTGTCGATAGGGAACTTATGTTCTATAATCGCAAAAGGATTATTAAATTTAAGGGGCGAGAAAATTGGACAAGAGATATACCGCCTTCATTAGCTACAGTTGGGACGGACCTGCTCATGAGGAATGGATCAGAAATCTTGTAAATGATTTGCGATCACAAGGTGGAGTAGATGCAACTTGTGATCAATTTGAAGTACAAGAAAAAACGGTAAATTTAAATAAGATGATGATTAATGCAATACGGGATAATGATTACGTTATTGTAGTACTTACAAGTTCTTATGCTCAGAAAGCAGATGATTTCCAAGGCGGAGTTGGATTTGAAACTATGTTGTCATTGCCTGCTCTAAGAACCGAACCTGATAAATTTATATTCGTAATGCGAGAAGGGGACTATGCAGCAGGTTTTCCGTATCATTTACGTGATTACTATGCTATTAATTTTAGTAATGATGTGGAATATAAGCAAAAGTTAGATGAACTGATTCGTCGTATTTATAAGAAAGGAAAATTTGAAAAAGCGCGATTAGGTAATATTCCTGATTTCGGTGTCATGCTCCCGGATAATACTCAGGTTCAAGAAGTATCGACTTATAAAAGTGTTTTTGATGATTTGGATTTACCTAGTGCTAACAAGATAAGCGATCTCGCTAAAAAGAAATTCATTAATGGTAGCTTTATTGAAATTTGCAGATTATTTGAAGAACTCTTCGAACAAATGAGTAGGAAGACTTCTGGATTTGAATTTAGCAGTGAGCAAATTGATAACCAAAAGAGGGTATTCCTTCTATATTTGAATGGGAACCAAGTGTCAGGTGTGAAAATTTGGGTTGGTGGATTAGGTTATAATACAAATTCGATTTGTCTGAGCTATGGTAACCATATAAGTGTGAGATCGGACAATTCAATGAACGAAATTATTAGTGTAGATGTTAGCCAACATAACCAGATGGCACTTAAGATGACACTAAGTTTTTCAACAAAAGACGAATCCATGACGCCTGAAAAAATTGTTAGGTCAATTTGGACATCTTCGTTGGCATACTCATTTAAATTATGATTTGAAAGGGTGAATAATTTGTTTATCCCCGAGAATTATGCTGATCTTTTGCGCTGGTTAAAAAGTTATAATGAAGGCAACCAAATCCTTCAGGCTACTGGTTTAAACAACTTCAATAGTGAAGGATTCTTGGCAAAAATGAATAAGGCGCATACAGGTTTCTGTTTTCTGTCGCTGGATTCAAAAGGGTTGATGAAGGGAGAATTTATAATCAATGATAAGCCTAATAATTGCGTGTCATTGAAACGTATAAATTTGAAGGACATTATTGGTGTTGAGTGTAATTTATCCAACTACGGAAGAGACTTTATTGGATTTCAATTTCAAAAAATATATTATTCATTGTCCATTCTAAATAATGAGAAATTAGTTTTAATTTCTGAAGATTATACAACTGATAGCAACCAGAAGTTTATGGAAATAGGTAATCGTTTAATGAACAGCGTTGGTTGAATTTGATTGTAAGGCACAGAAAAGATTACGGACGAAATCAACAAATAAAGCTGTGTTCGTGTGAACACAGCTTTATTTGTTAATTTTCTATTTCATGAGTGTTTTAGCATTATGGAAAAGCTACCCAGGGAGAGTTCTCAAACATGAAGAAATGAAGATTCTTGTTACTAGAGGATTTGTAACAAAACAATCGTGATCGCAAAATAGTTTTAATTTTTATTGACTTCCGGTAATACTTCATGTAAATATGTATTTATGTGAATAAGGCGATGGAGTTCGCCATAACCGCCCTTCTGGGCTAATGACTCCTACCAGTGAGAACTTTGCACTGGTAGGAGTCTATTTTTTTGTCCAGAATTTCACATAATAAGTCAATTGATAAGGGAGAGAAAACATTGAAAAAGCTTAAAGACGTGGCATTTCATTATGCCGAAAAAACATTGCATGTTGCTTTAGTTGGCTCACTATTCAAATGGATATTCTACGGTGGCATTATAGGTATTTTATCTGGCTCATCTTCCGCATTATTTTTAGCAAGCCTCGATTTTGCAACCAATAAACGAATGGCGTATTCTTGGCTGCTGTACCTATTGCCAATCGGCGGGGCTTTCATGAGCTATTTATACTTAAAATTCGGCAAAAATGCCGGTAAAGGTAATAATCTGATTTTAGAGCAGATTCAAGATGGGCAAGAGAGTATTCCTTTTCGCATGGCTCCGCTTGTGCTTTTGGGCACGTTTTTAACCCACTTATTTGGCGGCTCAGCAGGTCGAGAAGGAACTGCGGTACAAATGGGCGGCAGCTTTTCGGAATGGATCGGCAAAGTGTTTAAAGTCGATGGCATCGACCGTAAAATTTTGTTGATGTGTGGTATCAGCAGCGGGTTTGGATCTGTATTTGGAACGCCCCTTGCCGGAACGATTTTTGGTCTTGAGGTTATTGCCATTGGGCTCGTCAGCTATCAGGCTATCATTCCATGCTTTATCGCCAGTTTCGTCGGCAACCTGGTTACGACCGCTTGGGGCATTCACCATATTCACTACCATATGGGAGCTGTGCCAGTTCTTTCTGTTTCCGTGGTGCTCAAAGTTATTTTTGCATCCATCCTCTTTGGATTAGCTAGCATTTTATTTAGTGAACTTACGCATTGGCTTAAAAAAATGTATACGAAGCTCTTCAAAAACCCAATGATAAAAGGTTTTGTTGGTGGACTTGTCATTATTGCACTTGTTTTCATTTTCGGTACACGTGATTATCTAGGACTTGGCATTCCCTTGCTGCAGCAGTCATTTGAAGAGCCTGTTTCACGCCTAGCGTTTTTATGGAAAACGCTATTTACCACCTTGACGCTTGGTGCAGGTTTTCAAGGTGGAGAAGTCACGCCATTGTTTGTTATTGGTGCTACTTTGGGTAACTCACTTGCAGATTTGCTTCATCTTTCGCCGCCATTTTTAGCCGGTTTAGGTTTGATTGCGGTTTTTAGTGGAGCTACCAATACACCTATTGCCTGCTTTGTTATGGGGATTGAACTTTTCGGATCAGAAGGTATGATTTACATGTTTATGGCTTGCATTGTAAGCTATTTGTTTTCTGGTCATACAGGCATTTACACATCACAGCAAATTGGAATTTCAAAATCGAAACTGTATCCTATTCCTGATAAATCGACACTTGCATCTATTAAGACTGGGAAAACCGTCGAAAAGGAGCAGGGTTTCAAAAAGCAATTGTAAACAACTGCGTCCCGATATGAATCATCCTTGCTTTGGACAAAAGTTATCTGCTAACATGTGAACTAAGGATAAAGGGCTCCTCTATAACGTCATCTGTAGAGGAGAATGTGAAATGTTCAGCATCAAATTAAAAACGCGGTTTTTAAAATTTGTCTTGGAGGTTTATTTTAAAAAAACGCTTAAAACAAATTATTAAAATCGCACTGTATTTCTTGCTTTTGTGGTACAAATGGCATTGGTAGTTCCGAAATAACAAAATGACGTTTTGGAGTCCCTCTTATCCGATTTTTCTCCGTTCGCAAAGCGATTGGGGATTATCGGATGAAAGTAAAATATCATAATCAACAAATAAAGCTGCGCTCATGTGAGCACAGCTTTATTTGTTATGTTTCCATTTCATGAGGGTTTTCGCGTTATTGATGACGAACTGTCGATCCGCAAGCGGCAATTTGTACAGCGCGTTTACGAGCTGACCGACTTCGTCTTCTTTGCCGTTGGTATCGACAAATCGAAACAGCTCAGCAAAGCTAATGTTCAAGGCTTCCGCTATTTTTTCAATGCTTTCAAACGTGACATTTTTTTCGCCACGCTCCACAGCGCTCACATAATTGACGTGTGTGTTCGCTTTTTCAGCTAGCTGCTCTTGTGAATAGCCCTTATCTTTACGGATTGCTCGAATCCGTTCGCCTAATCGTTGCAAGGACATGCCATCACCTCTTACCCCAAGCTTACGAAAGCATGATGTGAAAGCCTATCATCCTAAAAGTGTATATTGACGTATGAATCACACTCGTTGCATAATGGGATGGTAAATTAATCCTATGAGTGTGATTGTAGAACTAAATTACACTTGTAAAAAAAAGGGGCATTGGGGAATGAAAACATTTAAAGCAAGACATTTGGTCGCATCATTTATGTTAGGAAGTTTGTTTTTTAGCGGCGTGGGTTACGCCGCATCTTCGTTAGCAATGATCGAAGTGAACTTTTTGCCGTTGAAGTATTACTTCGACGGTGTCGAAAAGAAAGCGCCAGACGATCAAAAAGGGTTTACGTACAAAGGCACGACGTATGTTCCGCTACGCTTTGTTGCTGAATCGCTTAGTAAAAAAGTAGGTTACGATGGCAAGACGACCTCTATTTATGTTGGTAAGCAGAAAGAAGGTACCGTTACCTACATGGAGGACATGAAAACACATACGTCTGACACAGGGTACTTCTTTGATGGACCACTAACCACATTCGAGACCAATACCGGCGCTAAATTTATTCATGGATATGCTACATATAACGGTATTTACGGAGAAGGGTTCATTAAAAATGAATACATTTTAGATGGACAATTCTCTAAATTTGAAGCCTATTTGGCACCAAGTTTAGATTGGTCTAAAAAACCAAAAAGTGATAATGTGGGCGATTTAAAACTCTATGCAGATGATAAACTCATCTATTCAAGTGGAGCGATTGCTTCGGATATCCAAGAGCCAATTAAAGTAGACGCTGATTTAAAAGGTGCTTTAAAACTTAGAGTTGAGTTTACAGTAAAACCGTTTTACAACACGTCTTATAATTCGGCATATGTAGGACTCCTTGATGCCAAATTCATAAACTAAGCGAGGTGAATATCTTTGAAGTGCCATAAACATACGCACATCGACGCAGTTGCCACTTGTGGTGATTGCGGCAGAAGTTTATGCAGGGAATGTGCTGACCGCTTTGCGCTTTTATCATGTGAACATTGCGTGGTGAAGGTTAACGCTTCGTATTCCAGAAGCATTATCGGCACATTTGTGCTCTCTAGTGCTTTATTCGTGGCGGTATTCCTGTTTTACCAATGGATTCTCTCTAGTAGTGATATGGTGACCAGCAAGAAGTTGCTCACCTCACTGTGGGCAGCTTACCAGGGCGGTTCGATACCGTTTGGCTGGCAACTGCTGAATCTTGCGCGCAGCAAGACGGATTCCGGAGGAACCATCGCTACAACAAACGTACACTTTATATTTTGGATCATCAAAGTGGTAGTATCCATTGTCATTGGTGTGGTGGCAACGCCATTTATGTTGTATCGTTCGATTAAAAAGCTAAAAGAGATGAAAAGTTTAGCGCAAGAAATTCGTACGGGCGGAATATCCGCATAAAACAAAGAACCTATCCCATTACAAAAAGGATAGGTTCTTTGTTCAATTAACTGACTTCAATATGAAAAATTGCTTTTCAACTCTCAAATCATAAAGATCACTTAGAGCATTCATATGCTTGCTCTTTACGTATGTAAGTATGTTTTTAATTGTGGTCCGATCTAAGTTTTGTTCACTTTGTAGGATGGCTTTGAAAATGACATCGGCTATTTGTTCGCAGGTGTAAATTTCAGATTTCAAATAATCTTCTTCCCGTAATAGGTCATCAATCATTCAAGCAGCCGTCTTTCGTAGTTTGTTGACGCAAATCGTGCAGGTCTTGTCTAAGCTCCGTCTCTCGCTCTGTTATGGACTCCAGAACGCTCTGTAACGTCTCGAAATCCATATCATGCTGTTCCTCTGTCACAACATCTTGGATTGCCCATAAAAGCCTCTCGACCGTGTAGATCTGTTTGGATACTTCTGCTTCTTGCTTTGAACTCATTCTGTCAACTCCTTCGTATGGTGTAGGAGACGATCGTATCACATGGGGCATATGACTTGTCAAAGCCGCTATTCGGCGATATACAGCCGAATTCGGGCATGACTTTGCTACGAATATTTTTTCTCTTACCACTTTGAATGGTTATCGCGCACGGAAGATTTATTTGCTGTTTTTGGTTAGAACTGCTATTCTAATAACAAATCATATCTAAAAGCGGAAGCACCGCAAACTTGTGGGATTAATAATCCCCTCGTTTGTGGTGCTTTTCTGTTTATCCAAGGAGGCAATTACGATGCGAATGACGTTAAGCGAAATTCAAGCAGAAGTGAAAAATCGGATTTTTGATAACCAAGGGTTGATCATTGGAGAGCCGATAGTTATGCAAGAAGCTTGGTTCTATGAGCAAACAGCATACCACTTGCTTGTAGGCGCTTATTTCACGACGAAGTTTAACTTCGTCGTCTCGGTCATTAATAAAACAAGAAATAATGGATCGCTTCATTTCATACCTGGTTCTTTCGATGTAAGCCAAGTGAGGAACACGGTTTGCGAAATGGTCTTCGATCAATTCGATGAAACTTCGTTTCGTCAAAAACGACGGATTATCATGGATTGTGGCAAGCTGATTATCCGTTTAATAAAGCAAATTGACGCAATTGAGCTTGGTCAGGAGCAAGCAGAAGAGATAGATTTTAAAATCAAATTTGACCACTGTGAAATGTTGACCGATGTCGATTGGATTGAAGAGAAGATGCGAGAAATGTAATAATGTACTACGCTGGCAATCAGTTACGGTTTATGAGCGTACTCCCAATTATTTCATATAAAAAAGCCTTCGAGTGAAGGCTTTTTCTTCGTGTCACATTTCCAGTTCTGTAAGTTAATAAATACAAACCATCATTTGCTCGAAGTAAAGAGTTCTTTTAAAAGTTTCCATATTTCTTCAAGTTTTTTATTATGATGAAAGAAATAATCAACGATATTTGTTAAATAAACAAGGGACACTAGAGACAATAACAGTAGGAATAAATTGATGAAAAGAGACATTCGCCAATTTTTATAAAACAACTTTTTCCTTTGTCCAAACAACTCATCATTTGATGTGATTTTATTTATTTCTTCTGATGTAAATATGCTTTGCCAATTCTTTTTTCGGTGTTCATAATCAGACTCCCATCCTTTAAAAATCCGGACGGTGTAGATCATGTAATATCCGGAGCTGAGCAACAAATAAAAAGCGAAAAGCAGAATAGCTATAAAAACAATAGTTTGATTATCATTAGCGGTATATGCGGCAAAAGAACCTACGATCGCAGCAAAAAAGGCAAGCAACTGTTTTGAGGAAAAATCAATTAGATCGGTAATTCCTTTTGTTACTTGGTTGCTGATATCGGTTATATAGGTTTCTGCTTTTCCGCGTTCCTGAAAAAACAATCCGACATTATCTTTTATTAATAAGTTGTAATTGCTCTTCACTGCACTAAAGATATCGGAGGCGTTTTGTAAAAATAATAAAGCATTGCTGTTCACGTCGGAACCCAACTGAATACTGACTAAGTTCCTAACAATTTCAATTTTATCATGGACTCTTTCGTCATATGTCCATTTGAATATTTCATATAACGCACCAATGTGGTCTTTACTGACAATGAAAACTGACGAGTTAATCTGAACCGTTCGAAATCCTTTTAAAGTAGCAATTCCTTGGTTGTTAATGTAATTGGACAAATAAGAGAGGCAAAGCAGAAAAAGCCTTTTTCGCAATGCAATTTCTAATGGCTTTTCATCATATAAACTTGAGAAATAAAAATGATTGGGCGTTAAATACTTTGGTCCATCTTCCCAATTTACCAAGTGATGTCTTGAATCAATAATCTCATGTTGAGACGGTGACTCTGTGGCGACATTCGTAGGTAATGCAGCCAGACCTGTTTGTTTAATACCAATAAACTTAAAAAATCTATTTTCATAACAGTACTCTTGATCCGCAATTAAAAAAGTGACTACTTTTTTACAGTTGATTTTTATGTCTTCTTCAAACTTTTCAAATGGAACATTTAGAAAAGAAAGGAGGCTGTCTTCGAGTAAGAAGAGATAAGTATGTTGCGTATTGGTTAGTAAATCAACCTTTCGCAAAACAAATTCAAAGTATGTATCGTCACCAAGTGAAGAACGATCATAAGCCCGAGCTTCTTGAGCTGTATTAATCGAGTCATTACCAAAATCATGAGAAATAGTTATTCGCAAAGCGCTTGCTTCTGCACAATGTAAAAATAGATGTTCCAATTCAGTGAAAAACAAATTGTAATGCATACGAGAAAGACGTCCAGTTAATTTGTAAACCTGGACGTCATCGTTTTCAGTCGGCGAAGAGATATTAGGTTTTAAAACAACCTGGAGGAAAGTCAGCAGTTCATTCATATGATCACCATTTTATATCTTTTACTTTGCTGATTATTGTAATTTTATCTTCACCGGCAGCTGTTTTTTCTTGTTTGAAGATCGTTTCATCTCTCATTTGTTCAGGCGTTAATCTGATTACAATGTTATTTTCAAATTGAAGGGTTACTCTTTTTAAGTTTTCTCTAACCCATTCTTTATCGATCGTAAACTCGTCTTCCACAAGACCTTGGGTTCTCAATGATTGAGTGAAGCTTTGCTTCAAAGCACTATCTTGAATCGCATGTTCGATGAAGGTATTAATATTAATAGAAGCATTGTTCTTAAGATTCGAGTCCATTGAATTGATGATGTTATGATACTGTTCGATCCCGAGTTGTTCTTTATTCGCAACTAACCATTTTTTTGCTGCGGCAGAGAATCTTTCAGTTTTGACGCGATCGTCAAGTACCAGCTCACATTTTAAGAACAAGTCTTTAAAGAAAATTGCTTCTCCTTTATTTTGCTTGTCCAAAAATAAGATTTCATATGAAATGTCGGTTTCTTGAGTTGCATCTTTCAGTTGAACGAATGCACACTTTTGGAGCTTTTGGTCCTCGTCCGGTAGCCCTAAACCGTCTTCCATAATCACATGACGAACTTTCTCTACGCCGTTAATAACTTCTTTCTGCTCTTTTCGTACAATCGTTGATTTATAATCCAATTTTAAGACTGCTGCGTAGACCTGTTCCGGTTGTGCATCATCATGGTATGTGCAGATGATAATCTCTGCCGATGAGATGTTATGATGTGACTTCATTGCATCGGCTAAATGGTTGGTTAGTACGATGGATTTATCGATGAACATTTGTTCGTCATCTTCAACCAAAAGAGATACTAATGCATCTTTTGCTATGTTTGGTTGATTCTCACCAGAAACAAAGTTAGCCGCTCTGACTTTCTCATCGCCCATGCTAGTCAAAATATGGTTTACAATAAATCTCTTTTCAAACGGGACTAACAGCATAGGTAGATCACTTACATTAATACTTCTGGTTTCGGGATTATTGTTAATGCCGTGCAGGATTGCACGGCGTACTGTTAAACCTGATATATTCCGCATCCGACCCGCTCCACGCCTCAATGTGAACTTATGTTCTATATTTTATCATAGGCAAGCTGGAACTGGTAGGTTTATCTTAATTAGTAAGCTTCTTCAACATCGAAGTTCATTCTTGATTGAATATAATCCGGGTCGACTGCGTGCTTTAAGCAAATATTCATTAGACTCTCGTGTTTGACTTTGGATACGGCTTCTGATTTTGATTCAGCTTCTACGGTCCCAGCATCATGCCATTCATCATCAAATTCGTAATACACCTTGAATTGTCGCCCCATAATATCGCCCCTCCAATTAGCATATTACTCTTAGCTTATTAAGCTGAAAGTAAATTCATGTAGTGCACACGCCAGTACTGATACATTATTTATACCCTTCAATTTCACCGCTTAGACGAGAACAAATAAGGCACTCGAAACAAACGCCATAACGAGATTACGATAATAGGGGAAATTACATTGCCATCATACTTGAAACGAAGAAAGAGCCCAAGTGTCCTAGGCTCTTTCTTCGTTTAAGCATCCTTCATTAATTCTCGATAAGATAACTCGTTCTTTGCCAGATGTTCTAATCGATTAAGATATTTAGCATTTGTTACAATCGTCCGTTGTTCTGGCTCTCCAATTGCATCCCAATCAAGTTTATCAAGCGGCGCGCTTCGATTATAGGCATTTGAAGAGCCGTCCGCTTGAATCGTTGTCCAAATTTCCTCTCCCCAATTGGCATCAAGGTCTTCCACTTTTTCAATTAACCGAAGTTGATATTTGATTGTCGTCATGTTGTCGTCCATTGCGAAGGTGTAGCAATCCGCTAAATCTCCAGGTTTATAAATTCGCTTTTCAAACTCTTCCATAAAATTCTCCTTTGTTATTTCAATGTTCTACCACAATGCATTATTAACAATCGGAGTTCTTTTCATATCCAGAATATAAAAAACAAAGATCCATTGCTGCTTAACAAGCAACGTGGATCTTTGTTTGATTCAACGTTCGATATCAATATTAAACAGCGGTTGTAGTCGACCTATTGCATAATCTTCAAGATAAAATCGATTTACGACTTCATCAACACCGTGCAAAGGTATAAAGATATACCCGATGTGGCTGACGATAATATCAATGTTCTTTCATCTTTCGAAAAAATACGTTCTATGCCACGACGTAACTGATCGGTTTTTGAAGTTGTACGTTGATATTTTAATTGTGGAATGCGCAGATGCTTTTCAAGTCGTTCAAGAATACACGCATCATTCTTTCCAACGTAGAGCGGAATGTATCCTTCTTTTTGTTGCCCACTATATTCTAACCATTGATCGGTGAATTCGATGGTAACTTCATGATGTCCCACATCTTCTTTTATCTTTTTGCCTTTTACGGTGTAGCATTTTGTACGGTTTTTCATGATTGCCATAGATTCTTCGGTTTTAATCCACCAAAATGCATAGACGCCGCCTTCACATATATGCTCCGGCAATTCCTCAGCATGTGTCTTCTTAATAGACCAACCTGACGGATTACGCTCGGATTTCTGAAGCAAATCGGTTATAGGGGCTATATTTCTAATTAGCATTTCGTATTCTTCTGTAACAGATCTTGTCAACGACGACATTTTACTCACCTTTGAGATTCAAACCCTTCATACTTTGGCTTAAACATGCAATGTAAAGCTGCTTCAATAAAATTCTGAACGAATACGCCAGCATCTTCATCAATTTCGATATCAACACGCTCAACGTTATTTCGTATCCAGGCACCGACATTTTCATTTGTGATGTTATATTTTTTCATGTTCTCATCTTGGAGCAAAGATAATGCTAAATTACTTGCACTGCTTGTAGGACTATAATGCTGGTGCTGCAAGCGAGCTTTGCTCTTTTTTCCCGCCTTGCCTATCTTTAAATACTGCCCATCAAATTTAAACGTATATACATACAGCTTATCTCCTTTGAACGGGACTTCGTGTGGCATGCCTCTGTGTTTAACTAACAACTTATGATCCGCTAAAGTGACGCCTACTTGCTTTAATAAATCGAGTAATTGCTCTTTCATCTGTACACGCCTTTCATCATT
Source organism: Paenibacillus protaetiae (assembly GCF_004135365.1). Lineage (NCBI taxonomy): Bacteria > Bacillati > Bacillota > Bacilli > Caryophanales > Paenibacillaceae > Paenibacillus > Paenibacillus protaetiae. Next base: position 1,749,725 of record NZ_CP035492.1, on the reverse strand, counting down.
TATAAAATGCTATATAATATTGACTTTTTCTCGTCATGCATTATGATCTCGATGCGAGAAAGGAGTTGACATAAAAATGCTTAAATTTAAAGAATTTTATGAACGATTTGAATATCTTCAGGATTGTCCAACTTTTTGTGGATGGGGCTCTGATGAAAAATATCTGTATGCCTATTTTCAATATAAAGTTAACCGTAAATTTAGAAAACTGAGCTTATGTCTACCGAAGGACCAAGGTGTGGAAAGTATAAATTGGCTTGTCTTTAAAAACAGAATCCACATGGAACTAGAAGAAGTCCAATGGACTGCTTTAAAAAAACAGCCGGGTATAAAAAATCTTCCTGAACTATATCAAGAACTGATTGATAAAGTACAGAAAGATTACGTGAAAGAATAAGTTAATTTGTAAGCCAGTTGCCCATATATTTGGAGCCAACTTTCTTCCATTTAAAATTAGCAAGACCTTCTGCATATATCACTTCTTCATTAGACATCGCAAACTTGCACGTCAGTCCCCCCGTAGCCTTTTGTTGTCTTGCACGTTCAAAAATGAATTGAATTGCAGCATCTTCAGAAGCAATATTAATTGCTTGACTTGTCTTAAACACATTCCTTGCAAGCTCGCTTGCATCAAGCAGGTCTTGAAGCATCGCTTGAAATTCAGTCATGGTTATTGGTCCTTTCAAATTAATACCAATAGTATACCATTGTTAGTTATAGTTTAATTCGATTTGGATAAACTACTGCACATATTGGTTTGATAGTGATTGAAGCCAGAGAGATTTCAACTTTATTTCAAATGAGGGAAGAATATGATCTTAAACAATCGTCTACAGCTACTTCCTGATGAAAGTCTAGGAAGCTATATAAATAGGTTGTCACAAGCTAACCATTATGAGACAGTTAGAGCTTTTACTTCAATATGGGGCATGTCAACGTTAGCATTAAATAGTAATACGCTTCAAACTGAAATTATAGAGAAGCTATCCGAAATGACAGCTTATAGTGTGGAAGAGCTGTATAATTGCACAGGTGATTCCTTAAGTTCAGAATGGGGAGTACTAGGAAAAGTTTTTTTATTGAACACACAAATTAAATATTGTCCGGCTTGTATAAAAGATACAATACATCATAAGAAATCATGGTGGGTTCAACCGGTGACGTGTTGTTTAGAGCATCGTATGATACTAATTGATAGATGTCACGGATGTAAAAAGCAAATTAGTTTAAACGGATTTATGAAATCTATTTGTGAAAATTGCGGCGCTCAATATAAGGATGCTCCAACAGTTCAATTAGCTAAGGACTCATTCGAATTACAGGCACAAGAAGTGATTCAAACATCTCTTTTCGGTCTACCAATTGGCATATTTAAAGACCTCTCCAAAGAACAATTGATAAAGCTGTTGTATAGTAGTTTGTTTATGCTTGAAGGACAACAAAGTATGATTGGAAGCGGAGAAATTATTCTGGAGGCGATATCGACAAAGAAAGCGGGAAAACACAACAATGGTATGTCATTTCAAGCTTTTGGAACCGTTTACTGGATGTACGATAATTTCCCGGTTAATTTCCGCATCGTACTGAAAATTTTTTTGCAACAGCGTAGAAAGGTTATGGAGACACGCAGAAATAAATTCGAAGAACTTTTTGTTGATGAGTGCTTCGAACCGTTAAGAAGAGAGCTTCTACGATGTGTAAAAGATAATAAAAGTCTTACAGAGATTAATTTGTCAGACAGAAAAATGGTATCGAAAAGACGCGGAAGAAAAAAAAGAAGAAACTGCCAAGTTTCAGATAACTTAATATCTTATCCAACCATTACTGATGCTAATGAATTAATAACACGTGCTGAAGCGGCAGAGTATTTGGGGATTGGAGTGCGTGAATCAGTGAATCGAGTTATTAATGCGGGCTATCTAACATTGAGAAAATATCCAGGGAACAGATGGTATTTATATAAAGCAGAAGTTGAAAAGTTTTTAGATTTTTATGGAGGTAGAGGGCGTAATGTTCAATACAGCGGCTCCAAGGTATACTTTTATGATGCATTAAATAAGTTTTCAAATAAAGGGTTATCTTTAATACGCTTACTAAGTTTTATTCAAATTGGCAAATTGACACCGCATTCCGAGAAGGCAAAAGGGAAGTTGAATGATTCGTGGTATAGAAAAACAGATCTTTTGCGATGTGTAAACGAGTTAAAGAGTGAACTTAAGAAAACGAAAGGTTACAGTGCAATTCAAGTAAGAAAAATGTTGAAGATCGATATTATAACTATGCAAAGACTGGTAGATTCTAACGTTTTAAAATCTGAATATTCATATCGAATTAGTGATGGTAGAACAGTAAGGTTTTTTAAAAAGGAAGAAATTGATGACTTTGTAAAAACCCATGTAACGATAAATGAAGTTATACAAAAGTACAATGTACCGCGAAGTCTGATCCGTGAATGGATTCAGCTTGGTAAAGTACAAGATAGTTTTAGAGGGATATCAAATCGATATTTTCTTAATGAAAATGATGTAAAGAAAGCCTTACATCAAAATAAACAATCAATCTCCTAAAAAATTGGAGTTTGGTTGTTTATTTTTTTTGAATAAACCAATGATGATTTATAAAGGCGGTGGTGTTTAGATGTTAAAGAACAATTGTAGGTATGTTGTTGAGTACAAAGAGCTTTTAAAGCTAGCTAATGGGAAAATATTATTTTGCTTGGATGAAAAGAGTTTATCGAAACTGAAAAGTAATGAAGCTGTGAAGAGATTTCGGCTCTTAGATTTATGTATTGATTCGTCGGACATCATAGATTACGATGCGGAAGAGGAACGTCTAGAAATTGAAAGTGCTGTCGATGAAATTCAATCCATGGATTACATACCGGAAGATGAACTGAAAAAACAATTGCAGGAGAAAATCTCTAGCAATATTGTGAAGGAACTTGCCAATTCCGGAAAAAAAGGTAAAGATTTAGCGGAACATATTGGGATTAGTGAACAGCGAATTTCAAAATTAAAAAGTGGACAGGTAATCATCTCCGCGTCGGATCTTCCATATTTAAAGGAAAAATTAGGTGTATCAATAACGACAGCATTGAAAGGCACAGACAAAATCATTAAAAACTTCAATGATAACAATACGAATGTCCAGTCTAGCGTAAGCCAAGTTAATGAAGTTAAAAAGCAAGAGCGCTTAGCTGCGGCTGTAAGAAAATTAAAGAAAAATAGAAAAGTCGATACCATTACTTCAATATTAAACCATTTGCATTCACTCTTGAGCGTTTCAAACGCTGATAGTATTAATGAACTTATCTACACGTTAAAAGGTATAATTACTTCAGTTGATGATACTGATGTGATTAGGCAAATTTTAAGAGAGATAAAATCAAAAAAAGAGGAAAATCCGCACCTATCTAAAGATGATCTCTTGCGCGATATCAAGAGTGCTTTTAATAGTCAGAAAAATCAGAAATAAACAAATTGTTAATTCATATTTAGCTATAGGGAGCGCCGTTGGGCGCTTTTTTTAGTTCGGAAATATATGGTAATGAAACCAACCCGCACTAGGTACGATAAAACAATATACTCAAGTCACGAAGAAAAATGTATAGAAAAAATTATGTTGGGTATGATCGAATCACCCAAGTAAAAATTTTTCATAGAATCTAGGAGGAAGACCATGAAAACAAATACAAGAAAAAACATGATATCGAAAGAAGTAGAAAGCGTCATTCATCAACACATTAGAGCTAGTAGTCAAGCTAGACAGAATATCTCGGCTACTTCGTGCTACCAATTAATTTGCAATCAAATTCACTTAATGAACGAGAATCGTAATGATTTATCTAAACTGAAGACTCCTTCGTTCTCGACAGTTTATAACCGCCTCCGCTCTTTTCTGAAATCACAAGGGTCCGAATGCTCGATAGAGCAAGAAAATATAGATGCGAGAGACAATGATATACAGTCGTCACAATTGCCGGAATTACAAAAGCTTGAACAATTCAATCACGTTTATCCAAAAACTAAAATAGTTGCGGATGGGATTGAGTTCGTTCAGCCCACTGTAAACCGTTATCCGCAAATTACATCACAGGAGAACATCGACGACGAGATTAATAGGCGAGTGAGTCCCTTTAACCACATGGAGATAAGCCGAGAATTAATGGATTTACATTTAGTCGATGAAAATAGTGGAAAACCAGTAGGTAGAGCTGTCATGACAACGATATTAGACGTCTATTCAGGCGTACAAAGTTTTGTTCTTGAAGTTGATCCTCCTTCCAATAAAGGCGTCATGGATGCGCTTCGTCGTACCATTATAGAGGCGAAAGTTAATGATTCATGAATGGCTAGTGGGATTTCTTCTAATGCAGCATTAAAATAAAGATTTTTATGGAGGGATCAACTATGGGACGAATATCTCTTGGCAGTGGTGCAAAGTTTTTATTCGATGATCGAAGTTTTGTGATTATGGAAGAATTAGAGGAAGACAATTTTGAATGTAAAAATTTGGCTTCGGGACGAAAAAAAGTTTTTCCAAAGCAATTTTTTTATGAAGCATTGGAAAAAGGCGAAATTGTCTTTTCGGAAGAAGGTAAGAATACTACGGAGGAAGTAATCCGTAAAAATATTGGCGCTGATTTTTCGAAACTCCCAGATAAACAAAAGGACCTTGCAAAGTTTCGATTATTTGCGATTGAGCCATTGTTAGCTCTGGAAGATGTGAAATCGTTAAACCCTTACGTTGATGCAAGATTAGCAGAGCTCAATGATGGGGGATATCATCACAAAGGCTACAACTTCTCTCGTGCATCAATTTATCGATGGTTTAAAGACTATAAACAAAGTAATTGTAACATCTGGTCTTTGGTTGCAATTTACGATAAATGTGGTCCCAAAGGGAAGTTGATAAATCGGGAAGTAGAATTGATCATTCAGAAAATGATTGATCAATATTACAAACGCCGAGAAGCAGTCAACCCTAAGGATATACATGAACTTGTGATTTACGAAATAGATAAGATAAATGAATTTCGTATTGACAAGGAGAAATTGGAATATCCTTCGCGTGCAACAGTGTATCGTCGTGTGCAAGGGCGGGATCAGGAAGATATCGCGAAATCAAAAAAAGGCGGGCGGTTCTCGTACATGAAATATCTTCAAGTAAAATTACAAAAAAAACCAGATCGTCCTTTACAGCGAGTAGAAATAGATCATACACTACTCGATCTGTTTCTCGTCGATGAAGAGAAAAAGATACCATTAGGGAGACCAACTGTTACAACCCTTCTGGATGTATTTTCTGGCTACCCACTAGGAGTTTACTTTGGGTTTGAGCCCCCATCGTATACAGCTATTATGCATGCGCTTCGACATGCCATTTCACCAAAGAATTATATCAAGGAACTCTACCCGGAAGTGGAAAATCCATGGTTGGCATATGGTCTGCCAGATTTGTTAGTAACGGACCGTGGCAAAGATTTTATGGGTGACAATTTGGAAGATGCATGTGCTCAGCTTAATATCAAACTGGAGCATCTTCCAGGAAAACGTCCTTGGTACAAAGGCGCTGTTGAAAGGCACTTTAGGACTATAAATCAATCGCTTATTCACAAGATACCGGGAACTACTTTCTCAAATATTTTTGAAAAGGGTGACTACGATCCTAAGAAAAATGCGGTAATGTCATTGTCACAGTTTCTTAAGGTTTTTCATATATGGCTGCTAGATTATTATGCTCAAGATACAAATAAGGGGGTGAGGGGAATCCCAAGCAAAATTTGGGAGAGTGGCATCAAAACCTATGGAGAACCAGATATACCAACATCAAAGCTGCAGTGGGAAATCGCGTTGATGAAAATGGAGTCAAGAACCATTCAACGACATGGTATTCGCATGGATAATCTATTTTATCAAAGTCCCGCTCTTCATACGCTTCTAAGGAAGATTGAAGTAGAATACCGAAACAAAGACGTAGATATTAAATATGATCCATCGGATCTTGGGAAAATTTATGTCTACGATCCCTTTGAAAAAACGTATTTTGATGTTCCGTGCACGAATCAAGAATATGCGTTAGGTCTTAACGAATATGCGCATAAAGTTTATCAAAGGATCGCAAATGCAGAGTTTAATTCTGTTGATCTATCTGCTCTTGCGCGAGCAAAGAAAAAGGTTACGGACATAATTTTTGACGGGAAATCGTTTGTAGGGAAGATTGGACGTCTTTTAGGGGTTGGGTCGAATCAAGTATTTTCAGATAAACCCGTTCGTAATCAAGAGACGGTACCAAGTAAAAGTAGTATAAACAAGAATATCAACATTTTCGAGGGTGTTGATACAACTAACTGGAGGGCTACAAGTGCAAGAAAATATTAGTTCCACCGATAGAGCAATTTACTCTTCTATGGATATAGAAAAGAGAAGAGAGATCGTTAGAGATATTCGTATATATCATCCCCGTGTTCAAAAAGGGTTGGACATAATAAGAACCTGCCATCAGTCTTTGAGTTCGGCAACTGGTTTGCAATGCGCAATAATTGAAGGACAATCCGGTGTAGGTAAATCCGAACTCATTTCTGCATACTTGAGGGAAAATTCCCAAATTATTTATGTGGGAGATTCAACTAAGCGAACCATATTGCATGCAGAAATATTCAGTCCAGCAAATATAACCTCGTTCATGGAAGATCTTCTTGGACAATTAGGTGATTACAATCCTTCTAGTGGCACAAGGGGGAACAAAAACACACGTCTTGTTAATTTAATAAGGGATTGCGGTGTTGAACTCATTATTCTAGATGAATTCCAACACTTCAAAAATCAAAAGAACAAAAGTGTCAATTATGAAGTCGCGGATTATTTTAAATCCATCATTAACTTAACGAAGGTTCCGGTCGTACTCTTTGGGTATGAAAAAGAGGCGTATGATGTCGTTAAAGAAAATAACCAATTGCAAAGCAGGTTTACAATCCGTTACAACCTGCACCCATTTGGACTTGAAAATGAAGAAAGGATCCATGAATTTCGCACGTTGCTCTATCAAATTGATCAGCAACTTCCGTTTGTCGAATCATCAAACTTAGCTGACCCAGAATTTTATAATCGGCTTTTTGATGTTACAAACGGCGTTTTACGTGCACTAATGAAACTGATCGGTCAAGCAGCAGAGATTGCAATGGAAAAGGAACATCTTAAGATAACCTTTGAAGACTTCAAAGAAGCATTGATTTTGCATAATTGCATAGGTAACGGGCTAAATCCTTTTGTTGCATAGTTAGTTGAAGTTGAATAAGTCTTCGAATCACATTCGTGGATTCGAAGACTTATAGCTTTAATTAGAGTCGAAGACTGCTAATCATAATTAATCTTGAAAAGGAATGAAATCATGCGACTTTTCAATAATAGAACCCCACCAAAGGTAAATGAGAGCATCTATTCGTATCTTTTTAGATGTGCGCAACGTAATTATTCCACTACCTTGGGTTCGATGTTACATTCAATTGGACCAATGGTTTATCGGTATAATCTGAATTATATTTCGAAAGAGCTCTATTGGTTCAAGCAATACGAAAAGGCAATAAAACTCACGGGATATGATTGTACAAAGCTGATGTTAAATCGTTATGATGAACTATTCATGGTGAAAGAAAGAATTGGGATAGTCGGTTCAAGAGTACTCTTTCATTCATCATTTACACGATATTGCCCGTATTGTTATGCAGAGGATAAATATCATCGACTTTTTTGGGATTTATCGATGATTACAATCTGTACAACACATGAAACATCACTGTTAGAAAAATGCCCGAATTGCCAAAGAAAAATTTATATGTCGAGGCTGATGGCGGATGAGTGTAGGTGTGGATTTATCTTCAGTAAACATCTCGAAAAAAACAAAAATTTTACTGAGTCAGAATTCGGCGCACAAAAGGCTTTTCAAACCAAATTACATATGGGGAAGAAGGAGTATTTTGATTATTTTATACGTTTTTGCTATGTGATCGATAATTTGAAAATCGATAATTATCTGAAGGGATATGACCATAAAATCATTAAATTTGGTCAAAAGAACAAGTCCCCCAGAGATCTTCAAATGATGACCTGTTTAACGACTGTAGTGCATGGACTAATTATACATCCTGAGAAGTACATGCCTGTACTTCTATTTGAAATAGATCAGCTAAGCAAAGAGTCGCGTAAGTTGAAATTGCGAATGTTGGATACAATTTACGCAAGACCTGACGGGGGGAAATATAAGGATGAATATAAAAAGTATTTGAGCAATCTTACAACTGAGTTTGTTAATCGGAGAAACTCGGCTCAACTGAACATAGGTGAGAAAAGATACATTACGATGGGTGAGGTAATAATGGCATTCGGGATAGCCAAACACAAATTACTTCATCTTATTGAGCAAAATCATATTTGTAAACTGTCATCAGATTCTATAAAGGGGAAAGTTTCCTTAATTGAGAAGCAGAGTGTAATTGATTACATTCAACGATCAATGACCGCGATGTCTAGTCATGAAGTTGCGCGATATTTCGGTGTCGAACAAGCTACTGTGGTTAAAATGGTTCATGCTGAACTATTAATTGCATTACATGGACCAACCCATGATGGATATGCAGACTGGATAATTCTAAGAGAAGATGCGGTGAATAGTCTACAATCAATTTTCAAGCATAGTCAATTACTGCAATCCATACCAGCGGATACATTATCGTTTAGAAAGGCAAACTTTGCTGTTCGACATCTTGGTGTTAGTAACATAGAACTTATGAAATTGATTTCGAAAGGTCAACTAAAAACAGTTGTTTTGGAATCACAGAACAATTTCCGTGGACTTTTTATTGACAATGGAAGTCTAAAAAAATATATTCTTCAAGAAACTGAAGAGCGAATAGTTAGGTGGGGTTATACAGTAGGGGAGATAAGTAAGATGTACGGAGTGGATCTTCGGAAGATCAGAAACGATATCAGAAATGGTACATTGGTAATTAACCATTCGAATCAAAATTCGAATGGTACAACTAGTCATTATATCAGTGGAAGCGAAGCTTTCTTAAAATATAGCGAATAAATAAAAGGCAGCGACCAAGCTGCTTTTTTTGTTTTTCTGGATGTCAACTTATCTCAAAAAAAGTTGAAAAAAAACACTCCAGTCTCAATAATTAATGAATCCGTATCATTAATTTGTGAAATGGTGTCTTGTTGTATTAAGGGTTTTGAAAGAATTTCATCTCAATCTTATTGCAGGATTACACGAGAGAACGAATGCTGATGACAGTGTTTGGCGCCGTCCCGCTGTATGTGCTTCTGACAGGCGGGTCGCCGTCCGTACTGCGTGCAGGTCTGATGACAATGCTGGGGCTGCTCGCCGCCAGAATGAACAAACTGAAAGACGGGCTTCATTTAATTGCTGCGGCAGCTGTGCTGATGCTGGCGTGGAATCCTTATTATATTGAAGATGTCAGCTTTCAATTGTCGTTTCTGGTGACGGCAGGCTTAATTGTAGGCGTCTCGCCTTTCCGTGCTGCGCTGCCGCAGGGAACGCGCTGGAAAGGGCTGTACGATTTGCTGGCAGTCACGATCGTGGCGCAGCTGATTTCTTTTCCGGTGTCCATTTATTATTTTAACCAGTTTCATCTGTTGAGCCTTATGGCCAATCTGGTGCTTGTTCCTTTTATCAGTTTTATTGTAATGCCGATTGGGGGAGGCGCGTTAATATTGGGCGCAGCATGGCCGCTTGGAGGCAAGGTGCTGGCGCTTCTATCCGTGTACGCAAACGACATCACCTTCTGGCTGGTTCATAGGATGTCTTCCGCTGAACCGCTGCGCACGATATGGGCTTCTCCTTCATTTGGCTGGATAGCTTTATGGTATATCGTCATCGGCTTGCTGTTTTGGCTGCTTGCAGCTGCCGCGTCGAGCAGAAGAGCACAAGCCGCTTTCGCCCATGATGAGGAAGAAACCAGGCCATCTGATCCATCCACCGGCAGCGGAGCATTATTTATAAAACAGGCTTCTGCCAGGCCAGCTGCCGGAAAGCCCTATCAAGCTTTAACGGCCGAAGGGGAATTGGTGACGCCGTCTGTCCGGCAGTCCTTGCTCGCCATGGAAGCTGGTATGGCTGTATTTGATCAGGCGGCGCCAAGTTTGGCGGAGTATGATATATCGATGCTGGATGAACAAACCGCAGCTAGGCGGCGCAAGCTGTATAATGCCGGGATTGCGACGGCTGCAGCGGCTGCCGCCGCCCTGCTGCTGTGGGCTTATTTTCCGGGCGGAAGCCGCGGGGAAGGGCAAGTAGATATTTTGGATGTCGGGCAAGGCGATTCGATATTTGTGCAAACCGCGTCGGGCAAACATATTTTAATAGATGGAGGGGGAACGGTTACGTTCCGCAAAGCAGGCGAGCAATGGAAGGAGCGCAGCGATCCGTTTGAAGTCGGGAAGGATGTCGTAGCCCCGCTTCTGATGAAACGCGGCGTGCATCAGCTGGATTTGCTCGTCATTACCCATCTGGATACGGACCATATCGGCGGATTAAAAGCGGTGCTGGATACGATACCTGTCAAACGGATATTGTGGAACGGCAGTATTAAGGAAAACCAAGAGGCAGTCCGTTTGCTGCGGCAAGCGATAGGGCGCTCGATCCCGCTGTATGCCGCCCAGGCCGGGCAGCAGTGGCAGGCGGACGGCCAGACGAGTCTCGCCGTATTATGGCCGCTGCCTCCGGAAGAAGAGGAGGGAAGCAGGACGGTTCCGACGATAAATGAGCAAAATGGGGACAGCGTTGTGATAGCTCTTCAATTAAATGGAAGAAGTTTTTTGCTTCCTGGCGATATTGGTTCGCAGGAAGAGCATCTGCTGCTGGAAAGCTTGCAAAACCGGCCCAGCGGATTTCTATCGCAATTCGGCGAAAAGGGCGGCGGCGAAGGAGGCAGGCGGGTTGATGTGCTAAAGCTTGCTCATCACGGCAGTAAAAATTCCACTTCCATGGAATGGCTCCGCTATTGGCATCCGGCCGAAGCGGCAGCTTCTGCGGGGTTGCATAACAGTTACGGGCATCCAAACGAAGAGACGCTGGAGCGGCTGCAGGAGGCTGGCGTGGAAGTAAGGCGGACCGATTTGCAGGGCGAAATCCAGTTCAAGACAGACGGTGAAGGTTTGTTTGTACGAACAGTGAAATAGAAAACGTACTCATATTTTGCAAAGGAGGGCGGCTGTGAAGCTCTCCTTGTTCAATATTGCATAGGTAAATGGCATTCATCCGCGCTATACGCAGTTTCTTTTTTTTGCTATGCTTAACTAGGTATTTATTTATTTTTAGATGGTACTGCAACTTTTTTGAGTGCCGTTACGTCGATGAGATTGTAAGAGAGGGGGATCCTTCGTGGTGGAGCCTGCCTTAATCAAGGCCGCCCAGGCGGGAGATCGCGATGCATTAATAGCTCTTTTGCGGGAGGTTGAAACGCACGTCTATCGGACAGCCTACTATATATTAAACAATGAGCAGGACGCGATGGATGCTGCGCAAGAGGCACTTATACGAATTTATACGAAAATCGGCTCCTATGAGGAGAAAGCCCAATTCAAAACATGGGTCGGAAGAATTGTAACCAATATTTGCATCGATAAATTTCGCAGAACGAAACCTTCCATATCGATTGAAGAACATGAGCTTGTTTTCCAGGAAAAAAGCAATGTTGAAGATGAAGTGCTTGCATCGTACGCCGCACAAGACATCCGGGAAGCGATCGACAAGCTGCCGGAGCATCATAAGGCCGTTGTCGTGCTCCGGTATTTGCAGGATTTTTCTTATAACGAAATAGCAGAATCGCTTGATTTGCCCTTGAACACAGTCAAGTCGTATTTATTCCGCGCGAGGCAACAGCTGCAAACATTACTGCATGATTATCAGAAAGGTGGTGTCCGGGGATGAACTGTCAAGAAATATTGGAATATATGCAGCGCAGTCTAGACGATGATTTGAATGCTCTGGAGCATGAGCTCATGATGAGCCATATTCGGAACTGCCCCGACTGTTCAGACATGTACGAACGTCTGACCAGGCTGTCACGCGAGCTGGAAAGCTTGCCGAAGGTGACGCCCCGCTACAGCTTGGTTGATGCGATATTGCCGCGCCTGGCGCAGCTTGACGAGGAGAGGAATACAGCTGTGAGCCGCCTTGAAGGCGACGCGGAGCACCAAGGGGCTGCGGCAGCGGAAGGCGAGACCGTAACTGGAGCTGCGGCAGCGAACAAACCGCGGACGGGTGGACGTTTCTGGAGAAGGCGGTTTACGGCTGGCCTAGCTTCAGCTGCAGTCGTCGCCGCTGTATTCATTGCATTATATAACCTACAAGGGCAGCATCCATTTGCGGGATTATCGGCTTGGAACGATGCCGCTGAATCTGTCAGCCCAAGCCAAGCCAACAAATCGTTAAGCGCAAGCACAGGTTCAACAGCGCCGCAGCTTCGGAAAGAGGCGAAGGGGACGGATGTTCAGGATGTGGAGGCGCAGTCGGTTGAGCCTTACAGCGCCAACCGCTCATCGGATTCTGCCGGTTCTGCAGATCAGGGCGGCAGCCCCGAGCAAACCCCTGCTGCTGCAGCCGGGCCTGGCGGCACTTCAGATCCGGAACAGGATAATGTCAGTTCATTATTTGTGGATGGCGGCAGCTTGAACGCAGTGCAGCAAGATGATCAATTTCCGGCCGGCAGCTTTGGCTCGTCTGGCAACGTTGGAAGCGGCAGCGTTTCGAGCACAAATCAGCCTAACATGAGCATTCAGCAATCGGATCAAGAGAATGGCTCCAAACCGGATGCGAAAAGCGGCGTTTCCGGCGACCAGCAGCCTTTGGTTGCGATACCTGGCCCTATTCAGGCGCAGTCGGCCGATGGCCGTTATTCGGCGGTAGCTGTAGGGTATACCATTAAAGTATTTATGAACGACGGCGGGCTCGTGTTCGAAACCGATCGTAAAAACGGCAAAATTACGGACTTAAAATGGGATGATTCCGATACCGTCCTGACCTATGTCGTGGAGCTGGACCAAGGCGGCAAAGAGAAATACCAGATTGATCTGACGGCCAAAACGGATGAAAAATCGCCTGCAGAATAACATTTTTATGCAAAGGTTCCGCACACTTTTTTACGCGGCTGCGTATACTGAAACATAAGAGATAGACCGAAAAAGCGCCTTAACACGATTATGACCATTCGCAGGACGGTACCATGGGCCAGTATGCGGATGTTTATATAGATGTTCAGGGACGAAGGGATGGCACCTGCATAAGGCGGCCATCCCTTCGTTGTTTAATAGTTTCGACGAATGATCGCCCGCTTGGTATAATAGACCGAGTAAGCACAGAAAATAGGTGAAATCGAATGGAAATAACAGAAGCGCTGAAAGAGCTGAAAAACGGGAAAATCCGCCCCGTATATGTGCTGTTTGGCAGTGACCGGTACCGGATAAATCAGTTTGTGGACAAGCTTTCGGATACATTGTTTAAGCCTGACGAAAAAGAACTGGGCGTTGTAAAATTTGATACGGCTGAAACAGCCATTGACGAAGTCGTGCTGGAGGCGGAGACGCCGCCGTTTTTTATGGAACGCAAACTGATATGGGTTCGTGACAGCTCTGTGCTGGCTGCTTCTGCAGGCAAGGAAAATGCCAAAATCGAGCATAAGCCGGAAACGCTGCTGGCGTACCTCGATAATCCTTCCGATTTTGCGGTTATCGTATTTACGGTGCAGGCAGACAAGCTGGATGAGCGCCGCAAGCTGGTCAAAGCATTAAAAGACCGCAACGCTTTTGTTGCGTTCCAGGAGCTGGACGCCTCTCAGCTGAAGCAGTGGGCTATAAAACGCGCGTCCGATCAAAAAAGGACGATGACGGAAGCGGCAGCCGAGCTGTTGCTATCCCGTACAGGCGCGCACATGCAGCAGCTTGCGCTGGAGGTCGACAAGTTATGCCTTCATGCCGGTCCGGGCGGCACGATAGATGAAGAGCAGACGGCGATGCTTATCGCCTCGACGGTAGAAGAGGACGTATTTGCGCTTGTAGATGCAATGGCGGGATTGCAGGTGGCACGCTCGCTGCAGCTGTACAAGGAGCTGTTAACCCGCAAAGAGGAGCCGATCCGGATTGCGGCGTTAATTGCAAGGCAAATCCGGATTATGCTGCAAATTAAAGAACTGGAGCCGCAAGGCTATTCTCCGCAGCAAATGGCCGGGCAGCTTGGCCTCCATCCCTATGCGGTCAAGCTCGCGGTGGAGAAAAGCAGAAGGTTTTCGGTCCAGCGTCTGGCAGTGTTATTATCCGATTTGGCGGAGCTGGATTACAAGATGAAGACCGGAGCGATTGACAAAACGCTGGGGCTTGAGCTGTTTTTATTGTCGCTTGGCGTATCCCGCGAGACCGCTGCCCGATAAAATTACGGGCTCAAACCGCGCACTTGCCCTTGGGCTTGTGCGCGGTTTGGCATACAGGCAGCAGCGGCAGCGAGCGATAACCATAATGCTCATAAAAAAACAACCCTATCGCCCGAAAAGGGGATAGGGTTGTTTGGAAAGTCCCAATGAGCTTAAGCTTGAGCCGACAGAGCGTTCAGCTTTTTAGCCAGACGGGATTTTTTGCGGGCAGCCGCATTTTTATGGATCAGGCCTTTAGTAACGGCTTTGTCCAATTTTTTCGTTGCAACAACAAGAGCTGCTTTAGCAGCCTCAACGTCAGTTGCCGCGATTGCTTGGTCAGCAGTTTTAACGGCCGTACGAAGAGCAGATTTTTGGGAAGCGTTCAAAGCGCGGCGTTTTTCGCTCGTTTTGACGCGTTTAACAGCGGATTTGATGTTTGGCATTTACATTCACCTCCTAAACATAGCTAGACAACACAACTTAAAATATCTTATCATGCACACCTGTAAAATGCAATAGCGCGCCTTCGTATGAAACAGCCAGATTTTGCGAATCCTAACGGCAGAAATCGGACAGCAAGGAGCGATAATAGATGGCAGATCTGGACATGCAGCCGTTTGATACACAGATCGACTTGGCGCTGGAGGCAAAGGAGCTGGTGGAATCCGGCTCCGGTATGCCAATCCCCGGCGTCACTTCCCATGTATCGGAAGAAGACGGCATAAAAGTAACGCAGCTGCAAGTCATGACAGAAGAAGGCTCGCGTGCGCTTGGCAAAATGAAAGGCCATTACGTCACGCTTGAAGTACCGGGGCTGCGCAGTCAGGATACCGACCTTCAAGATAAGGTGGCTACCAAGTTCGCCAAATATTTCGAGACTTTCCTGGAGCGGATCGGTATAGGCAGAACTGCTAAAGTGCTGATCGTCGGCTTAGGGAACTGGAATGTCACTCCCGATGCATTAGGGCCAATTGTTGTTGAAAACGTCATGGTGACCCGCCATTTTTTTGAATTGATGCCGGATCAGGTTGCGCCTGGTTATCGTGCGGTCAGTGCAGTTGCTCCCGGGGTTTTGGGCATAACGGGCATTGAGTCCAGCGAAATCGTACAAGGCATTGTGGAACGGACGAAACCTGATGTCATAATTGCCATTGATGCGCTGGCATCCCGTTCGCTGGACCGCGTAAACACGACGATCCAGATTGCCGACACGGGCATTCACCCGGGCTCCGGCATCGGTAATAAACGCCGCGGGCTGACCAAGGAAATATTGGGCATACCCGTCATTGCAATCGGCGTTCCCACGGTTGTTTATGCTTCGACCATCGTTACGAACACCATTGAGCTGATGAAAAATCATTTTGAGCAAATCAAAGGCGATACGAACCAAATTCTTGGTCTGATTAACCAGATGAATGAGAACGAGCGACTCCAGCTGGTAAAAGAGGTGTTAAACCCGATTGGCCATGATTTGCTTGTGACGCCTAAAGAAATCGACCAGTTTATTGAAGATATCGGCAACATTATTGCCAGCGGCTTGAACGCTTCTTTGCACGAGGCAGTAGATACGACCAATGTGGCGGCATATACGCATTAGAAGATTTTGAAGGATCGTTGGCGAGCGTTTTCCCTTTAGGGAAGGCGCTTTTTTTTGATGACGGGTAATTTCGCGCGCTCCGGATGCTGCTACTCTATCATTCCGATTGCAGTTCTATGAGCTGCGTCTCTCTCATAGATTAATAGTACAGACGAGGGAGGGAATGTAACGTGATGAAAAAAAGGACAATCATTACGCTGGATTTGGCCAAGCAAAGCAATAAACTTCGCCAGCTGCTTGCAACAGGCAGAACGTTTGCTGTTTTATCGTTTTGTTCGATGTTTTTTTTCATCCTGATCGGAGCCGCAGGTATTGCGCAGCGACAGGCATCGGCTGAGCCGGTATCTTCGATGAAAGGATTTGCGGCATCATTATCCAGCGGTTTTTTTGGCCGTATGCTGGAGATGGAGCTGCCTGCTTTTCAAACCGCACAGCAAAATGAAGGTTTGTCCGGGAAGCAAGTTAGCGGTCTCGTCATGAGGCTGCTCACGGACATAAATCCATACGATCCTAAAAGCATGCTGGCCGTAGAAATGCCCGGCATGAAAAAAAATACATCCTTCCTGATCCGCAGAGGGGAAGGAACCGACGTATCGGTCGGGCCGGAAGACGATGATGATCTGCTGCCTCCCGCGCCGTCGGAACAACCATCGGACGAGCCGTCCACGCCATCGGGCGAGCCGCCTCAGCAAACGCCCGAACCTCCGCCTGCTACACCGGCGCCAACGCCTGGAACATCCGCAACGCCTTCCGCGCCGCCTGCTGGCAGCGGACAAGAGGACGGCAAGGACGCCGTAGTATTTATTTATCACACGCATAATCAGGAATCTTGGTACCCTGTCGTCGGGAAGGATGCCAAATCTGCCGATTCTCCTAAAACGAATGTAACGCTGGTAGGTGAAAGAATGGCGGAACAATTGGATAAAATGGGAGTACCTACGATGCACTCCGACCAAAACTATGCCGCTACCATTAAAGACTATAACTACGCGTACTCCTACAAATATTCTAAAAAAACGGTTCAGGATGCCATGGCGCAAGACAAGCAGCTCAAATATATTTTTGATATTCACCGGGACTCGCAAGGCCGTTCTTTAACTACCACGACAATCAATGGCAAAAGTTACGCCCAAGTATTTTTCATTATCGGGCACAAAAATGAGAACTGGGAAGAAAATGAAGCTTTTGCAGCCCGTCTTCAAACCGAGCTGGAAAAAGACTATAAAGGCTTGTCCCGCGGCATTTGGGCCAAATCGGAAGGAAACGGCGAATATAACCAGTCGCTATCGCCGGGCAGCGTTCTGATTGAAATCGGCGGCGTAGACAATACGCCGGAGGAATGCTACCGGACGGCTGACGCGCTTGCCGAAGTCATTGCCGATATTTATCACGAAGATACGGATGCGAAAAAAGTAACCGGCCCGGCCAGCTAACCGGCATGGAAGCGGCGGCGGGCGGGAAACGGAATGAAAACAAAGAGAAGGAGTGAATGTGCATGAGATGGAACGCGTTGAAGTGGGTGCTGCTGGGCGGAGCGATTGTCATTATGGTGATCTATGGCATGGAGGTATCCACTTCTGGGATCGAGCGCATTTACGGGCCGATCGAAGGCGGACAGCCTTCTTCCATCGCAGCGGAACCGTCTGTATCTTCCGGCAAGCCGGCGGCGGAAACAACAGGAGACCGGTTAACCGAGCAGCGCATTGCCAAGCTGGAGAAGGAATTGCAGGAGGTTCGCAGGCTGGCTGAAGAGCAGGCCAAAGAAAACGGCAGGCCAATTGATCAAAGCGATAACGCCGCTGTCAACAAGCTGGCGGACGGTACGGCAGGCTTGCTGCAGACGGTTACAACAAGCGGCATCAAATGGGTCGTTTCGTTATTTGACTCTGTGACGAGCTAATTGGCGGCGGGTTGCTTGTCCCTCATGTTCTTGCATTGCTGGCTCCCTTAGTTATTGCTATAATAGACGGAATGGTTAGCAATATTGGAAATGTTGGGGGATTGGCATGACAGACGTTCGGAGCCGGCAAAAGAAAATAAGGAATTTTTCGATTATAGCGCATATCGACCATGGCAAGTCGACGCTAGCCGATCGGATCTTGGAATATACCGGAGCGCTTTCGTCCCGCGAAATGCAGGAGCAGGTGCTCGACCAAATGGATTTGGAGCGGGAACGCGGCATTACAATCAAGCTGCAGGCCGTGCGCCTCGCTTACCGCGCCGATGACGGCGAGGAATATATCCTCAACCTGATCGACACGCCGGGGCATGTCGACTTTACGTACGAGGTCTCCCGCAGCCTTGCCGCCTGCGAGGGCGCTTTGCTAGTGGTGGATGCTGCACAGGGCATTGAAGCGCAAACGCTGGCCAACGTTTATCTGGCGCTGGATAACAACCTGGAAATTTTGCCAGTCGTGAACAAAATCGATTTGCCAAGCGCGGAACCGGAACGGGTGAAGCAGGAAATCGAAGATGTCATCGGCCTCGATGCGAGCGATGCGGTATTGGCGTCGGCGAAAGCGGGCATTGGCATCAAGGAAATTTTGGAGCAGGTCGTAGCGAAGGTGCCTGCGCCAACGGGCGATCCGGACCAGCCGCTGAAAGCTCTTATTTTTGACTCGCACTACGATCCCTACAAAGGCGTTATTGTGTATGTGCGCGTTGTGGATGGCAGTATCAAAGCCGGCAAAAAAATCCGTTTTATGGCAACGGGAGCGGAATTCGAAGTCATCGAAGTGGGCGCGTTTAAGCCTCGTATGACGATTGTTGACGAGCTGGCTGTCGGGGACGTTGGTTTCGTTGTAGCCGGTATCAAAAGCGTCGGCGATACGCGTGTCGGCGATACGATCACCGAAGCGAAAAATCCGGCTCCCGAGCCGCTGCCGGGTTACCGCCGCATCAATCCGATGGTATTCTGCGGCCTTTATCCAATTGAAACGCAGGATTATAACGATCTGCGCGAAGCGCTGGAGAAGCTGGAGCTGAACGATGCATCGCTCACGTACGAGCCGGAAACGTCGTCGGCGCTGGGCTTTGGCTTCCGCTGCGGCTTCCTTGGGCTGCTGCATATGGAAATTATTCAGGAGCGGATTGAACGGGAGTTCAACATCCCGCTTATTACAACCGCGCCAAGCGTTGTTTACAAAGTAACACTGACTAACGGCGAGCAGCTGCAAATCGACAACCCGTCCAACTATCCGGAAGCGGGCAAGCTTGATTATGTAGAAGAACCGTATGTGAAAGCATCCGTTATTGTGCCTAATGATTTTGTTGGCGCCATTATGGACTTGTGCCAAGGCAAACGCGGCGAGTTCGTGAACATGGAATATTTGGACCTGAACCGCGTTACGCTCAAATATGAAATCCCGCTGTCCGAAATCGTGTACGATTTCTTCGATCAGCTGAAGTCGCGGACGAAAGGCTACGCTTCGTTTGATTATGAACTGTCGGGCTACCGCCGTTCCAATCTTGTGAAGATGGACATTCTGCTGAACAACGAGCAGGTCGACGCCTTGTCCGTTATCGTCCATCGCGACCGCGCTTACAACCGCGGCAGAATTATTTGCGAAAAGATGAAGGAGCTTATTCCGCGCCAAATGTTCGAGGTGCCGGTTCAAGCCTCCATCGGCACGAAGGTTATCGCGCGTGAGACGGTTAAGGCGATGCGCAAAAACGTCCTTGCCAAATGTTACGGCGGCGATATTTCGCGTAAGCGGAAGCTGCTGGAGAAACAGAAGGAAGGCAAAAAGCGGATGAAGCAGGTCGGCAGCGTGGAAGTGCCGCAGGAAGCGTTTATGGCGGTGCTCAAAATCGACGAAGACTAGGAGTTTTACCATTATGGCAACGAATGCGCCACGTGCGCTTTATATTCATATTCCGTTTTGTACGAACAAATGTTTTTATTGCGACTTTAATTCCTATGTGCTGAAAGGCCAGCCGGTGGATGATTATCTGGATGCGCTGGAGCGCGAAATGGCGCATACGGTGAAGCTGATGCCTCCTGCGCAGATTGATACCGTCTTTGTAGGCGGCGGCACGCCTACCGTACTGACGCCTCCGCAGATGGAGCGTTTCTTGCAGTCTGTTGGCCGTTATTTCCCGCTCGCAAACGAAGTGGAATTTACGATGGAAGCGAATCCGGGCACGGTTGACCCGGATAAGCTGGCTGCGATGAAGCAGGGCGGCGTGAACCGGATCAGCTTTGGCGTTCAGTCGTTTGATAACGGGCTGCTGGAGCGTATCGGCCGTATCCATAACACGGATGATGTGTACAGAAGCCTGGAGAACGCGCGGGCGGCCGGTTTTACGAATCTGTCGATCGATTTGATGTTTGGCCTGCCCGGGCAGACGGTGGAGCTGCTGTCGCATAGCGTAGATAAAGCGCTTGAGCTGGATCTGCCGCATTACTCGCTGTACAGCTTGAAGGTAGAAGAAAATACGCTGTTCCATACGATGTATGAGCGCAACGAGCTTCCATTGCCGGAAGAGGATGAAGAGCTGCAAATGTATTTGCTGTTGATGGACCGCTTGAAGCAAGCCGGTTACGGGCATTATGAAATCAGCAATTTTGCGCGCCCCGGCTTCGAAAGCCGCCATAACTCCGTTTATTGGCGCAATGAGCCGTATTACGGACTTGGCGCGGGAGCGCATGGTTATGCGGAACGGCTGCGCCATATCAATGTGAAGGGCGTCCAGCCTTACATTGAGAAAAGCAAAGCCGGTTACCCCCGTCTGGAGGAAAACCGCGTTTCCGAAGCGGAAGCGATGGAAGATTTTATGATGGTGGGGTTAAGGCTGCTTGAAGGCGTACGGGCGTCGGATTTTGCCCGCCAGTTCCCGGGTGAAAGCCTGGAGCGGCATTTCGGGCCGATTATCAATAAGCTGAAGCAGGACGGTCTGCTCCAGCAAATCGATAACGTCGGCGATACGGTATATCGCCTGACGGATAAAGGCGTTTTATTCGGCAACGAAGTATTTGCCGCTTTTATTGAGGTTTAATGGCCCTTGAAGCGGTTAAACGCTTCGGAATCCCCTTTTGGAATGGATAACGTCTGCCGCTTATCGCCAAATGGCTTTTGGGGGCATAGATAATTAGCCCACATGGATGCTTTGCTGTAATGGGAAGGCTGGCGCCGTCGCTGTGCAGCAATTCGGCGAAACGGAAACAACCTGTTTCCGGTAATAGGATTTACAATAATGGCGATGCTGTTGGAGCCGGGGTCCGGCTAATGCAGCATCGCTTTTTTTGTTTAGTAGGCTTATGGCGCCGATTATGGTGCTTCTATTATAGTAGAAAATGGATAAAGCTCCGATTGAACCCGCTTAGAACCGGAAAAAATTATTTATGGAAGCCTCTTGTATACGCCTATGTCTTGATGTATATTTATTCATATTGATGGCGTGAATATACACAGGACGGAGGCGAAAAGCGGACATGAAGACGACAAGCAAGCTGGAAGCCGTTTGCAGACGGGCAAATGATCATGATGTCGACACTTTATTTGAATTGATTCAAGGTTACGCACAGAAAGGGATTATGCTGCCCCGATCGAAGGAAGTGCTGAAACGGCAAATTGACAGCTTTGTAGTTGCCGAGGTAGAAGGCATTGTCGTTGGCTGCGGATCGCTAACTCGTCTAGGCGCCGACCTGGTTGAAATTCGCTCGCTGGGCATGACCGAAGGCTATAAAGGCCTTGGCGTTGGCAGCAAGCTGGTGGACAGCTTGATTGCAATGGCCAAAGAGCAGAAGATTCCTAAAATTATGGCGTTAACTTATGCCGTTTCCTTTTTTGAGAAAAACGGATTCCATATTGTGCAAAAAGAGATTTTTCCGGAAAAAGTTTGGACCGATTGCGTCAATTGCCCGAAGCAGCATGCTTGTGACGAAATTGCTGTTCTTCGGATGATCGATTAGCTGTTGGACAGATCCAGCCGAAAATGCCAAACCGACTTGACAACAAACGAGTGGGTTTGGTATTTTTGTATTAATGATTAGCACTCGAGTCTAATGAGTGCTAACGAGTGACAGATGAGCTGCTGTTCCAAGCCAAAAGGGGGTTATGAAATGTTGACGGATCGCCAACGAATGATTTTGAATGCAATTATTGACGACTATATCCGCTCGGCTGAACCGGTTGGTTCCCGAAGCATTTCCAAACGCGGCGATGTCGCGTTCAGCCCGGCAACGATCCGCAATGAGATGGCGGATTTGGAGGAGCTTGGCTTTTTGGAGCAGCCGCATACTTCGGCAGGGCGCGTGCCTTCTACAAAAGGTTACCGTTATTATGTCGACCATCTGGTAAAACTGAATGCAATTGAAGAGCATGATTTGCAGTCGCTGCGGTCGTTTTTTACCGAGCAAATGACGCAAATGGAGCAGGTTGTACAGCATACGGCCATGATTATGTCCAATCTGACCAATTACACGTCGATTGTGCTTGGTCCGGAAATGTTCAATACGTCTTTAAAGCATTTTGGCCTGATCCCGCTTGACCAGACGTCCGCTGTGGCGATTATTGTAACGAATACGGGGCATGTTGAGAATAAAACGATCACCATCCCGCCGGATTTGGATATGGGCGACCTGGAGAAGGTTGTAAATATTTTGAATCATAAATTGACCGGTGTTCCGCTTACACGCCTGAAATCGAGGTTGTATTCGGAAGTCGGGCAGGAACTCGAACGTTACGTCGACCATTGCGAAGAACTGATGAAGGCGCTTGACGGCGTGCTGCAAAGCGGCGATGAGCATCGCGTCTTTATGAGCGGAGCAACCAACATGCTGACGCAGCCGGAATTCAAGGACGTCGACAAAGTGAAAACGATATTGGATTTGCTGGAGGAAACGCCTACCATAATGCGTATGTTTTCCTCGCTGCCATCAGGGATACAAGTCCGCATCGGTACGGAAAATGATCATGAAGCGATCTCGAACTGCAGCTTGATTACCGCAACTTATGAATCGGATGGTCATCCGCTTGGCACGATTGGCATTTTGGGCCCGACCCGAATGGAATATGGCAAAGTGATCAGCTTGCTGGATGCGTTGTCCAAAAAAATGAACGTTCTGCTTGGCAAATGGTACAAATAAACGACACCGATTTTAAGGAGGTGACAAGTGTGAGTACGAAAGAGCAACAATATGAAGAGCAGGAACATAATGAAGCGACAGAAGCTGTTGAATCTGCGGATGCGGCTGAGCAGGCTGCAGAGGAGCCAAACGAGACGGTGCAGGAAGATTCCCGCCTTGCCGAGCTGGAGAAGCTGGCTGAGGAAAACCAACAGCGCTACTTACGCGCGCAGGCGGATTTTGATAACTATCGCCGCCGAACGATGAAAGAACGCGAAGAGCTCTCCGCTTACGCTTCGATGAAGCTGATTACTCAGCTGCTTCCGATTGTGGACAATTTTGAGCGCGCGACTGCTGCCGCTGCCCAAGGCGGCGATTATGAGTCGTTCACCAAAGGCGTGGATATGATTTTCCGCCAATTGGCCCAGACGCTCGAGCAGGAAGGCCTGAAGCCGATTCAATCGGTTGGCGAGCCGTTTAATCCGGAATTTCATCAAGCCATTATGCAAGTGGAATCCGAAGAGCATGAAGAAGGCGTTGTCGTTGAAGAAGTGCAAAAAGGCTATATGCTGAAGGATCGTGTACTGCGCCCGGCTATGGTTAAAGTCAGCGGCTAATGTTTGATAAATGAATAGGATGTTAAATGAAATGAATAATGAGGAGGAAAATACTTATGAGCAAAGTGATAGGCATTGACCTTGGTACAACAAACTCTTGCGTTGCAGTGATGGAAGGCGGCGAAGCAGTTGTTATTCCAAACCCGGAAGGCAACCGCACAACGCCTTCTGTAGTCGGTTTTAAGAAAGACGGCGAGCGTATCGTCGGCGAAACGGCCAAACGCCAAGCCATTACGAACCCGGACCGTACCGTAATTTCCATCAAACGCCATATGGGCACAAACCATAAAGAATCAATCGACGGCAAAGAGTTCACGCCGCAAGAAATTTCGGCGATTATTTTGCAAAAGCTGAAATCCGACGCGGAAGCGTACCTGGGCCAACCGGTAACCCAAGCGGTTATTACGGTTCCTGCTTACTTCAATGACAGCCAGCGTCAAGCGACTAAAGACGCAGGCAAAATCGCCGGCCTCGAAGTGCTCCGTATCGTCAACGAGCCTACGGCTGCAGCGCTTGCATACGGCCTGGAGAAAAATGAAGATCAGACGATCCTTGTCTATGACCTTGGCGGCGGTACGTTCGACGTATCCATTCTGGAACTGGGCGACGGCTTTTTTGAAGTAAAAGCAACAAGCGGCGACAACCATCTTGGCGGCGACGACTTCGACCAAGTCATCATTGATTATCTCGTAGCAGAATTTAAAAAAGAACAAGGCATCGACCTGTCGAAAGACAAAGCGGCTGTACAACGTTTGAAAGATGCTGCGGAGAAAGCGAAAAAAGAATTGTCCGGCGTGATGACGACGACGATTTCCTTGCCGTTTATTACGATGGTCGACGGCGTTCCTCAGCACTTGGAGCTCAACCTGACCCGCGCGAAATTCGAAGAGCTTGCTGCTCCGCTTGTAGAGCGTACGCTTGGACCTACCCGCCAGGCGCTTAGCGATGCCGGTTTGTCCACAAGCGAAATTGATAAAGTTGTCCTTGTCGGCGGATCGACTCGTATCCCTGCTGTACAAGAAGCTATCAAAAAGCTGATCGGAAAAGAACCGCATAAAGGCGTTAACCCGGACGAAGTAGTTGCGCTTGGTGCAGCTGTTCAAGCTGGCGTATTGACAGGCGACGTGAAAGACGTTGTTCTGCTTGACGTAACTCCGTTGTCCCTCGGTATCGAAACGGCTGGCGGCGTATTTACGAAAATGATCGACCGCAATACAACGATTCCGACAAGCAAATCGCAAGTGTTCTCGACTTATGCGGACAATCAGCCTAGCGTTGAAATTCACGTTCTGCAAGGCGAACGCCAAATGGCGAACGGCAACAAAACGCTGGGACGTTTTACGCTGGGAGATATTCCTCTTGCTCCACGCGGCGTGCCGCAAATCGAAGTTACGTTCGACATCGACGCGAACGGTATCGTTAACGTATCGGCGCTGGATAAAGGAACAGGCAAAAGCCAAAAAATTACGATCACTTCTTCGAGCGGCTTAAGCGACGAAGAAATCGACCGCATGATGAAAGACGCGGAGCTGAATGCGGAAGAAGACCGCAAACGCCGCGAGCTGGTTGAAGCGAAAAACAATGCTGATCAGCTTGTATATTCGGTCGACAAAACGATCAAAGACCTTGGCGACAAAGTGGACGCATCTGAAATCGAAAAAGCAAACGCTGCGAAAGAAAAAGTAACGGCTGCTGCTGCGACGGATGATATCGAACAAATTAACAAAGCTGTAGAAGAGCTGACTGAAATTGTACAACAGCTTTCTGTGAAGCTGTATGAGCAAGCAGGGCAGGCTGCCGGCGGGGCAGAAGGCGCATCGGCAGACAACGGCGCCGCTTCGAAAGGCAAAGACAATGTTGTTGACGCCGATTACGAAGTGGTAGATGATAAGAAATAAACCTCAAACGAGGTAAATGAGGTGAGGGGTCAAAGTCAGGGGGCTTCCCGGCTTTGGCCTTCTTGCTGTAAAAGTGGTGCTATTCGGGCGGGGGTGAGAACTGTTGGCGGAAAAGCGTGATTATTATGAGGTGCTTGGAGTAGGGAAAAGCGCGTCGGCGGATGAGATTAAAAAAGCGTATCGTCAGCTTGCGCGCAAATACCATCCGGACGTAAACAAGGAAGCGAACGCTGAGGAAAAGTTCAAAGAAGTGAAAGAAGCGTACGATGTGCTGAGCGATGAGAGCAAACGCAGCACGTATGACCGGTTTGGCCATGTCGATCCGAACCAGGGCATGGGCGGCGGCGGTTTTGGCGGCGGCCAGGACTTCGGCGGCTTTGGCGATATATTCGATATGTTCTTTGGCGGCGGCGGCCGCAGAGATCCTAATGCGCCGCAGCGCGGCAACGATCTGCAATATACAATGACGGTTGAGTTCAAAGAAGCGGTGTTCGGCAAGGAAACGGAAATTACGATCCCGCGTACGGAATCGTGTGATACTTGCCACGGTTCAGGTGCCAAGGCAGGCACCAGACCGGAAACTTGTTCGGTATGCCGCGGCACAGGCCAGCAAGAGGTCGTGCAAAACACGCCGTTTGGCCGTATGGTCAACCGCCGTGCCTGCTCGAACTGCAGCGGCACAGGGCGTGTCATCAAAGAAAAATGCTCTACCTGCCATGGTGCAGGCAAAGTGAAAAAACAGCGTAAAATTAATGTCCGCATCCCGGCGGGCGTCGATGACGGCGCGCAAATCCGTTTGTCCGGCGAAGGCGAAGCGGGGCATAACGGCGGTCCGTCCGGCGATTTGTACATTGTCATCCGCGTCAAATCGCATGAGTTTTTCGAACGCGAAGGCGACGATATTTATTGCGAAGTTCCGCTTTCGTTTGTGCAGGCGGCGCTCGGCGACGAAATCGAAGTGCCGACCTTAACGGAAAAGGTGAAGCTGAAAGTGCCCGCAGGCACACAAACGGGCACCTACTTCCGTCTCAAAGGCAAAGGCGTTCCGAAGCTGCGCGGCTATGGCCAAGGCGACCAGCATGTAAAAGTGACGGTTGTTACGCCAACCAAGCTGACGGAAGAGCAGAAGGAGCTTCTTCGTCAATTTGGCGGGGGGACGGCGGTATGACGCCGGACGATCAAGACGAACATCATGAGTCCATATTCGAAAGAATGAAAAAAGCGTTCCGCGGCGAGTAGCCCGGGACGTTTTTTTTGATGATTGGCGTTCGAATAGCTATTGTAAACTTCCCGGCCGTTAGGCAAGCGAATAAAAACAGTCATGCTGCACATGCTACTTATCAGTCCGTTCTGATTACAAATCCGCATTGCCGGAAAAGGAGCTGTTTGACAGTGGCAAATAAAAATAAAAAAGATATAAAAGTGAATTTTGGCGATTTGCCGGTTGGCTTAAACGAGGACGTGGAGTTTTCAGAAGCGCTTGCTGATGAAGATGATTGGGAAGCACAGGAACGCGCCGCTTCCGCTGATGAGCGGGCAAAACAGCGCCGTGATCTGTAAGAGGCGCGGAGCAGATGGATTCGGTAGAAATTCGGGCTTTGTTTGGCGGTCCTGAAGCAGCGCAGGAAGCGATTCATAAATTGCAGGCTTTACGGGCGCTTGATGTGGCGGGGCTGCCGGAGAACGGCATGTTGACCGTTGTGGTGGACAGGGATATTGCTGACCGTGCTTCCCGATTAATTCAGCAAATCGGCGGCGATTTGCAGACGATATTCTAACCGCTGCCCTGCTTTTGAACAGGGGCTTGAAAAGGATCAAGCGGAGATGGATGGCTGTAGCAGCTTTCCATCTCCGCTTATTTTTTTGCGCCGGATGGCGCCTGCAAGCCGGTTATGGATGCTGCGCAAGCGTGTCTGTCCAGCGGTATATCCAGAACTGCTCGCGTTTTTGCGGCGCCAGCAGCTCCTCTTCGAGTGCGCTGCCGGACGCCAGCTGTTCATCCAGCTTGCGGGTGATGACTTCCGATTGGGAGCGGTGCGCGCGGATAGCCGCCATTTTCTCGTGCAGCACGCTTGAAACATTCAGCACAACATCGGGAGCGCCAAGCGCTTCCAGACAGTTTTTGGAGAAGGCAGAAGCGTAAATTTCGGGTCTTTCTTCAAGCGGCAGCCGGGCAACTGCACGGATGGTGGCATCCGCAAGGGCGTCATGGTCGGGATGTACGCCGTGTTCGGGATAATACGAATAAATCCGGAAAGGGCGGATTTCTAGAATGGTTTCGTAAATCCGGTCTGCTAATTGCTCCGGATCCTCGAACTGAAGTGTTTTATCCAAGAGTCCCCACATCCGCAAATCCGTAATGCCGATTGCCAGGCAGGCGTCTTGCAGCTCTTTTTCCCGGATATGAGGCAATGTTTCGCGATTAGCGAAAAAAGGGTTGCCCATCCGTCGTCCCATTTGTCCGGAGGTGGCGCAAATTAAAGTAATTGGTGAACCTTCCTTTGCATGCAGCGCGAGAGCGCCTGCTTTGCCAAAGGATTCGTCGTCAGGATGCGGGAAGACCGCTAATACGGGGCGGCTCATCTTCATTCTCCTCTCTATCGTCAAAACGGTTTTGGGCTAAGCTGCAGAGCGATGCCCAGTTGCCCCTCTTCATCGTGGCCGGCAAGGAGCAGCTTATGGTCCTCCATCACCTCAAAGTCGGTAAGACCTTCTGCATAAACCCAGCCTTCCCCATCTTCAATCCGACGCGGAACGGCCCGCTGCCTGTAATTTGTCCGCGTTCATAATGAATTTTGCCATTTCGGATAAAAGCGCAGACAGATACCGCTTTCTCCCCTTTCAGGGAAGCGTAGGATCCGGTTGTCGTTTCCAGATGGAGAAAGACGTCCTGGTTCAAAAACGAATCGAGTTTTTCCTGGACTTGCTGTTTATGAATAGGCTGCATACCGAATCAGCTCCTTATCGTTCCGTTATTTGCTATCTCCAAGGCTACAGCCATGCATCTGTAATTTCGTCCAGTTCGGCATAGGCCCGGGATATTTGTGTTTTCTGCGTATCCAGCCAGCTTTGGATTTCCTGCAGCTTAAGGCGTCGTGCGGCTAATGCTCTGGATACTTCCGCAGGCGACGGCCCGCCCGTCAGCTTGCGAATTTCTACGAAATGGACAGGGTCCATGGCGCGTGACACAATCTCCGCCGGCAAATAGAGCGGGGCGCCAATAATTGGCTCCGCTACTTCATCAATCAGAGTGCTTGTCACTTGCGTCGCGTCAAGGCCGCGCGACAACGCCAGCTTCACGACGCCGCTGGCAATGGAGTGCGCGCTCCGGAAAGGGATTTGCTTCTCCCGGACCAGTGAATCGGCAAGCTCGGTAATCGAAGCGAAGCTTCGCTTTGCCCGTTCAAGCAGCACTTCTTTGTTTACTTCAAGCGTGCCGATGACGGCCGCGAATAAACGGAACAGCTGATCGGACAAATGCAGGGATTGCCACAGATGCGGCTGGAGATCGTCTTCTGTATCCACGATGTCGCCAAATGGGGTATTGTGGAGCATCTGAAGAACAGTGGATGCGCTGCCCACGCCGCTGGAACTAAGCGAGCGGATATGCTCCAGGGAAACAGGGTTGCGTTTTTGCGGCATGATGGAGCTGATTTGTACATAAGGGTCAGCGACGCGAATGGCGGCAAATTCCTGGGTAGACCAGAGCAGAAGATCCTGGACGAAACGCCCGATGCCGATAAACGACAATTTAAGCGCGGAGGCAGTTTCTCCTAAATAATCGGCGCCGCCAATCGCATCGTAGGAGTTTTCCACCAGCCTGTCAAAAGCAAGCAGATCGGCCACACGCTGTCGGCTTATCGGAAATCCGGAGGTTGTTAAGGCTGCAGCTCCAAGCGGGCTTGCATTATTCGTATCGTAAGCAGCTGTTAACCGTTTGACATCCCGGCTGACGGAGTCGAATACTGCCGTTATATAATGGGCGAATGTCATGGGCTGCGCCTGCTGGGTATGCGTGTAGCCCAGCATAACCGTATTCGTATGGTTGTCCGCCGTATCCAGCAGCGTATGCAGGAAGGAAACCGCGGAAGTGATTGTTACGAGCAGCTTGTCGCGAAGCGTCAGCCTGTACATGGCGACTCCCATATCGTTTCGGCTGCGGGCGAGATGCAGGCTGCCGCCGATTTCTCCGGCGCGCTGCATAATTTGGCTTTCGACCAGGAAAAACAGATCCTCATAATGGCCGTCGTACGTCGTCTGGGTAATGGCTGCCGGATTTAAGCTGCGAATGGCCTGTACAATGGCTGCAGCCTGTTCGCGCGAGAGCAGCGACTGCTCTACCAGCATAATCAGATGCGCTTTATGAATCGCCAGCATGGGGTGAAGCAGGACGGATTTGGCTTGTTCATAAGCCGGAGCAAGCACGACCTCTGAATAGGTGGCTCCCGGGAAGGAGCTGCCTTCACGTTCGAATATCGCTTGTTTTATTCCCATTTGTCTACCTCCTCAGGTCTGTACACACAAAATAAAGGCACTAAAGAAAAAAGTTAATTAAGAAGGTTAACAAAGGTGGAGCCGTATCGACGATACGATGACCATATTTTGTAAATAAGCTCTAAATATACCGTCATCTTAATCCCGAGTATTCCATTTGTCAATCTAGGAATTAAGGATTGACTGGAAATTATAACCTAATTTATAATCGGTCTCACAACCTTTGTTCGGAAAGTTAAGTAAGGTTCTAATTTGGGGAGGGAAACGCAATGCTTAGAAATTTAAAATGGATTCTCGTATTTGCTTTGACGGTTGTGCTCCTTGCAGGCTGCGGCTCTAGCGGAGGAGATGGAGACAAGGTGACGATCACCTACTGGCAGTACAGCTACCCTTCCAAGATAACGGCGATCAAGAAGCTGATTGAAGACTTCGAGGCACAGAACCCGAATATTAAAGTGGTCGCCCAGGACTTTCCTTACGACCAATACAACCAGAAGGTAGCCGCTGCGGTCAATGCGAAAAAAGGGCCTGAAATCTTGAATTTGTATTACGGCTGGATTCCTCAATATGTGCAGCAGGGTTACTTGCAGCCGATTCCGCAAGATTTGATGAGCACGAAGGATATCGATAATTACTATATTCCGATGGTGCGGGATTCGAAGCTGGACGGGCAATATTATGCTATTCCGACGGCCGTCCGTTCGCTTGCCCTATTTTACAACAAGGACTTGTTCCGAAAAGCCGGCCTTGATCCGGAAGCCCCGCCAAAGACATGGGATGAACTGATCAAAGATGCGCAGAAAATGACGGTCTACGATAACGGCACATTAACGCAGGAAGGTTTTGCGCCGGATGTAAGCGGACAGGGCTTCCACGTTTTTGAAGAAATTTTACTGCGCCAATGGGGGTTACCCCTTACAGCGAGGATAACAGGAAAGTACAGTGGAATGCTGCGCCTGCCGGTCTGGAAGCTTTTAAATATTGGATCGATATGTTTGACACGTTCAAAATTGGTGATCAGAACTTCAATCAGGGGTATGAGACTGCCTTCCAGGCTGGCAAAGCGGGCATGATCATCGACGGATCGTTTGCGATCGAAACAACCAAGAAATCGACGAATGCCGATTGGGGGGTTGCAACGATACCAACCAAAGAAGAAGGCGGATTGGAATCGAACTTTGGTTCTTATTGGGTCCACGGCATTGCCAAAGGCGTTACGGGCAAAAAGCTGGAGGCATCCGAAAAGTTTTTGAAGTTTTTAACCTCCGAAGAAACGCAGAAATATTGGCTGTCCGCCGTCGGCGAGCTGCCGGCTGCCGCATCATTTGCGGACGATCAGTCTATTATCGGCGACCCGATCTACGGACCTTTCGTCAAAGGCTTGAATGCGGCGCACGCTACTTATTTTGTAAACGAAAAAGACGAACGCCAGCTCATTATTGACCAAACGAACGAAATTTTCCTGAACCATGCTCCCGTCGATAAAGTGTTTAACGATCTGGTCGGGAAGCAGCAGGCGATTCGGGACGAATATTTTAAGCAGCATAACAATTAATCCATGCTGTACAGCGGGCGGGATACGCGGGTGTAAACCTGCGTATCTCCAATGCCCGTTAGGATGAGCAAAAGGCGGTGAAGCTTATGGCACGCAAAATGTACGAAGCCGGTACCGGATCGCCGGCGCCTGCGTATAGCCGGCTGACTTTGGAAAACAAAAAAACACGTACAGCCTATACTTTTTTGGCGCTGCCGCTGCTGTTTTTTTTGGGAATCCGGATAGCCCCTACGCTTTATGCATTCGCCATGTCTTTTTTTAAGCAGTCAGGGCCGGGATACACGCTGAGCAATTACGAGGAAATGTTCACTTCGCAAGTATTTTGGCGCGCGATCGCCAATACGCTGCTTTACGTAGTAATCACGGTGCCCTTCCAGCTGGGGATCGGCCTTGTGCTGGCGCTGCTGATCGGAAGGGTAAACCGGTTTAAAGGTTTTTACCGCACCTTTTATTTCCTTCCCTACATTACTTCTGCCGTAGCGATCAGCTGGGTGTGGCGGCTTATGTATGACCAGGATAACGGCATCATCAACATCTTCTTGAAAGGGCTGCATCTGCCTGCCCAAAAATGGCTGCATGATCCGCAGCTTGCGCTGATTTCCGTAAGCATTGTCATCATTTGGCAAGCGTCCGGGTTTTCTATGCTCATTTTTATGGCGGGGCTGGAGTCGATTTCCAAATCTTATTACGAAGCTGCCCGAATCGACGGCGCCAGCCGCTGGAATCTGTTCTGGGCGATTACGTGGCCGCTTCTGAATCCTACGATTGTGTTCTTGTCTGTAACCGGCGTGATCGGCGCCCTGCAAACATTTACTCAAATCGCCAATATGACCGGGGCAGCGGGGGAGAAGCCGGCGGCCCGCTCAACAGCACGCTCAGCATCGTGGTATATGTATACAATCAAGGCTTCAACGATTTTAATATGCCGTTTGCTTCCGCGGTTACCGTCGTTCTGTTTCTATTAATGATGCTGGTTACCGGGGTTCAAATGAAGCTGTTGAATCGGTCGGCCGATTATTAAAGGAGGTGAGGAGATGCGGAAAAAAACGGATGCAGGGGCGATAGCCGCCCATATCGTGCTGCTTGCCGGACTGCTTGGCGTAGCCCTCCCGTTTGTTTGGATGGTTGTATCTTCTTTTAAATCGCTTCCTGAGTTTTATTCTTTTCATTTTCTTCCGAAACATTGGACCACTGAGGCGTATCGATTTATTTTTTCGGAGACGGAATATGTCCGCTGGTACGGCAACAGCTTTATCGTGGGAATTGCGGTAACGGTAAGTGAGGTGTTTTTTGCTTCACTGGTCGGATATACGCTGGCGAAATACAGATTCCGGGGAAACAAGATCGTATTTTATCTTATTTTGAGCACGATGATGATTCCAATCGAACTGCTTGTCATCCCTTGGTATGTGTTGAGCGCAGACTTGGGCTGGGTGGATACGTACTGGGGCATTATGTTTCCGGGCATTATGAGCGCCTTTGGCGTATTTTTAATGCGGCAGTTTATGTATGCCGTGCCCGACGATCTGTTGGAGGCTGCCCGGATTGACGGAATGGGCGATTTCAGCATTTTTATTAAAATCGCGCTGCCTCAGGTGAAGCAAGCCCTTGCGGCGCTGGGGATATTGTCGTTTCTCGGGAATTGGAACGCTTATTTGTGGCCGGTTATCGTCATTTCCGATG
This sequence comes from Paenibacillus protaetiae, assembly GCF_004135365.1. Taxonomy (NCBI): domain Bacteria; kingdom Bacillati; phylum Bacillota; class Bacilli; order Caryophanales; family Paenibacillaceae; genus Paenibacillus; species Paenibacillus protaetiae. The sequence continues at coordinate 1,716,384 of NZ_CP035492.1, read as the reverse complement.
AGAATATGCGTACGCTGCCTGTCGGGATGTCGCTTTTCTCAACGGCGGATGCCGGAGGCCTGCAATGGAATCTCATTATGGCGATGAGCACACTTGCCGTAATCCCGATCGTCATCGTCTACTTCATTTTTCAAAAAAGAATCGTAGAAGGTATTTCGCTTACTGGAATGAAAGGTTAGCCGTTACAGCCATTCGTTCGATTTCCCTTCAAAGGATACGGAGCTGAAGCCATGGACAACAAAAAGAATAGGCCGGGTACGCCCAATATGCTGCGGCTGGTCAACCGGAATGCCATTCTTACTTTTTTGGAACAGGCGGGGATTACAAGCCGGGCCGAGTTAAGCGCTGTGTCGGGGATAAGTCCTCCGACTGTTTCTTCGATCGTGAAGGAGCTGATGGAGGAAGGATGGATTCATAATGCAGGCGGCGGTGTATCGCATGGCGGCAAACCGCCCCAGCTCATTAAGCTGAACCCGGATGCGCGCTTTATTGGCGCGGTTCAGATGAATGCGGATAAATTTCGCATCCGCCTCTCTAATTTGGCGGGACAGGTATATGCGGAGGAACAATTCAAGCCTTCTGGCCGCAGCGTCGAAGAGCAGTGCAGAGAATCGGTCAGCCGCCTGACAGGCTTGATGCAAGCCCAGCAGCTTCAGCCCGAGTTATGGCTAGGTGTGTGCGTGGTTGTGCCCGGCGTTGTGAACGATGAAGGCATTGTGTCCAATGCGCCGGAGCTCCATTGGCATCAGGAGCCTATTCTGCACTATTATACGGCATGCTTAAGCTGTCCGGTTGTTGTAGAGAATGACGTCAACTTAGCGGCTATTGGCGACTCCTGGAAACGAAAGGCATGGGCGGGCATGTCCGTTTATATCCACTTGGACCGGGGAATAGGGGCTGGGATATTGCTGGACGGCAAGCTGTATAAAGGAGCGCATTTTGCAGCCGGAGAAATCGGCAGCCTGATTGTCGATCCGGCTACGGTTGGACAGATCCAGGCAGATCCGTACCAATCGACCGGCCGGTTTGGCTATTTTGAAGCGCAGTTCGGATATAAGACGTTTCAATCGCAGGAAAGAAATATTCGGCTCGAAGACCGGATCATTCAGCATATCGCCTATGCAATGGTTAACATTATCGTGCTGCTGGACCCGGACACGCTTGTTTTTGGCGGCAGAATGGCTTACGGTATCGACAACTTTTTGGGCAGATTATCGAACGCTTTGGCGGTGCTTGTCAGCGTGACGCCTAAAATGCATATGACGTCGCTAGGCGACGATGCTTCATTATTTGGTGCAGGAAGAGCTGTTATCGAAAATTACAGGAGTCAAGGAGGGAAGTATGCATACATCTTATGATGTGATTGTAGTCGGAGCAGGATCTATGGGCATGAGCGCCGGTTATTATTTGGCAAGGCAAGGGGTTCGCGTGCTGCTTATTGATGCGTTTGATCCTCCCCATCTATTCGGAAGCCATCATGGGGATACCCGTTTAATGCGGCATGTATACAGCGGCAGCCCGGTTTATACGGAGATGGCGCTTAGGGCGGACCGGTTATGGACGGAACTGGAGCAGGAGTCCGGCGAGACGCTGCTTGTCCGGTCGGGCGTGCTGAATGCGGCGCCGGCTGCGTCGGTTTTGTCATCTAAAATAAACCGTTCTGCACAATACCATGTTCCGGTTGAGCTGCTGGATGCGGATGAGATCCGGACACGCTGGAGCGGATTTCAGTTTCCGGACGGCTTCCAGGGGTTGTATGAACAGCAGGCGGGTTATTTGCTTTGTGATGTATGTGTGCGAACGTACCGGCGGCAAGCGGAATCGTATGGCGCAGAAATGCTGGTGAATACGCCGGTGGAGGGCATTGAAGCGGCCGGTGAAGGATTCGGCGTTCGGACCCGTCATGGTCTTTATACGGCGGATAAGCTGGTGTTGAGTCTGGGGGCATGGTTTGGATCTATCCGTTCGTTTATTGATATGCCGGTCCGTCCGGTCCGTAAAGTTGTCGGCTGGTTCCAGAGTGATAATCTTCTGTTTGATACGGCCCATTTTCCAGGCTTTACATTCGGCGATGCTTCGGGAGGTTATTACGGTTTTCCGAGCCGGGACGGATCGGGAGTGAAAATCGGCCGCCATGATGCGGGCAGAAGCTGGCGGCCAGGAGAGCCGTTCGAGCCATTTGGCGCCTATGAAGACGACGAGCGGGATCTCCGCCGTGCTCTTGAAGCTTATATGCCCCGGGCTGCAGGCAAGCTGCTCCGCGGCGGGATATGCAAATATGAGATGACGCCGGACGAAGATTTTATTATCGATACCCATCCGGAGCATCGGAATGTCCTGGTTGCAGGAGGATTTTCCGGGCATGGCTTCAAGTTTTCCAGCGTTGTCGGCGAAATCATTAGCGATTTGGTTATCCGAAACCAGTCCGCCTTTGATCTTGCGCCTTTTCATTTATCCCGGTTCAACAGTGTAACGGAAGCGGAAGTGTGATTAATCCGCCGGAAGATGATTTAGGAGAAGCATCATCATAACTACTGGATCGCAGCCCCCTTTTGATTCCGCCGTACCGGGATAAAAAGGGGGCTGCTGTTTTATGGAACAGGCAGGCTGTTCAGCCCGTTGATAATGCAGCCGGAATGGGGGCTGGCTTTTGAGCGTGCTGTTTTGTGCTTCCCGGCTTTCTAGTGTACAATAGTTGTTAGTTTTTAGCACTGGAGGAGCACTTGAATGAAATGGTATGAGCTGACAATCCATACGACGGAGCAATCCATCGAGATGATTTCGAATTTTTTGCATGAAATGGGCGCCGGCGGCGTAACTATTGAGGAATCAGGCACTTTGAACAAGGAGCGGGATACTTCGTTTGGCCAATGGTATGAAACGCCTCTTAACGATATACCGGAAGGCCAGGCCATTATTCAAGGGTATTTCCCGGAAGGCACGGATCTGGAGGAAATTACCGAAGCGGTTAAACCGCGGATTGACGAACTGAGAGAGTTCGGCATTGATCCGGGTAATTATACGATTTCGCACAAGCTGGTGGACGAAGAGGACTGGGCGAATAACTGGAAGCAATATTTTAAGCCGATCCGCGTGTCGGAGACGTTAACCATTAAGCCGACTTGGGAAGCGTATGAGCCTTCTCCGGAAGAAAAAATTATCGAGCTTGACCCGGGTATGGCTTTCGGAACAGGAACGCATCCAACCACTTATCTTTGCCTGCAAACACTGGAATCGGTAGTCCGCGGCGGTGAAGAAGTGATTGATGTTGGCACCGGCTCCGGCATACTTGCCATCGGGGCGATAAAACTGGGCGCCAAACGGGTGCTTGCGCTTGATTTGGACCCGGTAGCGGTGAGCAGCGCAACGGACAATGTGAAGCTGAACGGCCTGGAAGAGGACATTGATATCCGGCTGAGCGATCTGCTGGGCGTGCTGCGCCAGGATGGGGCGGACAGCGCCGTAGGCGTTACCGTACCGGTTGATCTTGTAGTAGCCAATATACTGGCGGAAATTATTATGCTGTTTATCGACGATGTATACGAGGCGCTGAAGCCGGGCGGCTTGTACATTGCATCAGGAATTTACAAGGACAAGGAGCAGGTTGTCGAGCAAGGGCTGCTGCAAGCCGGCTTTACCATTGAAGAGAAACGCCGCGAGGAAGACTGGTGCGCGATTATTGCGAGAAAGCCGCAGGTGAGCGGATGAATTTAGACGGTTTTTTCCGGTATCCGGTTGATGAGCTGCCTTTTGTCGTTTTAACGATATTGATCGCTTTTACGGTTCACGAATTCAGCCATGCATATTTTGCATATAAGTTCGGCGACCGGACAGCGTATGATGCCGGGCGGGTAACGCTGAATCCAAGAGTGCATCTCGACATATTAGGCACGATTCTCATTCTGATTGCCGGCTTCGGCTGGGCAAAGCCGGTGCCGGTTAATCCAAGCCGGTTCAAGTATCCCCGGCTGATGGGGATTGTAGTATCCGCGGCCGGTCCGATCAGCAATTTGCTGATCGGAGCCGTCGGCATGTTTATTTATTATGTGCTTTTGCGAAACGGTGTGCTGATGGACGGCTCCAGGGGTGTCATTATGGCGGTCCATACTTTTTTTGGATACCTCATTTCGATTAACCTGCTTTTATTTGTGTTCAATCTGATTCCGCTGCCGCCGCTTGACGGCTACCGGATTATTGCGGATTTGCTGCCGCTTCGCCTCCGGTACAAATTGGATCAAAATGCGCAATGGGGCTCGCTTATCTTTTTAATCCTTGTTTTTGTCCCTGCTTTGCGGAGAGTAACACTTGATCCCATATTGAATTTATCCGGCGATATCTTTTTATGGCTGGACTCTTTATACCGCTCTATTTTATAATTTTTAGGTTGCCTTGCTGGAATAGGTTTTTCATAGATTTTAACGATAAAATCATGCTATGATGTGGTTTGGAATTTAGATAAGGGTGGTTTGACAATTCGATGCAGCGGTATTTTGTGGCGCCGGAGCAATTTGATGGCACAAGTAAAGTTCGCTTGACCGGCGAAGATGCTTTTCATGCCGTTCGTGTTATGCGGATGAAGCCCGGCGATCCATTCATCGTCAGCGACGGAAGCCGGGTTACAGCGATAGCTTCTATAACGGAAGCGGATTCGTCGGAAGTGAAAGCTGATATCGTAGAGCTTCTTGCTTCTGACAGCGAACCGGCATGGGCCGTAACGATTGCGCAAAGTTTGCCAAAGGGCGACAAGATGGAGCTCGTTATCCAAAAAGGAACCGAGATCGGCGCGTACGCGTTTGCCCCTTTTCAATCCGAGCGGATGATTGTGCAATATGATCATAAGAAGGAAGCGAAACGGCTGGAGCGGTGGAGCAAAATTGCGAAAGAAGCCGCCGAGCAGTCGCACCGGAACCGCGTGCCTGCTGTAGAGGCGGTCAAAACATGGCGTGAGCTGATGGCGGCAGTGCCGGATTTTGACCTTGCGTTATTTTGTTATGAACGTGAAGGGGATGCGGCAGCAGGAACGGGCATTGCGGACGCGGTAAGGAAGTGGCGTTCGGAACAAGCGCCTGCACAAGACGCGCAGCCTCATATTATACTTATGGTTGGACCGGAAGGCGGCTTTACCGAAGCGGAAGCGAATGAAGCGGAAGCTGCGGGAGCGGTTATTGTAGGTCTGGGCAAGCGTATACTACGAACAGAGACGGCGGGAATCGTCGGATTAACCTGCCTGTTATATGAATCTGGAGAAATGGGAGGAGCATAACGATGCCATCAGTCGCATTTTACACCTTGGGCTGCAAAGTTAACTTCTACGATACGGAAGCGATTTGGCAGCTGTTTAAAAAAGAAGGGTATGAACAAGTCGACTTTGAAACAACAACAGCTGATGTTTACTTAATTAATACATGCCATGTCACGAATACAGGAGACCGGAAAAGCCGGCAAATTATCCGCCGTGCGATCCGCCGCAACCCGGATGCCGTTGTGGCGGTAACGGGATGTTACGCTCAGACGTCCCCGGCTGAAATATTAGCTATTCCGGGCGTGGATCTCGTGATCGGGACACAGGACCGTGACAAGCTGATGGACTTTGTTGCGCAAATCCAGGCGGACCGCAAGCCTGTTAATGCGGTGCGCAACATTATGAAAACACGCGAATTCGAGGAGCTGGATGTACCGGACTTCTCCGACCGTACGCGCGCATTCCTGAAAATTCAAGAAGGCTGCAACAACTTCTGCACCTTCTGTATTATCCCTTGGTCGCGCGGCCTCTCCCGCAGCCGCGATCCGCAAAGCGTTCTGGAACAAGCGAAACAGCTTGTTGCAGCGGGCTACAAAGAAATCGTATTGACCGGCATCCATACCGGCGGGTACGGCGACGATCTCGAGAACTACAAGCTGGTCAACCTGCTGTGGGATTTGGACAAAATCGAAGGGCTGGAGCGCATTCGCATCAGCTCCATTGAAGCAAGCCAAATCGACGATGCGATGATCGACGTGCTGAACCGCTCGAGCAAAATGTGCCGCCATTTGCACATTCCGCTGCAAGCCGGCGAAGATACGGTGCTGAAGCGGATGCGCCGCAAATATACAACAGCCGAATTTGGCGCCAAAATTAAACGGATTCGCGAAGCGATGCCGGGTGTTGCGATTACGACGGACATCATTGTCGGGTTCCCCGGCGAAACGGACGAGATGTTTGAAGAAGGCTACCGCTTTATGAAGGAGCTTGGTTTCTCCGAGATGCATATTTTCCCTTATTCGAAACGTACGGGAACGCCTGCGGCGCGCATGGAAGATCAGGTGGATGAAGAAGTGAAAAACGAACGTGTCCACAGGCTGATCGATTTGTCCGAAGAGATGCAGCTGGCTTACGCGCAAAATTACGTAGGCGAAGTGCTGGAAGTAATTCCGGAACGGGACCAAAAAGCTGCTGCACAAGGTCTTCTGATGGGCCGCGCGGACAATTACCTGCAAGTGCTGTTTGAAGGCGACGAGTCGCTGATCGGACAGCTTTGCCGTGTGAAAGTTACGGAAGCGGGAGTTAATGAATGCCGCGGCCAGCTGGTTCGCGTGCTGGACAGCAACACCGCTTCGCTTCGCGGGGCTTAATTCCCGAATCGGGTAGTCCAAAATCGAGGATTCCGGTTTTCCCGTCTGGCAGGGATGGCGGAATCCTCGTTTCTATATCGGTACACAGTTCGAGTGCAAAGGGGAGATCCACATGAAGGAAATATCGGCTGGTGGCGTCGTTTATCGGTATTTGGACGGTGGCGCCCTGCAAATTCAATTAATCCAGGACCGATACGGCAAAGTTTCGCTTCCGAAGGGCAAAATGGAAGAAGGAGAAACCGTTGAGCAGACGGCTTTGCGGGAAATCAAAGAAGAAACTGGACTGGACGGCATAATCAAAAAGCCGATCGACCAAATTAAATACCAATATATCCACCATACCAAAGGTGCGGTTGATAAAGAAGTGCACTACTATTTAGTGGAAGCCGTTGGCGGAACGCTTCATGCGCAAGTCGAAGAAATCCGCGGCGTAGACTGGTTTGAACCGCTCGAAGCGTGGCGCAGGCAAAAACAATCCGGTTATGACAACAATAACCGCATTCTGCAAGGCGCCCTGCAACTGCTTGGCATCCAAGTGAATTAACGGGCCTGGCGCCGGCCGGCAAGCTTATGCATGTAACGGCTTGCCTTCAACGGCCCAGCTTTTTCATATATGGAACATAACATAAAGGCAATGCGAGCAAGGAACATACGATATTAAACAGCGTTTGGGCATGAGCGATTTGGCTGGCCGGCGAACTGGCTGCAATTCCGGCTGCGCTTGCAAGCAGGCTGACGAGCGGCATGAACATAAGCGCCCCGCCGGCATTTAAAACAATATGCGACAAGGCGACAAAACGCCCTGCTTTTGAACCGCCGATGGAAGCGAGCAGTGCCGTGACGCATGTCCCGATATTGGCGCCAAGGACGATAGCGGTGCCAATATCGATTGACATCGAGCCAAGCATGGCGAAACCCATCACAAGGCCGATTACAGCGGTGCTGCTGTGGACGGCAGCCGTCAGAACGGCGCCGGCAAGCAGCCCCCACCACAGGTTGTCCGACGCATGGGCGAGAAACCAGCGAAACAGCGGGCTTTGCTGAATGGCCGGGCCAATAGACTGCATAACGGCAAGCCCGGCCAGCAGCAGGCCGAAACCGCCGGCAGCCAGCGCCGAAGCCCGAAGTTTCGGCAGCCAGCCGCGTTTCTGCAAACCCGGCAGAAGATTCATTTCATCGAATACGGCGGTAATGAGCCACATTGCAAGAGAAACATATAATATGGGCATCGCCAGCTTCGTTAAATGAAGGCCTATCAGTTCGGTGGTCAGGCAGGTGCCGATATTGGTGCCGAGCACAATGCCAAGCGTACGCGGGAAACTAAGCAGCCCGGCGTTAACTAACCCGATCGTTATGACGGTAACGGCCGTGCTGCTTTGCAAAAAAGCCGAGGCGGCTATGCCGGTAACAAGCCCGTGTAAGGGGGTTGACGTAAAGGTATGGAGCGCCCGCTGCAAATGGGATCCGGCGAGCCGGTGCAGCGCCAGCTCCATCAGCTTCATCCCGCTCATAAAGATGGAGAAGCCAAACGCCATGGGCAAAAGAATGGCAATAAACATATGGCCCTCCTTTATCGAAATGGCCGTATTGGATTGATTTATACATATGCGATACTGAGGACAAGCATGACGAGTTCCTTGCCTAAGGCTGCGGCAACAATGCCGGACAGGAACAAGAGAGGACGGAATAATCGAAGTGAGCAAAGCGAAAATTTGGCTGCAGCGCGGACGGAAAAAACGTCTCGAACAAGGCCACCCTTGGATTTACGGCAACGAAATCGACAAAATGGAAGGCGAAGCAGAGCCGGGTGCATTGGTGGACGTGGTTAGCCATAACGGCAAATATTTGGCGACCGGCTATTGGAATCCGCAGTCGCAAATTACGGTCAGGGTCGTCTCCTACCAGCCGTTGGATGAGATGGATGTTGCTTTTTTTAAAGAGCGGTTCCAAAGCTGCGCGGATTACCGCGGGCGGTTTGTTCCGGATGCGGACTGCCGGCTTGTATACGGCGAAGCGGATTTCCTTCCGGGGCTGGTCGTCGACCGGTTTGGAGGCGTGCTTGTCGTACAGATTTTGACGCTTGGCATGGATATTCGCAGAGACGCGATTACAGCGGCGCTGGCGGAAGTTTTTAAGCCGCAGGGTATCTATGAACGCAGCGACGTTGGCGTACGGCGCCTGGAAGGGCTGGAAGAGCGCACCGGCGTCTTGTACGGCGACTGTCCGCGGATTGTGGAAATAACGGAAAACGGTTTGCTTATGGAAGTGGATATCGAGCAAGGGCAGAAAACCGGCTACTTTTTTGACCAGCGGGAAAACCGCGCTTCCATAGCTCCGCTTATGACCGGCTGGGGCGCGCGCAGCGGCATTCATCTGGAAACAAAGCCGGCCGGGGAAGTGCCGGAGGAAGCAAAGCTTGCGGCCAAACCGGCGAAGGACGGTCAAGTTGCGGTTCCGGTAAACGCCAACGGCAAAATCGTAACATTCCCTTATTGGGACGGCGCAACCGTGCTGGAATGCTTTGCCCATACGGGAAGCTTTACGCTGCACGCCTGCCAATACGGCGCTAAAAAAGTCACCTGCCTCGATGTGTCCGAGCATGCGATTGACACGGCGCGCCGCAATGTGCAGCGGAACGGCTTCAGCGACCGTGTTGAATTCGTTGTTGCAGACGCCTTTGATTATTTGCGCACGCAGGTCAAAGGCCGCGAAGAACGCGAAGACCGTGCCCGCGGCGTCGCGGATACGTCCAAGCCGCTTGGTTCGGCCGGCCGTACATGGGATGTGGTCATTCTGGACCCGCCCGCATTCGCCAAAACGAAAAGCGCCGTTGCCGGCGCCTGCCGGGGATACAAAGATATTAATCTGCAAGGCATGAAGCTCGTAAATGAAGGCGGATATTTAGTGACCGCCAGCTGCTCGTACCATATGCGTCCGGATTTGTTCCTGGAGACGATCCAGGACGCGGCAGCCGATGCCGGCAAGCTGCTCCGCCTGGTTGAATGGCGGGCTGCGGGCAAAGACCATCCGCAGCTGCTGGGCGTCAGCGAGGGGCATTACTTGAAATTCGCCATTTTTGAAGTCCGGAGCAAATAAAGGTCCGGAACAACTACCATCCATGATCATTCCGGCGGGGACTATCCCGCCGGAATTTTTTTTGCGGCAGCCGTATCTTTTTGGAGCCGGCTTTCGTTATGTTAATAACAAAGCAATTCCAATTAGACATGGAGCAGTACGACAAGCTGCAGGAACAATTAAAGGAAATGAACCCCGATATCGTAATATCCTGCCTGAGAGGGGATTATGGCCGGCAGCTCGAATTCCATATGCAGCTGGCTGCGGCATTGGCGGAGGGGAACAGCCGCCTGTATTATTTATCGACCACAAACGTATTTGACGGTGATGTTTCCAAACCGCATACCGAAGCAGACAATCCCATTGCCGTGTCCGATTATGGAAAGTTCAAAATCAGCTGTGAAAATATGCTGAAGCGAATTATGGGCGAACGATTGGTCATTATCCGGATTCCGGCCATTTGGGGCAAACCTTCACCGCGGTGGGATCAGGTCAAGGAAAGCATAAAAAATAACAAAGAGATTGACGTGTACAGCAATCTCGTATGCAGCCATTTACTGGATGTGCAGCTGGCCCGGCAATTGCGCTATATCCTTAAACAGAATTTACGAGGCATCTTTCATCTTGGTTCGGTGGATGAGATGACGCACGGGCAGTTTCATGAACGGCTCGTTCAACAGATAACAGGCGGCAGCCGTCTGTTGCGCTATCATTTGTATGATGACAAAGAAGACACAAGGTACTTCAGCCTGGCGTCAAGCCGTGAAGGTCTTCCGGGCAGCCTGCAAAGCACGAATTCGGAAAATCTGGCTTATTTGCTGGAATAACAGTCAACCGACCGAAAGGAGATGATCAGATGGAGCAGCAGCCGATTTGGGAAGCGGAGCAAATCCGCTCGGCGCTTGTCCGTTATTGCCGCAGCTTAACCGGCTCGCAATGGGATGCGGAAGATTTGGCGCAGGAAACGTATATGAAAGCTTTGCCTTTTATGGCTTCGGTCCGCGAGCTTGCCAATCCTTCCGCTTATTTGTTCAGAATGGCCAAAAACCGGTGGATCGACCAGCTGCGCAGAAGCAGCAAGGGCGCTGCATTGGAACGGGAGGCGGGCGGCCTGCCCGAAGCAGAGGAACAATCCGGCATCGAGCAGGACGATGTGGAGCAGGCGCTGCTTATGCTGATCCATCATTTGACGCCGCTGCAGCGGACCGTTTATTTGCTGCGGGAGGCTGTGGCTTTGCCGGCCAAAGAAACGGCGGCTATGCTGCAAATTTCGGAAGGCGCTGTTAAAGCGGCTTTGCACCGCGCGCGCATCGTTATTAGCAAGCTTCGTACGGAGCGGGGAGCCGCCTTGCCGCTGCTTGAAGCCTGCCAGGCAGGAGCGCTTGGCGAAAAGGAGCACGCTGTGATGCTTGCATATGTGGCGGCATTGCACGACGGTGATGCGCAAGCTATTGCGATGCTGATGCAGCAGCAGGATGAAGAAAGCCGGCAGTCCGCGGCTGTCCACATCCGCCAGCAGTCGCAGCAGCGGAGCATCCGGTCGCGGGGATCCGGCTCGCCGGGCACAACGGCGAAGCTGCGCATGGCGGCGTAAGCGGCTGGCAGGGTTGCCGTTGTGCTGCAAGCAGAGCGGCGGCGGCAAATCATTTTAAGGAGGGGTACTCAAATGACTTTAATTCCTTATGTCATCGAACAGTCCAAAGGCGGCGAACGCAGCTACGACGTATTTTCCCGGCTGCTTAAAGACCGGATTGTGATGGTAGGCTCGGAAATAACCGACGAACTGTCGAATGCGATTGTAGCCCAGCTTTTGTTTCTGGCTGCGGATGATCCCGACAAGGATATCCAAATGTTTATTAACAGCCCAGGCGGGTCCATTACAGCAGGCTTTGGCATTTATGATACGATGCAGTACATTAAGCCGGACGTATCGACCATATGTTTGGGCAGCGCGGCCAGCTTCGGCGCAGTTCTTTTAGCGGGCGGGGCAAAAGGGAAACGTTTCGCGCTTCCCAACAGCGAGATTATGCTTCATCAGCCGTTAGGCGGAGCGCAAGGGCAAGCTTCGGATATCCGCATCCGAGCGGAGCGTATCATCCGTACGCGCGGGCATATTAATAAACTTCTTTCCGAACGGACGGGACAGCCGGTGGAGCGGATCCATCAGGACACGGACCGGGATTGGTTCATGTCGGCGGAGGAAGCGCAAGATTACGGCTTGATTGACGGCATTATTCATGGACAGCCGCCTGCAAGCGGAAGCGGCGGGCAGTAAGCGGCAGGCGAATAAGCGGGCATACAAAGCTTGGGGAGGCGGTATAACCGGCCCCGGGCTTTTTTTGCGTTTTACGCTGCCAATTTTTATCGACAGCCGCCTCCTTTCTCCTATTTGCATCAAGTATGGTAGAATAGTAGATTAAGAATAGACAGGGTATGTACAGAAAGGATGATAAGCGTGGCGCTTCGTTTCGTGCTGGGCGTCTCCGGCGCAGGCAAAACTACGTTTTGTTTAAATGAGGTGAGGGACAGGCTCGCAGAGCATCCGGAAGGTCCGCCCCTTATTATGCTTGTTCCGGAGCAGGCGACGTTTCAGACCGAATACGCATTGTTCCGCGAAGGCGGAGCGGGCGGCTCTATCCGCGCTCAGGCGCTGAGCTTCCGCAGGCTTGCTTACCGGGTGATGCAGGAGACGGGCGGGACAGCGCTTGTTCCGATTAACGACAACGGCAAGCAGATGCTGCTCTTTAAAATCGTGCACCGCCTTCAGGACGAGCTGCGGCTTTTTCAAGGCGGAGCGGAGCAGCCGGGCTTTATCGAAAGGCTTTCCGAGCTGTTGACGGAATGGAAACGCTACGGCATGGATGCTTCCGCTTTAATTGATGAGCATGATATTCGCGCTCTCTCCGGGGGTTCGCCCCTGCTTGAGCGCAAGCTGCATGATCTGCAGCTTGTATACGGCATGCTGGAGAAAGAACTGGACGGACTATATATCGATTCGGAAGATTATTTGACGCGGCTTGCTTCCGGCTTCGCCGCAGCTCCTTCCATGCAGGGAGCAGCGCTTTGGATTGACGGTTTCCATGGTTTTACGCCAAAAGAATATGAAGCATTAGCGGTGCTGATCGGGTCATCTGCGGATGTAACGATAACATTGACGCTGAACCGTCCGTATGCTTCCGGCGAACAGCCGCATGAGCTCGATTTATTTCATCCGACAGCATCAACTTACTGCCAGCTGCTGGAGCTTGCGCTTGCAGCCGGCGTGGATGTGCTGGAGCCGATTCAGCTGGACAGCCGGCCGCCGCAGCGGTTTAAGGCGAGCCCGATGCTGGCGCATTTGGAACGCCATTACACGAAACGCGTCCCGATGCTGGTGCCGGATATCCGGCAGCTGGAGCCGGAACAGCCCGGCTGCGGCATCTCGCTCCATGCGGCGGACAGCCGCAGGGCGGAAGTGGAAGCGGCAGCCCGGGATATGCTGCGCAGAGCGCGCGATGAAGGACTCAGATGGCGGGATATGGCCATTATGGTGCGTAACGCGGGTGACTACAATGAATATATTGAATCGGTATTCAGCGATTACGGTATACCATATTTTTTGGACCAGAAAAAAACGGCTGTCCATCATCCGCTGGTTGAATTTATTCGCTCCGCACTGGAAACGGTGCTGCATGGCTGGCGGTATGAAGCGGTGTTCCGCTGCATCAAGACCGAATTGTTGTTTCCGATAGACGGATCGCAGACGCGGGAAGCGTTTGACCTGTTGGAAAACTATGTGCTTGCAGCCGGCATTGACGGGTGGAAATGGCTGGAAAGAAAACAATGGCGCCCGCTAATGAAGCAGTCGCTGGAAGAGGATGGAAGCGGTCTTGCCGAACCGAGCCAAAGAGCGCTGCTGGAGCTGGACGCGGTACTCGCCGCCAGGGAATACATTGTACCGCCGCTGCGCCGGTTAGGACAAACGCTTCATAAAGCGGCAAATATCCGCGAAATGTGCGGAGCGGTGTACCGGCTGCTGGATCACGCCGATGCGGCGGACCGTCTGGAAAGATGGAGCCGGCTGCATCAAGCTGAAGGTGATATGAGGCGCGCAAGGGCGCATCGCCAGCTTTGGGACGGCGTCATGCAGCTGCTGGATCAGCTTGTGGAGATGGCGGGCGAAGAGTCCGTATCGCCGGAGCTGTTCGCCGGCATGCTGGAGACGGGGCTGGAAAGCTTGAAGCTGGCGGCAGTGCCGCCGGCCGTTGATCAAGTGCTCGTCGGCAGCATGGACCGGACGCGTCCCGGACGTATCCAGGTCAGCTATGTGCTCGGCGCCAATGACGGCGTTATGCCGATGCGGGTCAAAGAAGACGGTATTTTGACGGAAGAGGAACGTGAGCGGTTGGCCGAAGCGGGAATCGCGATGGCGCCGGGCGTACGCCGCCGGCTGCTGGACGAGCGTTTTCTGATATATAACGCGTTGACAACGCCGGAGTCCCATCTATGGATCAGTTGGACGCAGGCTGACGAGGAAGGGAAGGCGATGCTGCCTTCCGAAGTAGTCCGCCATGTCAAGCAGCTGTTTCCAGGTATTCCTGTCCGTTCACTGGCAGGAGAACCGGCACCGGATATGCCCGAAGAAGAACAATATGCTTACATCGGAAATCCGCAGCAGACGCTGGGTTACCTTATTGCCCAGCTCCGCGCTTGGCGGCAGGGGGCGGATATTGCGCCATTCTGGTGGGATTTGTACAACTGGTTTGCGATCCGTCCGGCATGGCAGCCCAAGCTGCAGCTGTTAACGGGATCGTTAACGTATACTAACTTCGAGGCGTCATTGTCGCCGGAAACCGCGCGGGAACTTTACGGCGAGCAGCTGAAAGCAAGCGTGTCGCGGATGGAACGGTTTGTTTCCTGCCCGTTCCAGCATTTTGCCATTCATGGGCTGAAACTTCGGGAACGGCAGCTTTACCGGCTGGAAGCGCCGGATGTCGGGCAGTTGTTCCACGCCGCATTAAGCAAGCTGGCCCAGAAGCTTGGGCCGCGTCTCGGCTCCATGTCCGTGCCGCAAATCCGCCAGGAGGCGGCGGGAACAGTGGACGAGCTTGCGCCCAAGCTGCAGTCGCAAATTTTGCTCAGCAGCGCAAGATTCCAATATATTGCCCGCAAGCTGAAAGAAATTATTGGCCAGGCGGCCGTCATCTTAGGCGAACATGCCCGCCGCGCCCAGTTTGAGCCGATCGGGCTGGAAGTGGCGTTTGGGCCGGACGGCGATCTGCCGCCGCTTGTCGTGCCGATGCCAGGCGGCGGCACGATGGAAATTATCGGACGCATCGACCGGGTGGACGGCGCGGAAACAGAAGACGGCATGCTGCTCCGGGTGCTCGATTACAAATCAAGCCCGACCCAGCTGAAGCTGGAGGAGGTTGCTTTCGGCTTGTCGCTGCAAATGCTCACTTACCTGGATGTGCTTGTGACGCATGCGGAACAGTGGATCGGAAAGCCGGCATCGCCGGCGGGCGTCCTTTATTTTCACGTGCATAACCCGCTGCTTGCCGTCTCGAACAGCATGACCGAAGCGGAAGCAAACGGGCTTGTCCTAAAGAAGTTCAAGACGCGCGGGCTTATATCCGCCGACGCGGAGACGGCTCGCCTGATGGACGGCGAGCTGGACACCGGCTACTCCGATTTGCTGCCTGTCGCCTTGAAGCGGGACGGCACCTTTTACAGCAGCTCTTCCGTCGTAACCGGCGAGCAATGGGACGTGCTCCGGAACTCGGTCAGAAGGACCATCGGCAGCATCGGCGCCGACATTACGCAAGGCAAAATCGACATTGCCCCTTACCGTCTTGGCGGCAAATCGCCTTGCCAATATTGCGATTACAAAGCGGTATGCCAGTTTGATCCGCTGTTTGAAGGGAACAACTACCGCAAATGGCGCAAGCCGCCAAAGGAACAGCTGTGGGAAACGCTGCAGGAAGGAGCAGAGGAAGATGGACTCGAACATAACGCCTAAGCCGGCAGGCAGCAGCTGGACGGATGACCAGTGGCACGCCATTACGGCCGAAGGCTCCAACGTCCTGGTAGCGGCAGCGGCGGGTTCAGGCAAAACTGCCGTGCTTGTCGAGCGGATTATACGCAAAATATGCGCTTCTACCGATGTGGACCGGCTGCTGGTGGCCACATTTACGAAAGCGGCCGCAGCGGAAATGAAAGAACGGATTGGGCTTGCGCTGGAAAAAGAGCTGGAGAAGATGCCGGATTCCGAGCATTTGCAAAGGCAGCTTGCTTTGCTGAACCGCGCTTCCATTACGACGCTCCATTCTTTTTGCCTGGATGTCATTCGCCGTTATTATCCGCTGATCGGGCTTGATCCCGGCTTCCGCATCGCGAACGAAACGGAAAGCGAACTTATGCGTATTGACGTGTTGGATCAGTTATTTGAGGAAAAATATGACAACGCCTCCGACGGCGGCGCGTTTCTCCGGCTTGCCGACCGGTTTGGCGGGGAGAAAGGCGATGACCCGCTGTACCGGCTCGTGCAGCAGCTGTATGATTTTGCGCAAAGCCATCCTTGGCCGGAACATTGGCTGCGGGAAACCGCTGCCGCTTTTCGTGTGCAAGATGCCGCTTCGCTTGGCCGCAGCAGCTGGATAGAGAGCATTCGGGATGATGTGCTGCAATCGCTGGCCGGGGCTGAAGGGCTGCTGGAGCAGGCGCTTGCTTTGACCCGTTTGCCTGCCGGCCCGGCTCCTTATGCAGAGACGTTTGAGCAGGATCTGCAGCTGGTGCGCGGACTTCAATACCAGGTGCAGGCAGCGCCATGGGAGCAGTGGTTCGAACCGTTTGCCGCAGTCCAGTTCGGCAAGCTGAAGGCAATGCGCGGCGATGAGTATGACAAGGAGCTGCAGGAGCAAAGCAAGGAACTGCGTGAAGGCGCCAAGAAGCTCGTCAGCACGCTTGCTTCGGAGCTGTTCGGGCGTTCCCCTGAAACATTTGCGGCCGAACTGGAGGAGCTTGCGCCGCTGATGGAAGCATTGTCGGGGCTTGTTGCCGAGTTTGGTGCGCGGTATGAAGCGGCGAAGAGAGAAAAAGGACTGCTTGATTTTGGCGATTTGGAGCATTATTGCCTCCGCATCCTGCGGGCGCCCGAATCGACGCCGGCGCTGGCCGTTCCTTCCAGCGCTGCGCTGGAGTATCAGCAGCAGTTCGACGAAATACTGCTGGACGAATATCAGGATACGAATATGGTCCAGGAGGCTATTGTCCGTTTGATCTCGAAATCAGGCCCGGGCAACCGGTTTATGGTCGGTGACGTCAAGCAGAGCATCTACCGGTTCCGCTTGGCGGAGCCGGGCTTGTTCTTGGACAAGTATAAGCGTTACGTCGGCAGCGGCGGTGTTCTTGAGGCAGAGGGGACGACAAGTCCGGCGGTGTCCGCGAGACGGAAGGAAGCGCAGCAGCCGGCGAGGCCGGCCTTCGCATCGATCTGGCGCGCAACTTCCGGAGCCGCACCGAGGTGGTGGATGCGGTTAACAACGTGTTCCGGCCGATTATGCGCGAATCGGTTGCGGAGATGGATTATGACAGCCGGGCAGAGCTTGTAAGCGGCGCTTATTATCCGGAGCCGGAGCAGCGAGGCGCCTTTCAGGTAGAACTGGCCGTGATCAGCAAATCCGGCGGGGCGGCTGTGCCGGAAGAGGATGACGATGCGGAGGAGGAGGGCTCCGGCGCGGCAGTTGACCGCGAAAGCGGGGCAGCCGCACCTACGCCTGAAGAGCTGCAAACCGTACAGCTGGAAGCCAGATGGATGGCGATGCGGCTGAAACAAATGATGGACGAACGTTTTCCGGTGTACGACGGCAAACGGGGTGTTACCCGCCCGATGATGTGGCGGGATGCCGTCATCTTGCTGCGCGCCACGCAGCAGTGGGCGCCCGTTATTATCGAAGAACTGCAAGCTAACGGCATTCCGGCTTATGCCGAGCTGAGCACCGGGTATTTTGACGCGACTGAAGTGGAAACGATGCTGTCGCTGCTTCAAATTATCGACAATCCGTATCAGGATATTCCGCTGGCCGGCGTGCTGCGTTCCCCGCTTGTTGGTTTGAGTGCGGAGGAGCTGGCGCTTATTCGGATTCATGCGAAACGTTCCGGTTATTACGACGCCGTGCTGCATGCCGCTGGCAGCCTTTTGCTGCCGGACGAGCTTCGCAGCAAACTGTCGCGGTTTCTGAACCAGCTCGACCATTGGCGCGAGGAGGCAAGACAAGGAGCTTTGTCCGAGCTGTTGTGGCACATTTACAGGGAAACTGGCTATTACGAGTTTGTAGGCGGGCTGGCCGGCGGCGTGCAGCGGCAGGCCAATTTACGCGCTTTGCATGACCGTGCACGCAGCTATGAGGCAACATCGTTCCGCGGTTTGTTCCGCTTTCTCCGGTTTATCGAACGGATGCGCGACAGCGGCGGCGATCTCGGCACGGCGCGCGCGGCCGGAGAGCAGCAGGACGTCGTGCGGATCATGTCGATTCACAAAAGCAAGGGGCTGGAATTTCCTGTCGTTTTTATTGCCGGACTTGGCAAATCATTTAACCAGCAGGATACACGGAGCGCATTTCTGAAGCATAAGCAGCTTGGCTTTGGCCCTCGTTATGTCGACCCGGAGCGGCGGATCAGCTATCCGACGCTTCCGTTTCTCGCCATCCGCAGGCGGATGAAGATGGAGATGCTGGCAGAGGAAATGCGGATATTGTACGTGGCGTTAACCCGCCCGAAAGAAAAAATGATATTGGTCGGAACGGTCAGCGATGCAGACAAGAAGCTGCAGCGCTGGAAAGCGGCAGCTGCCGCCGGGCAGCTCCCCGATTATCAGATCGCTTCCGCTACATCGTTTTTTGACTGGATTGGCCCGCTGGCCGCTTCCGCTTTCGATATCGCGGATACGGAAGCGGAACCGGAATCCGCCGCTGCGGAAAACAGCCGTCCGGCCTCTGTCCGCCCGGAAACGCTGGAGATGAAAGCCGGCATAGTGGCCGCTTCCTTGTTTGGCTCCGAAGCTGCCGCCTCCGCGGAAGCGCCGGGGGAGATGCAGATATAACGCGTGAGGAACGACTGCAGGCAGTCACATCGCTGGCAATTCTAGACGACACACAGCCGGCAGATCTGCTTCGGGCGCGGCTCGACTGGAGCTACGGCTATCAGCACGCCTCCGGCATGGCGGCCAAGTCGTCCGTGACGGAAATGAAACGGCTGCACGCCGAATTTTTGGAGGCGGAGGAACATACAGGCGGGATGCCGTACGAGCAGCTCGCCGGGTTTGCGGAAGCCGCCGAATCTGCGGACATGCCGGCTGAATCGCCGCCTTCTGACGAAAGCCAGACGGACCAAAACGCTGCCAAGCAGCGTAAGCCTGCTCTAGGCGGAAGTTATACGTTTCGGCTGCGCCGTCCGCAGTTTATGGAGGAAAACAGCTTGACCGCAGCGGAGAAAGGGACTGTCAGCCACTTGATGATGCAGCATATTCCGCTGGAGGGCGAGATCAATGCCGGGAAGCTGCAAGAGAGGCTTGCCGGTATGATTGAACGGAGGCTGCTGACGGAGCGGCAGGCTGAAGCGCTGGATTTGCCGGCTATCGCCGCCTTTTTCGATAGTCCGCTTGGAAGGCGGCTGCTGCAGGCGGACCGTGTGCAGCGGGAGGTGCCTTTCAGCTGTATGTTCCCGGCATCGCGCGTTTATCCCGGCGCGCCGGCTCCTTCGGCGGATGAGCCGATTCTCATTCAAGGCGTCATCGACTGCTTGTTTGAGGATAAGGACGGTGTCGTTCTGCTGGACTACAAAACCGACCGGATTTATATGAAGCAGTGGGAACAGGCCGCCGAGAAGCACCGATTCCAGCTGGAACTGTATGCGGAAGCGATTGGCCAAATACGTGGAAAGCCGGTTGACGAATGCCACGTATTCTTTTTTGACGGAGGGCAATCGGTCCGGCTGCGCTAACCGGAGGCGCAAGCCCGAGATGCGTTGCGATCGCAATTATAGGAGGCTCATGAATGGAACACGATAAGCAATACGACAAGCAGGGGAAGCGGTCCGCCGCCCTTCCTATTACTTTGGCGCTGCTCGTTTTCAGCTTGATCGGCAACGTGTTTTTGTATGCCCAATCGATTCAGAACAGCCAAGACCGCAAATACGAAGCCGGGCAGGTTGTAGGCATGAACGCGGAGCAGACTGCATCGTTTTATAACAGTGCTTTGCAAAGCTTGGATTCCCTGCTCCAGAACGACGGTTCCGGCACCGGGCAAATGATGATCGACAAATTTAATTTGGGTCAAAGTTTCGGGAATCATGTGCAAGGAGTCCTTGATTTCATAACGGCGGCGCATAAGCTGGAAGGCAAAGACGACAAGGTTGACGCTGTATTTCAAATATTTAGCGATAACGAACAGAAGCTCAGGCTGATCGCGATGGAGAACGGCAGCCTGTCCGATGCGGACAGGAATTATTTGACCGCCTTGCGTGATGCCTATGCGCAGGAGCGGGAAATTATTTTGCGCTTCAATTTTGACACGATCGGCATCCGCAGCTCCTCCATCCGGCTGGGCGGCGGATACGGCTGGCTTGATATCGCGGACGATTTGGAGAAAGCCATTCTCGTTCACGGCAGCAGCCTAAAATAATTTCAAACGGAAGTAGCCATTCGCCTATTCCTGAATACGATGAAAGCAAAGCGTATGAAAGGGGAGGCTTTCGTTTGGAAAATAAAAAAGCTCACAGCTCCGCCGGCGTATCCAATATGCCGAATCCGATTATCCCGGCTGCAAAAGAAGCCAATGAATCTTATGCTAATATGCCTTATGTTGCGCATCCGGACCATCATAAAAAATGGTGCGAACATCACAAATTCCGTTATGTGCTGCTGCGTACGCACAGCGGCTACTGCATCGACGGCTTTATCGAGCATATCGACGATCACGTCGTCTGTTTGGCTGTCCCGGCATGGCCGCATGACGACCGGGCGTTTTTTGGCCCTGGCTTCTATCCGTACCCGTTTTTCCCTCGCCGCCGTTTTTACCGTCAAGTATTCCCGCTGGGCGGATTGCTTGGTTTATCCCTTTTGCCGTTTTTCTTCTAAGGACGGTTCGTCCGAAGCGCTTGGCCAGACATTGGCCAGGCGCTTTTTCATTGGACTCGCAGCGCATAATCCGTTATAATAGTTACGAATATGCCGCAGAGCGGGCATGCTTCCAAGCAAAGTTGACACTGTTATTCATTTTGACATATAATGAAGTTTGATAAACCGTGTTTATGCTCTGGACGGTCTGTTTCGGAGGGAGGGAAAACTGGTGTCTGAAACGAAAGTTCGCAAAAACGAGACTATTGATGCAGCGCTTCGCCGCTTTAAACGTTCCATCGCTAAAGATGGCGTCCTGGCGGAAGTGAAGAAACGCAAGCATTATGAAAAGCCAAGTGTTAAGCGCAAGAAAAAGTCCGAGGCTGCGCGTAAGAGAAAGTTTTAGGAGGATCCTTCCATAATGAACCTTAGCGAACGATTGAACGACGATATGAAGCAAGCTATGAAAAATCAGGACAAGTTCAAATTGACCACAATCCGCATGGTTCGTGCGTCCATTAAAAACTTGGAAATTGATTTGAAGCGTCCTTTGGACGATAATGAAGTGCTTGATATCGTAAGTCGCGAGATCAAACAACGTAAAGATTCCCTCCAAGAATTTGAGAAAGCCGGCCGTGAGGATCTGGCAACAGCTCTTAGAGCAGAAATTGATATTATTAGTCAATACCTTCCCGCACAGCTGACCGAAGAAGAGATTAAAGCGATAGTGACGCAGACGATCCAGGAACTCGGTGCTTCTTCCAAAGCCGAGATGGGGAAAGTGATGGGCGCTCTTTTGCCAAAAGTAAAAGGACGCGCAGACGGTAAACTAGTAAACCAATTGGTGCAACAATTTCTGCAATAAACAAGGATCGGACATAAACACCCCTTAATTGGGGTGTTTTTTACTATGTACGCTTATTTGCGGCTTTTTCATAAGTTATTTCTATGTGATAAGCCGGGAACCTGTGAATAAAGTCCACGAATGCCGAGAAAGCTGAAGTGGACTTTTTTTATTGGCATTGTATTGGAATAAATCCCAAAATAGGGCTTGGCTTATGTTATCATTTACATATATATGAAACGTTTGGTGCGTTTAACCCGTAAAGGTAGATCATGCCGTAAAAAGGAGGCAGCTCACATGCAACTGCTTAGATGGCCCAAGCTGGTTTTGCTTGGCTGCATGCTTGCCGCATGGTTAAGTTTTGCGGTTGGCGCGTCGGCTGTTCACGCAGCGGCGGAGGGGCAGGCTGCACAGCAAGCGTCGGCCGCCGGGCCGGCCGTTGTTGTGATTCCGGCCGAGCAGACGATTGAGTCGGGTCTGGAGGCTTTTTTGCGCCGGGCTTACAAGGAAGCGGAGGAGGCACGGGCGGAACGAGTCATTTTGACCATTAACACCTTTGGCGGAGCAGTAACCAGTGCCGAGCAAATCGGCGAGCTGATCCGCAAAAGCCCGGTGCCGACAACGGTGTTTGTGGAAGGAAAAGCGGTATCGGCAGGCACTTACATCGCTTTAAACGCCGAACAGATTGTGATGGAGCCGGGCAGCACGATTGGAGCTGCTGCAGTCGTCAACGGTTCGGGCGATTTGATTGACAATCCGAAAACCGTGTCATTCTGGACCAAAATGATGATGGAGGCGGCGGCGCTTCACGGCCGAAACCCGGACATTGCTGCTGCGATGGTCAATAAAGATGTTACCCTTTCTTTGCCGGATTCCGGCATTAGCAAGGACAAGGGGCAAATATTGACTTTATCGGCCGATGAAGCGCAAAAGGCCGGATACGCGGATCACATCGCAGGTTCTGTTGAGGAAACGATTGCATGGCTAGGTCTCGATAGCCGGGACCGGATTGATGTGAAGCCGTCGCCTGCCGAGCAACTGGCAAGGTATTTGGTTGATCCGTACATCCGGACGCTGCTGCTCATTATTGGCGTAGCCGGCATTGCCCTGGAACTGATTGTTACCGGATTAGGATTTCCGGCGCTTATCGGAGCGATATCGTTTGGGCTTTATTTTTTCGGGCATTATGTAGCCGGTTTCGCAGGAAAAGAATCTATTGCGCTGTTTGTGCTTGGATTAATTCTGCTTATACTGGAGCTGTTTGTGCCTAGTTTCGGGGCGCTCGGAATTGTAGGCAGCATATCCTTGATCGCGGGCGTGATGATGGCCGCTTCCGATCCGCTGTCCGCATTGCTGTCATTAGCTGTGGCAATTGTTCTGGCTGCTATCGTAATAGGGATCTCCATCAAAAAATTCGGCCACCGCGGCATTTGGAACAAGTTTATTTTGCGGGAGAAGCTTACTGCGGATAAAGGTTTCGTGCCGGCTGAAACGAAAGTTCCGCTAGTCGGGCGCGAAGGTGTAGCCGTTACGCCGCTCCGTCCGGCGGGGACGGTGCAAATCGGCGAGGAACGGGTCGACGTCGTCACCTCCGGCGAATTTATTAAACAGGGAGCGGCGGTCGTTGTTACGAAAGCGGAAGGCACCTGGGTTTTTGTGAAAGAAAAAAAAGAAACGGTTTAAACTTGAAAGGAGTCGTGATTTCATTTGGATCCATTAGTAACTGCAGTCATTATTGTTGTGCTGGCGATTATCGTCATCTCTGTATTTCTTAGTTTCTTCCCGGTTATGCTGTGGGTTTCCGCCATTGCATCGGGCGTGCGCATCGGCATCATAACGCTTGTAGCGATGCGATTGCGCCGTGTTACGCCAAGCCGGATCGTGAACCCGATGATCAAAGCGACGAAAGCGGGATTAGGGTTGTCGATCAACCAGCTGGAAAGCCATTACTTGGCGGGCGGCAACGTCGACCGGGTAGTTAATGCGCTGATTGCGGCCCAACGCGCCAACATTCCGCTTATTTTTGAACGGGCGGCCGCGATTGATTTGGCTGGCCGCGATGTGCTTCAGGCGGTACAAATGAGCGTTAATCCCCGCGTTATTGAAACGCCGATTGTAGCGGCGGTAGCGAAAGACGGCATCGAAGTGAAAGTAAAAGCAAGAGTTACGGTTCGCGCCAATATCGAACGGCTCGTCGGCGGCGCCGGCGAAGAAACGATTATCGCCCGGGTCGGCGAAGGGATCGTAACGACGGTTGGTTCCTCCGGTTCGCATAAAGACGTGCTTGAAAATCCGGACCTGATTTCGCGCACTGTGTTAGGGAAAGGGCTGGATGCCGGAACTGCATTCGAAATTTTGTCCATTGATATCGCCGATGTGGACGTAGGCAAAAATATCGGCGCCAATCTGCAAACCGAGCAAGCGGAAGCCGACAAGCGGATCGCTCAGGCTAAAGCGGAAGAACGCCGCGCGATGGCGGTTGCCCAAGAGCAGGAAATGAAGGCGCGTGTCGTAGAAATGAGAGCGCTGGTTGTCGAATCGGAATCACAGGTGCCGCTTGCAATGGCAGAAGCGCTGAAGTCGGGCAAAATCGGCGTCATGGATTATATGAACTTGAAAAATATTGAAGCGGATACGCAAATGCGCAATACGATCGGCAAGCCGGATTCGGCGGATTCCGACCACAATGGCGGCAACTCAAACGCCTGACCGGCGATTCCATTAATTTGCCGGGGGTGATAGATTGGAGAAGCTGATCGCTTTTTTATCAAGCAACATCTTTTTTATTGTGGTCATTATCGGGATTATCGCCAAAATCGTGGGCGGCTCGCGCAAGCAGCGCCCGAGAGGCGGTATGCCGACCTTTGGCGGCGGCGCTGACCGCTCCTGGCCGGGAGAACGCGAGCGGCGTTATCCGCATCCGCAGGAGGAGCACGAAAGGAACGAAAACAGCCGCGATGAGGAGAATTGGCGAGAAGCTCCTTATGAGCCGGCTCCTAAGCAGGCAGAGGAGCCTCCCCGTTCCGCTGTGCAGCCTCCCGGCGTAAGCCCGTTCTCAGGGGCGTATCCGGCACAGAGCCGCAGCCAGGCGGCCTCGCAGCCGGCTCCTCCCGCCAGACACGGCCATACGGGCTTGGGAGTGCGTCAGAACGCGCAGGGCGCTGCCCGCCAGCCCAAGGCGCAGCCGGCCAAATCGCCGGTGCTGCGCGCCAGCGAAGAAGACTTGCGGCGAGCTGTCGTATGGTCGGAAATTTTAGGCCCGCCGCGCGCCAAAAAACCGTTCCGTAAATAAAAAGCAAGCTTTCTGGATTGTTACAATCCGGAAGCTTGCTTTTTTTTGCTGTCCAGGCAGGATCAGCCGTTATTATTCGCAGCCGTAGCCCTTCCTTGCGACGCGGTGTATGTTATCTTTTGCGATCTTCATAAATGAGCCGCTCCGAGCATAATTTGGAATGAAGAACCGTTTTGTTATTTTAACAGGCTTATGCCATCGCATACGCAAGGCGGGGGGACCGGAGAGCATATGGGCCGCATCAACCGAAAAATACGAAAATGGACCGCCGACATGCTGGATATGCCGCAGGACGTCATGTACGATCTTCCGAGGCTTACCATGATCGGGGATAGACAACTTTATATCGAGAATCACCGCGGCGTCATTCAGTTCTCCAGCGAGAAGCTGACGCTTGCATTGAGCAAAGGAGAGCTGGAGGTTATCGGCTCAGATTTGGTCATCCGCACAATTTGGACGGAAGAAGTGTTTATCGAAGGCTTAATCAAGCAAATCGCGCTCAAATAGCCGGATAACGGCGCTATCGGGCGCTGGTGTACAAGCCGCCGGCTAAGGGGCGGACTATATGCGGATTGAAGGGAATGATTAGCGTGTTATGGCTGCATTGGGTGAGAGGTATTGTAACCGTGCAAGTGCGCGGCGGACAGCCTGAAGAGCTTGTGAACCGCGCGCTTGCAGGAGGTTTAACATTATCGTCCATTCGCTGGACAAGCGATGGCAAGCTCCAGTTCGAAGTTTCCGTCAGCGATTTTTTTCGTCTGCGCCCTTATTTGAAAAAAACCGGCTGCCGTATCCATGTGACAGGACGAGCAGGTTTTCCTTTTCTTTTGGACAAAATGGGAAAAAGAAAGTTTTTTGCGTTAGGCATCGTTTTGTTTTTTGCCATTATTTATTTATTGTCTTCTTTAGTATGGACGGTTGAAATTACGGGCAACTCCCGCATGTCGGACGAGCAGATTGAACAAGCAGCCAAGCAGGAAGGGATTTTTCCTTTTCAGTGGTCGTTTAAACTGGCTGACGCCGATCTATTGTCCAAACGTTTAACAAGCAAGCTGCCGGACGCCTCGTGGGTTGGCGTGGAGAAAAAAGGGACACGCATTGTTATTCAAGTAGTCGAGAATACCGTTCCGAAAACAGCGGACTTGAACACGCCTAGGCATTTGGTTGCCTCTCATGATGCAGTCGTCACGCAAATATTGGTGGAAAAAGGCCGTCCGGTCGTCAGTAAAAATACGAAGGTGAAAAAAGGCCAGACACTTATTTCCGGCACAATTGGCGACGGTGCTTATACGCAGACCGTACCGGCCAAAGGGGTAGTGAAAGGATTGGTCTGGTATGAATATAACATCACGTCACCGCTTGTCCAGCCGGTTAAAGTCTATACAGGAGAGAAAAAGACAAAATGGTATGCGGTGCTTGGCTCCAGGCTGCTGCAGGTAAGCGGCTTCGGGAAAACGCCCTTCGAGCAGTCGGAAGCGGTGCGGGAGGAAGAGCAGGCGGGCTGGCGCAACTGGAAGCTGCCGATTGGAAGAATGAAAGAAACGGTGATGGAAGTCCGTACGGAGCAAAGGCAATTGACTGCGGACGAAGCAAAGCAGGCGGGTTTGCTGCAGGCAAAGGCAGTGCTGGCTTCAAAAGCAGGAGCGGACTCGGTCGTCCGGGATGAAATTATTTTGCATGAAAAGACGGACAATGGTAAAGTTTATATGAAAGTTCTTTTTGAAGTGGAGCAGTCAATCATAGAAGAGATGCCTTTAGTCCATGAACAAGGAGATTGAGGTTTGTTGCAAATCGAAGCAAAAACAGTGAAAATCCCGCTGGGCAATGCGGCGGAAGGGCTCGCAGTGTTTGGGCCGCAGGACCGGTTCTTGCGTTTGGTGCAAGAGCAAATGACAGCACGGATCTCGTCTCGCGAGGCGGAAATCGTCATAACGGGCGATCCAGCGGAAGTAGACTCGCTTGAGCAGCTTTATGATGTGATGCTGCAGCTTGTGAGAGGCGGCTATACGCCTACGGAGAGAGATATGATGTACGCGCTGGAGCTGGCGCGCGCCATGCAGGCCGAAGAGCTGCTTGATTTGTTTAAAGCAGAGATTACAACAACGTACCGAGGGAAGCCGATCCGCGTCAAGACGATTGGCCAGCGGCATTATGTCAAAACCATCCGCAAGCATGATATCGTGTTTGGCATCGGCCCTGCGGGCACGGGCAAAACCTATTTGGCGGTGGTGCTGGCGGTCGCTGCGCTTAAAGAAGGCAAAGTGAAAAAAATTATGCTTACCCGCCCGGCAGTGGAAGCGGGTGAAAGTCTCGGGTTTTTGCCGGGAGATTTGCAGGAAAAGGTTGACCCTTATCTTCGCCCATTGTATGATGCCCTTCACGATGTGATGGGGCCGGATCAGACCGGAAAGCTGTTTGAGCGCGGCGTAATTGAGATCGCGCCTCTTGCTTATATGCGCGGCCGTACATTGGACGATTCGTTTATTATATTGGACGAGGCGCAAAACACGACCCCCGAGCAAATGAAAATGTTTTTGACGCGCCTTGGTTTTGGCTCGAAAATGGTCATTACAGGCGACATGACGCAAATCGATTTGCCCAGAGGCAAAAACTCGGGTTTAATAGAAGCACAACGCATCCTGAAAGATATTAAAGAAATTGGATTTATCTATTTTTCGGAATCGGATGTCGTTAGGCATTCTTTAGTGCAGAAAATCGTTATGGCCTACAATGTGGACGCTGAAAACAAAGCTTAGAGAGGAATGTCCGCTGCATGAGCTACAAACAATCCGGTAAACAAGGAAGCTTGAAACCGTCGAAATCGGCGGGGTGGAAGCAGAGCGCCGCCGTAAGGTGGCTGCTCTTGTTGCTGTTTGTGCTGCTGTTCTATTTCAGCTTGGCTCCGCACGTGCTTCCGGAAACATACGACATCAAGCAAGGCGATATCAGCGAGAAAAATATCGTCGCTCCCCATCAGATCGAAGATGTAAAAGGGACGCTGAAAGCACAGGAAGATGCAGCCGACCGCGTTGAAACCGTGTATTCCAACGTAGCTTTAAGAAGCGATAATTTGATTGGGCAAATATTCGACCGGATCGAGCAGCTGAATCAGGACGATCAGGTTACGACTCAAAATAAAATTGATATTTACCGCAATGAAATTCCCGGCAAATACGCACAATATGTCGATAATTTCGCCAAAGTGAATGCCGGCAATGGTACTTATAGCTCTACCTTGATGGAAGAGATGGTTAAAGTTGTAAAAGAGCAGCAATATACGATTCCGGAAGAAACGTTCTATAAGATTCCGAATCTAAGTCTTACGGAGCTGGAAGAAATGCGCACGGTAGCGCAGGATGTCGTCCGCAAGCTGATGGGAGACTCGCTGCGCGAAGCGGAGACGGCCCGAATGAAAGTGCCGGAGCTGGTCAACGCAAGCTCTATCAGCAGCCGGACAAGCCGCGAGATCGTGCAGGAGCTCGCGCGTTTTGCCATTATGCCAAATAAATTTTTGGATAAAAGCGCTACGGATGAAGCAAAAGCGCAAGCCAAAAAAGATGCTCCGCCTGTTGTTTACAAGGATGGAGATATTATTGTAAAAAAAGGGGAAATCATTACCCCGGAAATATATGAGATATTGTCCGATTCT
The DNA here is from genome assembly GCF_004135365.1 of Paenibacillus protaetiae. NCBI lineage: Bacteria > Bacillati > Bacillota > Bacilli > Caryophanales > Paenibacillaceae > Paenibacillus > Paenibacillus protaetiae. The sequence goes on along the minus strand of NZ_CP035492.1, from coordinate 1,687,820 downwards.
TCGCTGCTGCAGGACAAAAAAAATTACTGGCCGCAGCTTGGCTTGTTTATGATGTCGCTGCTGCTTATATTAGGCGTATTCAGCTACCTGGATCACACGGGCGTCTTCTCCAGCCGCCAAAATAAATATAACAACACACAGCTGCTTATGCTGTGGCTAATTTATTTCATTACGATGGTGGCGATGCAGATTATCGCCATTATTCAAACGGACGCCGCGTTTTATATCGGCTATCTGGCTCCGGCGGCGCTTGGCTCTATGCTTATTACGCTGCTGCTGGACATGCATTTGGCGATTGTAAGCTCGATTTTGTTCGCCGCCTTTGGCAGTATAGTGCTTAATACGAACCAGAATCAGCTGTTTAACTACGGCTACGGCTTTGTGATAATGGCAATGGCGTTTGCGGCGATTTTTTCCATTCACCGCGCAAGCCAGCGGTCCACCATTCTGAAAGCGGGCATTATGGCCAGCTTGTTCGGCTCTTTGTCCGTTTTGTCGCTTACGCTGCTTACCGGCAAGCTGGATCAGGAAGCAACGATGATTTACAGCATCGGATTTGCGTTTGTGAACGGGCTGCTGACGGCCATACTGGTTATCGGCCTTATGCCGTTTTTTGAAGTGACCTTCGGCATTTTGTCTGCGCTTAAGCTTGTGGAGCTGTCCAACCCGAATCACCCGCTGCTGCGCAAGCTGCTTACGGAAACGCCCGGTACATACCATCATAGCGTAATGGTCGGCAATTTATCGGAGGCGGCGGCAGAGGCGATCGGAGCGGACGGTTTATTGTGCCGGGTCGGGTCCTTTTATCATGATATCGGCAAAACAAAACGGCCAAACTATTTCATTGAGAACCAGTCGAATATTGAAAACCCGCATGATACGATTGATCCGAAGCTGAGCAAGTCAATCATTGTCGCCCACGCGCGGGACGGCGTGGAAATGCTGAAGTCGTACAATATGCCGAAGCAGCTGCGCGATATTGCGGAGCAGCATCACGGCACAACAAGCTTGTATTATTTTTACCATAAAGCAGTCAAGCAGGCTGAAGAGCAAGGAATCGAACCGGCATTTACGCTCGACGATTTCCGCTACCCGGGTCCGAAAGCGCAGTCGAAAGAAGCGGCGATAGTCGGAATCGCCGACAGCGTGGAAGCGGCGGTAAGGAGCTTGCGCAACCCTACGGTTGATCAGATTGACTCGCTGATTCATAAAATCATTAAAAGCAGGCTGGACGATAACCAGCTGAATGAATGCGATTTGACGATGAAGGAGCTGGAACAAATCGCCCAGTCGCTGAAGGAAAGCGTCATCGGCATTTTCCACTCCCGCATTGAATATCCGGAGGAAGACAAATCAAAGGAGCGTTTAGCATGAGTTTGCAATTGGATTGGAGCAATGAGCAGGATAAAATGGACATTCCGGAAAGCTGGATCGCGCGGCTGGAGCAGCTGCTGCAGCTTGCCGGCGAAGCGGAGAACGTGCTGAACGGAGAAGTGACGCTGACGTTTACCGACAACGAGCAAATTCACCAGCTGAACAAAGAATACCGCGGCATCGACCGCCCGACGGATGTGTTGTCGTTTGCGATGCAGGATGAAGGCACCGAAGAGCTGGACATTATTTTTGAGGTGGAAAGCGAAGACGAGCTTGATCCGATTTCCGGCATGCTGGGCGATATTATTATTTCCGTCGAAAGGGCAGCGGAGCAAAGCGAAGAGTACGGGCATTCGCTGGAACGCGAAATCGGCTTTTTGTTCGTTCACGGTTTCCTTCATTTGATCGGATATGATCATCAGGATGACGCAAGCGAAAAAGAAATGTTTGCGAAGCAGGAAGCGGTTCTTCAAAAGGCTGGTCTGTCCCGCTAATGCGGAAATTTATCCGGAGCTTGGGCTACGCGTGCTCGGGCATTCAATATGCCTTGCGTACGCAGCGCCACATGCGTATTCATACCGCAGCAGCCGTTATCGTTATTTTCCTTGGATTGATCGCGCGGCTGACCGTTACAAGGTGGGCTATTCTGCTGCTGACCATCGGGTCCGTCATATCGGCGGAAATGATGAACACTGCTGTGGAGCAGGTAGTTAACCTTGCGAGCCCAAGTCTTCATCCTTTAGCGAAACGTGCAAAAGATGTCGCTGCAGGAGCTGTGTTGATCGTATCGGCTGCTGCGGTTGTTATCGGTGTAATCGTATTGCTGCCCCCTATCTGGGAATTATTATTTCAATGATGGAAACAACGTCTTTTGAAACGGCATCACCGCTTCCCGCGAAGCGGTGACGTCGTTTCTGCATCTAACAAGGGAGTGGGAGAAATGGCGGTATATACTGGCCTCGAACAACATTACGTTTCGCTGCTGGAGGCGGCCCGTGAAGCAATGGAGCGGGCATATGTCCCTTATTCGCATTTTAAAGTCGGCGCTGCATTGCTGGGACGTGACGGCGTGATCCATTACGGCTGCAACGTTGAGAATGCGGCATACGGCCCAAGCAATTGTGCGGAACGGACAGCTTTGTTCCGTGCGGTTGCGGACGGGAAGCGCCCGGGCGAGTTTCAGGCGATTGCCGTTATTGGCGATACGGAAGGCCCCATTGCGCCATGCGGCGTATGCCGCCAAGTGCTTGTCGAGCTGTGTGCACATGATATGCCTGTTGTTATGGGCAATTTAAAAGGAGCGTGGAGCGTTACAACGGTAGCAGAACTGCTGCCAGGCGCGTTTACGTCTTCTTCTTTGGAGAAAGAGGGGTAATTCGTTAAACTTATGAGCAATTCTAAATTCCGTTCCGGGTTTGTAGCCATTATCGGCCGGCCAAACGTCGGAAAATCAACCTTGATGAACCATCTGATCGGCCAGAAAATCGCCATTATGTCGGATAAGCCGCAAACAACGCGCAACAAAATCCATGGCGTGTATACGACCGACGAGGCCCAAATCGTATTTTTGGACACGCCGGGTATCCATAAGCCGCAATCCAAGCTGGGCGACTACATGTTCAAAACAGCGGAAAGCGCGCTAAAAGAAGTCGAAGCGGCGTTATTTCTTGTTGACGTAGCGGAAGGAATCGGCGGCGGCGACCGGTTTATTATCGAACAGCTTAAAAAGGTGAAGACGCCTGTATTTCTTGTTTTGAACAAGATCGATAAGATTGAGCCGGAAAAATTGCTTCCCATCATTACCGAATATAAAGATTTATACGATTTTGCGGAAATTGTGCCGATCTCGGCATTGCAGGGCAATAATGTAGAGACGCTTCTTGCGCAATTAATCCGTTATTTGCCGGAAGGGCCGCAATATTACCCGGCTGACCAGGTAACGGACCATCCGGAGCAATTCGTATGCGCCGAGCTGATCCGTGAAAAAATTTTACATTTGACGCGGGAAGAAATTCCGCACTCGATTGCCGTACAGATTGAAGATATGCGCGTCCAGGATAATGGAGTTGTCTATATCGGAGCTGTTATTTATGTCGAACGCGATTCGCAAAAAGGGATTATTATCGGCAAAAAAGGCTCGCTTCTGAAAGAAGTGGGCAAGCTTGCGCGCAACGATATTGAGTCGCTGCTTGGTTCCCGCACATTCCTTGAGCTGTGGGTGAAGGTCAAGAAGGATTGGCGGAATCAGGAAAGAATATTGAAAGACTTCGGCTTCCGGCATGATTAACCGGCCGCTGCGGCTGAAATAATTGCTAAGGATAACACATCCCGATTTATCGCATCCTATTTTCGTCAGGGAACATTTCCGAGGGAAAGGATGAATACGATTGCGAAACTTTTCGTGGAAGTATTTTACGTTGACCGGGGATGTGGAATCCTTTTTGTTATACAAAGAAGTAAACAAGATAGGATCGGGGCAAGAAGCTGACGCGGCTGCTGCGGACGGCAGTCTTGAAGCTGAACTTGAGGAGACGGCAGTAGAGCTTGATTCTTGACGCTTCCTCAGCCAAGGGAGAAGGAGAGCGGCATGCTTTATCGTGTGGAAGGAATCGTAATCCGCAGTATGGATTATGGGGAAGGCAACAAAATCGTAACTTTGCTGACCAATAACAGCGGCAAGGTGGGCGTTTTAATAAAGGGAGCTAAAAAGGTAAAAAGCCGGTATGGCTCGCTGGCGCAGCCTTTCACTTATGGGGAATTCGTGTTTTTTCGCGGACCTAACGGGGGGCTGGGCAACTTAAACGCAGGCGAGATTTACGATTCGTATCATACTTTGCGCGAACATTTGGACCAGGCCGCTTATGCTTCTTATGTTGCGGAATTGACCGACCGCGCGCTTCAGGACGAAGAAGCGGGCGGTTTTTTGTTTGAGCAGCTGAAGGCATGCCTAAGCGGTTATGTAGCAGGCAAAGACGCGCAAATTGTTACGCATTTATACGAGATGCGCATTTTGGAGGCGTCGGGTTACGCACCGGAGCTTGATTTCTGCGTAAACTGCGGCCAGGAGGAAGGGCCTTTCCGGGTTAGCCCTCATATGGGCGGCGCTTTATGTATCCGCTGCTCGGCAAGCGATCCCGGCGCGCTTCGCCCGGGCGATACCGCGTACAAGCTGCTGCGGCTGTTCCGCCGAATGGATTTGCGGCGGCTCGGCGATATCCAGGTTAAGCCGGAAACGAAAGCGGAGCTGAAGCTGGCAATGAGGCGGATGATGGACGAACTGCTTGGGTTAAAGCTGAAGTCGCAAACTTTTTTGGACCAGCTGGACAAGCTTACATAAATGCGGTAAGGGTACGGAAACGAAACTCCCTCGGTCTGCAGACCGAGGGAGTTTCGTTCTAGCGGCCATTTTAGACCAAGCCCGGATACGGTATGATGGGTACGAAAGATGGATGAGAACGAGAATGGGAAGGGAGAGCGTTAAGCATGACGGCAACACAAAGCAGAATGGGCCTTGTCGTGACAGGATTGCTGCTTGGAATACTCGTTGCGGCAATTGATAACACCATTGTTTCAACCGCGATGGCTACGATTATAAGCGATTTGAACGGCTTGGATAAATTCGTATGGGTAACCTCGGCTTATTTGGTGACCGAGATGGCGGGTATGCCGATATTCGGCAAGCTGTCCGACATGTACGGCCGTAAACGTTTTTTTGTATTTGGCGTACTTATATTTTTAATTGGTTCTTTATTGTGCGGTACAGCGCAATCCATTACGCAGCTTAGCATTTACCGCGCGCTTCAAGGGATCGGCGGCGGCGCAATTATGCCGATTGCCTTTACGATTGTTTTTGATATTTTCCCTCCGGAAAAAAGAGGCAAGATGGGCGGTTTATTTGGTGCAGTATTTGGCGTATCCAGTTTATTTGGCCCGCTGGCCGGCGCCTACTTGACGGACGCAATTAACTGGCGCTGGATTTTTTACATCAATGCGCCAATCGCCATCGTATCGCTTGTGCTGATCATTTTTTTTTACAAAGAGTCTTTACATCATGAGAAACAAAGAATTGACTGGTTCGGAGCAGGAGCGCTCGTAGGCGCAATTGTGTGTTTAATGTTTGGCCTGGAGCTTGGCGGCAATGAATACGCTTGGAATTCGGCTCCGATTATCGCACTGCTCGCAGGATTTGTAGTGCTGTTCATTTCCTTCCTTTTTGTGGAAACGAAAGCATCCGATCCGATTATTTCTTTTGAGATGTTCAAGCGCAGATTGTTTGCTGCCAGCACGGGAGCCGGTTTATTTTACGGATCTGCGTTTATTACGGCAGCGCTTTACATTCCGATTTTTGTGCAGGGCGTATACGGCGGAACGGCAACGAACTCCGGGCTTATGCTTATTCCGATGACGGTGGCATCTGTTATTGCCGCGCAAGTCGGGGGCATTTTAAGCTCCAAAATGTCTTATCGCAGCATTATGACGATTTCCGCTATTATTTTTATCGCGGGCATTGCTCTGCTGGCAACGATCGAGCCGGACACGACCAAATGGACGCTGAGGCTTTATATGGCAATTACCGGTTTTGGCATCGGCTTCTCGTTTTCGGTTCTTGGCATGTCGTCGATTCATGGATTTAACGCCACTCAGCGCGGTTCGGCAAGCTCGACGATGTCGTTTGTCCGTTCGCTGGGCATGACGGTAGGGATTACGATATTCGGCATCATTCAGCGCAACAACTTTGCAAGCGGGATGAAGGACGCTTTTGCCGGTACGAACGGCGGGGCGCCGGTTTCGCAGTCCCAGGATGCGAGGCAATTGCTTTCGCCGGAAACCCGGGAGCAAATTCCGCACGATGTGATGGATAAAATCGTGGACACTTTATCCGGCTCTATTTCGACTACATTCATGTGGTCGGTAATTCCAGCGGTGCTGGCGCTCGCTTGTGTACTGATGATGGGCGGTGCAGGCATGAAAGACATTATCGGAACCAAGACAAAAGACGAGAAATCTTCCTTGGAAGCACACGGCCATTAAGAGGCCCGCTGACCCGTGTTTGACAAAACCATTTCCGGTGATTAGAATATTCTAATAGTGAATATCGGACAATGATGGAGAAAGTAACGTTTGATAAAGGTCAAGCAGCGAGCCGGGGAAGGTGCAAGCCCGGCGGCCGGCCAAACGTGAACATGGCGCTCCGGAGTCGTGTTGAACAAAGCGGGTTTGCTTTATTGCGTTCGAACGTTACAGGATACATACCGATGACGTTATTCGCAAATACCAAGTGAACCAAGTAGGGTGGAACCGCGGGAGCTTCAGCTCTCGTCCCTACGTCTGGCAGCAGGCGTAGAGACGGGGGCTTTTTTGCGCCCGTTCGTATCATTCCCGCAAGCTGCCGCAGTTGTCCTCGCATGAGGAATATATAAAAAAGGAGCGAAAACCAAGTGTTGAATTTTCAAGGTATGATTGTAACGCTGCAGCAATTTTGGGCGGAGCAAAACTGCATTCTGGTGCAGCCTTACGACGTGGAAAAAGGCGCGGGTACAATGAATCCGATGACTTTCCTCCGCTCGATCGGGCCGGAGCCGTGGAATGTTGCTTATGTGGAGCCATCCCGCCGTCCGGCTGACGGACGTTACGGCGAGAATCCGAACCGCCTGTATCAGCATCACCAGTTCCAAGTCATTTTGAAGCCGTCGCCGGACAATATCCAGGAGCTTTATCTGGAAAGCTTGAAGCGGCTTGGCATCGACGCCAACCATCATGACATCCGTTTTGTTGAAGATAACTGGGAATCGCCTACGCTTGGCGCTTGGGGACTCGGCTGGGAAGTATGGCTGGACGGCATGGAAATTACGCAATTTACGTATTTCCAGCAAGTCGGCGGCATCGACGCGAATCCGGTTGCGGTGGAAATTACGTACGGTATGGAGCGTCTGGCTTCCTATATTCAGCAAAAAGAAAACGTCTATGACCTCGAATGGGTAGACGGCGTTACTTACGGCGACGTATTCCTTCAGCCGGAATATGAGCATTCCAAATATACATTTGAAATTTCGGATGCGTCCATGTTGTTCTCCTTGTTTAACATGTACGAGGAAGAAGCGAAAAAGACGCTTGCCAATAAACTGGTATTCCCGGCTTACGATTATGTGCTGAAATGCTCGCATACATTCAACCTGCTTGATGCGCGCGGCGCAATCAGCGTAACTGAAAGAACGGGTTATATTATGCGGGTTCGCAATCTGGCGAGAGAATGCGCGGCAACGTTCCTGGAGGAGCGGGAACGCCTCGGATTCCCGTTGCTGAAGAAAGGAGTGGAGCACAATGGCTAAAGACCTTTTGCTTGAAATCGGATTGGAAGAGGTGCCGGCCCGTTTTGTCCGTGCTGCGATGAACCAGCTGAAGGACAAAACGGCGAAATGGCTGGCTGATTCCCGTATCGGACATGGACAGGTGCAAGCTTATGCAACGCCGCGCCGCTTGACGGTAATCGTTGAAGCGGTTGAAGAAAAGCAGGCCGACGTTAACGAGCAGGTGAAAGGCCCTTCCCGCAAAATCGCGCAAGAGGCCAGCGGCGAATGGACCAAAGCGGCGCTTGGCTTCGCGAAAAGCCAAGGTGTAAGCGCGGACCAGCTCTATTTCCAGGAGCTTGCCGGCGTTGAATACGTTTATGCAAATAAAAGCAGCATCGGCACCCATACGGCGGACGTATTGGCTGAAGGACTCACGAATATTATTACTTCGATGACATTCCCCAAAAATATGCGCTGGGGCAGCTATGATCTTCGTTTTGTGCGCCCGATCCGCTGGCTCGTTTCGCTGTTCGGCACAGACATTGTTCCGCTGGAGCTTGCCGGAGTCGCAAGCGGCAACGTTTCGCGCGGCCACCGCTTTTTAGGAACGGAGACGGTAATCGCCCAACCGTCCGAATACAAAGAACGTTTGCGGGAGCAGCATGTCATTGTGGACGTGGAAGAACGCGAACAGCTGATCGTTTCGCAAATTAACGGACTTGCGAAAGAGCATGGCTGGGAAATTGCCGTGAAAGAAGACTTGCTGGAGGAAGTTCTGTTCCTTGTGGAATACCCGAATGTGCTGTTCGGCACATTCGACGAATCGTTCCTGCAAATCCCGCAAGAAGTGCTGATCACTTCCATGCGTGAACATCAGCGGTATTTCCCTGTCCTTAATGCGGAAGGCGAACTTCAGCCTTATTTCGTAACGGTGCGCAACGGCGACCGGACCTCTATTGATGTTGTGGCAAAAGGCAACGAGAAAGTGCTTCGCGCACGCTTGTCGGATGCGAAATTTTTCTATGCGGAAGACCAAAAGCTGAAGATTGGGGATGCTCTTGCTAAGCTTGAGAATATCGTCTACCATGAAGAACTCGGTACGGTTGCGGATAAAGTACGCCGCATTCGCGCGACTGCAGATTCGCTTTCTTCGCTGCTTGGAGCCGGCCAAGAGACGGCAGCGGCAGTGAGCCGCGCCGCTGATATTTGCAAATTCGACCTCGTTACGCAAATGGTATACGAGTTCCCGGAACTGCAAGGCATTATGGGCGAAGATTATGCCCGTAAAGCAGGAGAACAGGAAGCGGTAGCGAAAGCGATCAATGAGCACTACCAGCCTCGCCATGCCGGCGACCGCGCTCCAGCCACTTTGACAGGCGCTGTCGTCAGCCTTGCGGATAAGCTGGATACGATTGTGGGCTGCTTCTCTATCGGCATTATTCCGACCGGATCGCAGGATCCTTACGCCCTGCGCCGCCAAGCTTCCGGCATCGTGCAAATTGTGCTGGCGCATGGCCTCCAAGCAAGTCTGCAGCAGCTGTTTGATGCAGCGATTGCTGTCCATGAGCAGCGCGGCATGAAACGTACGGCGGATGAAGTGCGTAAAGATTTGCATGATTTCTTTGCACTGCGGGTTAAAAATGTGTTGACCGAGCAAGCAAGCCGTTATGATGTGGTGGATGCCGTTATGGCCGCCGGCTTCGACAATCTGCTCCTTACCGTAGACCGCGCTTCGGTTATTCAGGAGTGGACATCGGGCGATGACCGCCATGAATCGAAACTTGCAGCGGATGCGTTTAACCGTGTCAGCAATTTGGCGGCGAAAGCTGTTGTCAAAGAAGTCAATACGTCGCTGTTCGCGGAAGCGGCAGAACAAACGCTTTATGAAGCATGGCAGGCGGTTCACCCTGCATTCCGCAAATCACTGGACGAAGGTGATGCTGCGGGAGCGCTGACTGCACTTTCGGGATTAAAAGAGCCGATCAACCGTTATTTCGATGCGGTGATGGTTATGGCGGATGACGAAGCTGTGCGGGCTAACCGCCTTGCAACGCTTGCTGCAATTGCCGAAGATATCGCAGCGCTCGCCGATTTCTCCAAGCTTGTCTGGTAATACGCCGATTTAGTTGATCATCTTCAGACAGTCTTCTTGAACGAAGAATGGATTAGGGGGATGTAACTATGTATCCGTCCATACCGGAGGTTACGATTTACGTGGCATCGGACGCGGCGGGCGATACGGGGGAGCTTGTCGTAAGAGCTGCCGTCGCCCAGTTTCATCCGGTTCATGCTAGCATTCGCCGCATGCCGTTCATTACGGATGCGGCTGCTCTTGAAAGGGTTGTGCTTCTGGCGAAAGAGAACAGAGGTATCGTGCTTTACACGCTTGTTATCCCTGAGCTGAGAGAAATAATGCGAACATTGGCGGATACGCACGGCATTGCGGCAATTGATTTGCTAGGTCCGCTTATTGAAAGCCTGGAACATCGGACCGGGCGGAAGTCGCGTGACGAGCCCGGTCTGAACCATGTGCTGGACGAGGACTATTTTCGCAAAGTGGAAGCCGTCGAATTTGCTGTCCGTTATGATGATGCGAAAGACCCATCCGGCATCATGAAGGCGGATATCGTGTTAATTGGCGTATCCCGGACATCCAAGACACCATTGTCGATGTATTTGGCTCATAAAAAATATAAAGTGGCGAATGTGCCGCTAGTTCCGGAAATTAAGCCGCCGGATGAGCTGTTTCGCATTCCGAAACAAAAAATTATCGGGCTGACGATTGGCGTCCATTATTTGAACATCATCCGCAAGGAGCGGCTGAAGGCGCTTGGGCTGCCGGACAACGCGGCCTATGCAACGGAGCAGCGCATTGAGAACGAAATGAGATATGCCCAAAATGTTATGGACCGTCTGGGCTGCGTTGTCATTGATGTATCCCATCGCGCAGTGGAGGAAACCGCAAGTCTCGTCATGAGCAGCATCCGCTCCAATTAAGGCGAATTGGAAGGATTTTTTCAAAGTGCGGCGTATATAATAATATTGCACGAAGAAAGAATTGAGCGTGAGAAGCCGATGGAACATACGATTGTAGTTGACGGGGACGCATGCCCGGTTAAGCAGGAAATTGTGCTGGCCGGCCGTGCTTATTCGACTCCCGTGCTTATGGTATCTTCCTATGACCATAGGCTTGAAGCGCTGGATGGCGTCCAAGTGGTTCAGATCGATCCAGGCAGGGATGCGGTTGATTTATACATCGTGAACCATGTCTCCAAAGGAGATATTGTCGTGACGCAGGACTTCGGTCTGGCTTGTATGGCGATCGGCAAAGGCGCGTATGTCATTTCCCCGCGCGGCGAATGTTATACAAACGACAATATCGACTATTTGATGGAACGCCGCCATGAATTGGCCAAACGCAGGCGGGCAGGCGGGCGAACAAAAGGTCCTAAAGCTTTAAGCTCAGAAGATAAGGACCGATTCCAACAAAAGCTGACAAAACTTTTACGTTTGCAGCAGGAGAAGCATGAATAGTAGCGAATTATACGTGTTAGGAAGTATAGAAGGTGATGAACGATGACAAACGGCAGAATACCGGAAGAAGTCATAGAAGCGGTAAGACGCAAGCATGACATCGTCGAGACAGTCGGGAAGTACGTTCATCTCACGAAGAACGGCAAGTATATGAAGGGTCTGTGCCCTTTTCATTCGGAGAAAACACCTTCATTTACAGTAACGCCGGAGCTTCAAATTTTCCACTGTTACGGTTGTGGCAAAAGCGGGACAGTGATTCGCTTCATTGAGGAAATCGAAGGTTTTTCTTTTCCGGAGGCCGTTCAGTTTCTTGCAGAAGAAGCGGGAATTCCTGTTACGTGGGCCGACCGGGACCGCGACAAGCCTTCCGAAGCAGATATGGAACGCGGTAAAATGCTGGAAGCGCATGAGCTTGCAGCCAAGCTGTACCATTATTTGCTGCTGAATACGACGCATGGCGCGGAGGCGCTGCAGTATTTGCGGAACAGAGGTATCAGCGACAAGCTGATTAATCAATTTTCGATTGGTTATGCGCCGCCGCAGTGGGATACGCTTGCCCGGTTTTTAACAGCGCGGAAATTTGATCCGCAATTGCTGGAACGTGCGGGGCTTTTATCGGCAAAAAACGACGGAAGCGGCCATGTCGACCGTTTTCGAGGCAGGCTGATGTTCCCGATATGGGACCGGGACGGCAAAGTTACGGCTTTCGCCGGACGCGTCATTGGCGAAGGGCAGCCGAAGTATTTAAATTCGCCGGAAACCGCGCTGTTCACCAAAAGCCGTACGTTATATAATCTGCATCAGGCAAAAGCGTCCATACGCAAGTCCAAGCAGGTTGTTTTGTTTGAAGGCTACATGGATATTATTAAAGCCTGGTATGCCGGAGTTCATAACGGCGTCGCTACAATGGGAACGGCGCTGACCGAAGAGCATTGTGCGGTGTTGAAGCGTTCAGCTGAAGAAATTATCGTATGTTATGACGGCGATGATGCCGGACAAGCCGCTGCGCTGAAGTCAATTGCGATGCTGGAGAAGGCTGGGCTTAAAGTCATGGTGTCCATGCTGCCCAAAGGCAAAGACCCGGATGAATACATTGAAGAATACGGTCCGGAAGCGTTCGTTCGCGAAGCGATCGGGCAGGCTGTATCCGCCACAAAATTTAAGCTTATATATTCAAGAAAAAACCATATACTGCTAACAGAAGAAGGAAGAAAAAACTATCTTCTGGAAGCGGTCGGAATCGTGGCGGAGCTTGATTCATCCATCGAACGAGAAGTTTATTTAAAGGAATTGTCCCGCGAATTTGAAATTGATCTCCACGCTTTGAAACAGGATTCATTTCATAAAAGAGAGGAACTGCAAAAAAAGCGCCCTTCAAGGGATAATAACGACAATTCGTGGAATAATGGTAGGAATGAAAAACGCCGCGCATCAGGGGCTCCTGTGCCTTTACCCGCATATGCCAATGTAGAACGGCGACTGCTTCATGTGATGATGAATGACCGCGAAGTCGCGCAGCTTGTTCATGAGCGTCTTGGGGAGTCATTCAATATTGAGGATCACGCAGCGCTTGCTGCTTATTTATATGCTTATTACGCGCAAGGCTTTGATCCGGATGCGGGCCGATTTATTGCATCGCTGCAAGATGAACGGCTGGAACGAGCGGCCGCATCCATTCTTCTCATGGATGGAGATTTCCCGTTTAACGAACAGATACTGGATGCCGATATTGAAGATATATTGAAGGTGCCCCGTTTTAGGGAAATCGAACAGAAGAAGGAAGAGATGGTGCGGGCGGAACGTGCCGGAGAAAACATTGTGGCAGCACAAATTGCAAGTGAGATTATAACCCTAGAAAGACAGTTGAAGGGTCGACCCGATGAGCGGTTCTAGGGAGGAGGGAGTCGGAGTATGGCGAATGATCAGCGTACAGAACTAGATACCGAACAAAAGCTGGATCAGGTAAAAGATCAATTAATCGAGCATGGTAAGAAAAGGTCCTCCTTAACTTATAAAGAGATAATGGAGAAACTGTCGCCTTTCGATCAAGATCCGGAGCAAATCGACGAGTTTTTTGAGCAGCTGGACGATTTGGGCATAGAGGTCGTAAACGAAAACGAAGACGAAAATCCGCTGGGCGCAAAAGACAGCGACGAGCATGAGCGGGATTCGGACGATTTTAATTTTGATGATGATTTATCATTGCCTCCCGGCATCAAAATCAACGATCCCGTCCGGATGTACTTGAAGGAAATCGGCCGTGTGCCGCTCCTTTCTGCAGATGACGAAGTTGAACTCGCCAAACGGATTGAGAACGGCGACGAAGAGGCGAAACGCAGATTGGCGGAAGCCAACTTGCGTCTCGTTGTCAGCATCGCGAAACGTTACGTCGGGCGCGGCATGTTGTTCCTGGATCTGATTCAAGAAGGCAACATGGGCCTTATTAAAGCGGTGGAAAAATTCGACCAATCCAAAGGGTTCAAGTTCAGCACCTATGCAACTTGGTGGATTCGCCAGGCGATTACACGCGCAATTGCCGATCAGGCCCGTACGATCCGGATTCCGGTTCATATGGTTGAGACGATCAACAAGCTGATTCGTGTATCCCGCCAGCTCCTTCAAGAGCTTGGGCGCGAACCAACGCCGGAAGAAATTGCGGCTGAGATGGAGCTTAGCACGGATAAAGTAAGGGAAATTATGAAAATCGCGCAGGAACCTGTTTCGCTTGAAACACCAATCGGGGAAGAAGATGACTCGCATCTGGGTGATTTCATAGAGGATCAGGAAGCATTGGCGCCGGCTGATGCGGCAGCTTACGAACTGCTGAAGGAGCAACTCGAGGACGTTCTGGACACCTTGACCGAACGGGAAGAAAACGTGCTTCGTTTGCGGTTTGGACTTGATGACGGACGGACAAGAACGCTTGAAGAAGTGGGCAAAGTATTTGGCGTTACACGTGAACGGATTCGTCAAATTGAAGCGAAGGCGCTTCGCAAGCTTCGTCATCCTAGCCGCAGCAAACGTTTAAAAGATTTCCTTGAATAAACGAAACTTTGATGGGAAGGGACCTTTCTGCGTCTGCAGTAAAGGTCTTTTTTCCACATAGCGGCTGTTTTTATGGTTATCACCTTAAGCCGCGCATACAAGCTTATATTCATTTCGGAAGGAACGAATTCAGCTATGAACGAAGAGCGCAGGCAAACGATTATTGCGGAAATTGCGTATTGGCGCAGAAACAAACTTCTGCCAGACCAGTATTGCGATTTTCTGCTTAATCTGTACCGGAATCAGAATCAGGACGAGGAGCTTCCAAACCGGCTGTCCAAAGTACATATCGGCAAAGCGGCTGCTGCGGTCCAAAAAGCAACCGGCAAACAATGGCTTCTTACAATTGGAATTTTTACCTTAATTTCCTTTGTTGTGCTTTATTTTAACGCTTTTCCTCCTGCATTGCAAATAGCGGTTATCGTTATTTCCGCAGCCGCCTTAATCGGATTCGGCGGACGCATTCGCAGCAGACAGGAAGCCGTAGGGTTAAGCATGGTAGGTATTGCAATGCTTGTTTTATTAGGCGGCGGTTTGTATATGCTAGGAACGTTTGGGTATGACACTTGGCACAATCAGCTTTGGCTGATCCTTGGCTGTGCGTGTTTATGGATTGTTTACGGAATTGCCGCCAAAATACCGGCGCTGCACGCCTGCGGCTGGATAGCCGCAGCCTTTGTATACGCGCTCATACTTGACCGTTATGCATCGGGCAGCTCCTGGTATGAAGCGCAGCTGTACTGGCTGCCGGTATGCTGCTTGTTTGGCTGGTGCAGCTGGTTTTTCCACCGTTACACGAAACAGGTGTCGGCAGTTCTGTTTGTCGTTTGCGCCGGCTTATGGTTTATGCCCGAAATATATCAAATGCTCTTTTTGAAAGAAACAGCGTGGCTTCAGCTTCAACTGATCGGTAAAATTGCTGCAGGCGGCGGTTTGCTGTTCTTTCTTCGAAAACAATGGATGGTGTGGGTGGCTTAATGTTGAAATTATCAAGTCGATTACAAAATATTGCCCAATATGTAACGGAAGGATCGCGTGTAGCGGATATCGGCTCGGATCATGCGCTGCTGCCGGTATATCTGGTTCAGTCGGGCAAGTCGCCGTCGGCGATTGCCGGCGAGCTGAATACAGGGCCGCTGCTGGCCGCACGCAAACAGGTGGCTGCAGCCGGCTTATCCGCCAAAATCGAGGTCCGGCAAGGCAACGGGCTGGCCGTATTGCAGCCAGGTGAAGCGGACACGGTTACCATTGCCGGCATGGGCGGCAGTTTAATGAAGGATATTCTGGAAGAAGGCTTTCAGGCCGGCAAGCTGGAAGGCGTACGGGAGCTCGTGCTGCAGCCGAATATCGGCGAGGAGCTTGTTCGGCAATGGCTTGTGCAGCGTGGCTGGCATTTGGCAGAAGAGCTTATTATGGAGGAAGACGGCAAAATATACGAGCTGCTGCACGCTGTAAGGCTGAGCCCGGATCAAATCAAGGAAACGCCGGATATTTATGATGCCGGGTTTTTACAAGTTAACGCGGCTGCGCCTTCCAAGCAACGTCTATTATTGAAAATGGGCCCGTATTTGCTGCGTAAGCCAAACGCTGTTTTTTTCAAAAAGTGGAAAAGCGAATTGGCTAAGCTGGAGCGGGTTACGGCCCAGCTTGCGCTTGCAGAGCAGCCGGGAGCGGAAGAAAAACTGCAACAATTTAAATCGGAAATGGATGCGATTCAGGAGGTGCTGCAATGTTTGCAAACGGACAAACCGTCATTCAGCTGATCGAACAGCTGGCGCCAAAACATTATGCTGTGGAAAATGATAAAATCGGCCTCCAGCTCGGTACGTTAAATAAAGAAGTGAAAAAAGTTCTCGTCGCCCTGGATGTAACGGAAGCGGTTGCTGATGAAGCGATTGCCGCAGGAGCGGATTTGATTATTGCCCACCATGCGATTATTTACCGGCCGCTTGCCAAGCTGGATACATCGACGCCGGCAGGCCGGCTGTACGAGAAGCTGATCAAGCATGATATAGCCGTCTATATCGCCCATACGAATTTGGATACGGCTGACGGAGGCATGAACGACTGGATGGCCGACCTGGTAGGGATTGTGCCGGATAAACGCGACTCTCTCGAAGAGGTGCATACGGATAAGCTGTATAAGCTGGCCGTATTTGTGCCCAAGTCGCATCATGAAGCAGTGCTGCAAGCCTTGTTCCAGGCTGGCGCCGGGCATATCGGAGACTACAGCCATTGCAGCTTTAATACGGAAGGCACGGGCACATTTTTACCCGGGGACCATACGAATCCGTTTATCGGCAAGCAAGGCCAGCTGGAACGGGCGGCGGAAATACGAATTGAAACGATTGTTCCGCACAGCATTCACCGCAAAGTCATCCAAGCGATGCTGAAAGCCCATCCTTATGAAGAAGTGGCTTATGACTTGTATGCGATGGATTTGAAGGGACGTTCGTTTGGGCTTGGCCGCGTCGGAAAGCTTGCCGAACCAATTACGCTGGAGAAGTTGTGTGAACGAGTGAAGCAGGCGTTTGATGTGCCTGCATTGCGTGTGGTAGGCGACCCGCAGCGTGTCATCAAAAAAGCGGCGGTGCTTGGCGGATCGGGGGCGCGATATGTGCGCCACGCCATGTTTGCCGGCGCGGATGTGCTGATCACCGGCGATATCGACTATCATACGGCGGTAGACGCAGTCGAAGCGGGTTTCACGATCATTGATCCCGGCCATAATGCGGAGAAAATAATGAAAGCCAAAGTAGCCGGCTGGCTGAATGAGCAGCTGGCCGCACGAAAATATGAAACGGAAGCGTCTGCTTCCGCTGTTCATACGGAGCCTTTCCGATTTGTGTAAACAATGAGTAAGCAAGGGTCTTTTGTCAGTCATTCCAGGCTTGAGATTTAGCCTGTTTGCTAGTATACTTATTCGAGTACATGGAAAGTTTGACAGACAATCGCTGGCGGCCTTGTTGCCGCGAGAGGAAAGTCCGGGCTCCACAGGGCAGGATGCTGGATAACGTCCAGTCAGCGCGAGCTGAAGGATAGTGCCACAGAAATGGACCGCCGATGGCCGGCTTACGCCGGATCAGGCAAGGATGGAACCGTGGTGTAAGAGACCACGAGGAGTATGGGTGACTATATTCCTGGTAAACCCCATCTGGAGCAAGACCAAGAGAACGCAGCGGCTTTGCGCCGCAGCCTTTGCCCGAGGCGCGTTCGGGTGTGTCGCTTGAGCTGTCCAGCAATGGATGGCCTAGATAGATGATTGTCGCTTAACGGTGGGAGGGTCGTTCCCGTCAGAACCACTTGAAGTACAGAACCCGGCTTACGGCAAACTTTCCAAACGGCTTTTATACGTAAAACAAACAAATAAGCATGAATAAGGAGCATCCCGCCAAGGATGCTCCTTTTTTAATGGCCCTTTATAAGGTTTCTCCGTCATACTGCTGTTTGATCGCTTCCAGGCGCCGTTTCACTTCGCTGGGATAATCAAGCAGTGTCGTGGTGTAGTCGGAAGCAAGTTTAAGCGCTTTGGCGACGTCGATTTCACCGTAGCCGTAATAATCGTCTTTCCCGTCGTTGCCGATGTCGACGGCTGATTGGCGCATAACGTCCATAACTTGCTCATTGGTAAGAGCCGGATTGAGGGAACGGATCAGCCCTGCAAGGGCAGCCACATGCGGACTGGCCATCGACGTACCCGATAATGCGGCATATTGCCCGCCTGGATACGTACTGGCAATGCTGTCGCCCGGTGCGGCGACGTCGATATAGTTGCCGTAATTGGAGAAAGACGCTTTTTGATGATGGGCGTCAGTTGCCGCTACGGCAAACACTTCCGGGTAAGCCGCCGGATAACCCGGCCTGTCCGTATTGTCGTTGCCGCTCGCTGCTATAAGCACAACGTCGCGTTCGTATGCATATTTGATCGCATCATGCAAAAAGTCGGCTTCCGCATAGTTGCCGAGGCTCATATTGATCACTTTGGCGCCATGGTCGGTCGCCCAAATGATGCCTTGCGCCACCGAATAGGTGGAACCCGCTCCGGTGCTGTCAAGCACTTTCACCGGCAATATTTTGTTATACCAGGATAAGCCGGCAACCCCTTCGCCATTATTGACATCAGCTCCAATAATACCGGAGACATGCGTCCCATGGCCGACATCATCGTCTGGAGCGGCATCCGGATTAACAAAGTTTGTTCCTTTCAGCAGTTTGCCCTGCAAATCGGGATGATCCGCTTGTACGCCGGTATCAATGACGGCCACAATGACCCGATCGCTGCCTTTCGTTGATTTCCACCCTTTTTCCGCTTCAATGGACGGTAAATTCCACTGATATTGCGAATAAAGCGGATCGTTTGGCGTAAAGCTGTCCGCTGCTGCCGCATTTGTCATATACAGGTAATGAGGTTCTACATATTCGGTTTTCCATGTTTTGCGGAAATAGTTCATCATATCTTCAGCATCTACATCGGAGGACCGGAATATATATACATCCCCGATATGGTTCACCGATACGGCATGGATATGCTTCTGGATTTTATCCATCTCGCTGTTCGAAGGGTCGGTTTTAAAATGAACAACGACTTCACGCGTATGGTAATGGCTTGCGTTTCCATTATCTTCGCCGGTTTTGACCGTGGTGTCCTCCATGGAGTTTGGCTTAACCGACTCAACGCGGTAGCGGCCTTCAGCCGGATACGGCACAAGCCTTAAATTCCTTTTCTGATGGCGTTCCACCTGCGTGACGATATCTTGGCGGATGACCCCTACGATGCCAACTCCTTTATGGTTTTCTTTCGGTACGCCCAAGACGATATAACGGCTGCCTTTGTTATCCGTAAAAGCCGGCGATTCATACTTTTGCCCTGCTTTTACACGTTTCGCGCCTTCAGCAGCATAGGTTTGAGCCAATCCGTTGCTGGTGTCCGGCAGCGAGCCCTTGGACAATTTGCGCTCACCGGCGATCCATGTCAGCTGTTGCATATGATGATGTCCATCCATCAGCGATTTCAGCTTAAGCTGCTTCGCTTGATCGGTTGCCGCCGAAGTGTTAAGCAAGTTTTTGAAATCTTTGGAGCATTCCGTTACGCAAAGAAAAGCGGTCGCTTTCATATCCTGATTTACATCAGCAAGTTTGCGCATCTTCTCCTGATGGCCGCTTAAGCTCGCTGCTCTTGGCACAGCAGGAGCGGGAGCAGGCGAAGGGGGAGTGCCTTTGGGCAAAAAAAACGGAATAGCCGGAATAAGCATTGCGGCTACAGCAAGAGCGGCGAAAATACCGACCCATTTTTTACGCATCTTGGTTTTAACCTCCATTGTCAGCGAAACTGATGGTATAGGAGTAGGTTCCGAAAGTCATCCGCAAAATATGCGAAGCAAAAGCGTGAAACGCCAGTACCACTTCCCAGTAATTTGTGGTACGATGTTGATGCCTAAAGTTTTTTTGTCGTGATGAATGAAAGGAGATCTATCACCTATGCCTGCGAATGTCAAAGCGTTAAGCGAAAATACTCAAGCTAAGCTTAAAGAAGCGATTTCTGTATTGGAGCCGTTTTTGAACTCCCATACGGTAGGTCTGTTGGCTGGCGAGGACAACAGCGAAGATACCACCTTGTTTTATAAAGGCTTATTGTCCGATCTAAGACATCTGCTGGTGTTTACGGAAGTATCCGTTGAGAAGCTCGGCGTTCTGCTTCGCCGCCCTAACTTCGATGTGGATTTCGCTGAACGCGCTTTGTACGAAGTGTACCACCAATGCGTGAATTCTTATTTTTATCCTAAAAATGAATGTTACTCGGAAGACGGCCGTTATGCATATACTGGCCAGGATGCCATCCGGTTCCGCCGGAAGCCGGTCCGTGATGCCCGTGACATCGTTCTTTCGTTATCCAAAGTATACGAAGAACTTCGTGACGAGCTGTCTTATTACGAAAGCGATTATTTGACGCAGCGACGGATGCAAGGCCAAAAATAAACAGAATGAAACGCCTCCGCTCAGGGAAACTTGATGACGGAGGCGTTTGTTCGTTTACGGCAGACGACTCCAACATGACGATACGCCCCATAGGAGGTTTGCCATTATGCCGCAAGGAGTATCCTGCAGTGTATCGAATTGCACGTTTTGGAAAGAAGGAAATGCTTGTTCTGCTGACAAAATATCGGTTGATATTGATCAGCACGCCGATCAGCATTTTTATGAGGAGTTTGCATCTGACGATTTAGGCTTGCAGCATCAGGATCAGGCGTTGAAATCATCGGCAACCTGCTGCTTTACCTTCAAGCCAAAGGAGTGATGGATGTGCATCGTTACGAGGATGAAGGGAAAGACAAGCAAAACCGGGAACAGCATTTAAAAGAACTGAACCGCGATTTTAATGAGGAAATGGGGGCCGATTTTGCCGCAGGGGGATATGCCCATCGGGCAAGAACGGAGCAAAGTTCCGATGACTCGCCGATCTCAAGGCCGGCCGGCTATTCGCTTGGCTGGGTTGCACTGGTATTTGCCGCCGTTTCGTGGTTCGTATGGCCGGTTCTTCTGGGAATTACGTCTGCTGTATTAGGATTCATCGCTTATACGCAAGGCGCCCGCAGAATGGGAGCATGGTCAATGGCAATCGGGCTGATTGCGGCAGCGGTTTACCTTGTAATTATTCCTTTTTATTACGCCGTAACTTAACGGGGCTGAATTGCGCACAAAAAGGAATTGCCGTTATAAGACGCCGTCCTATTCTATAATAGGCGGCGTTTTTTTTTGTGCGCTGGCGCTGGTTAAATGTTCAAAAGGTTGCCCGCCTTTCTCTAGTTGCCTATAATTTAGTAGAGTGCTAGAGTCAGTAATAACAGAGAGGGGCGGTCGCCTTGGTTATTGATATACGCAATGTGAGCTGGGAGCGCGGAGAGAATACGATATTAAAGGAAATGAACTGGCAGGTACAGCCTGGTGAGCATTGGTGTCTGCTAGGCTTAAACGGATCCGGCAAAACAACGTTATTAAACATGATTAACGGATATATATGGCCGACCCGGGGCGAAATCAGCATATTGGGCAACAAGTTTGGCGAGACCGACCTGCGGGAGCTGCGCAAAAAAATCGGCTGGGTCAGCACCGCCCTTCAGCAAAAGCTGTACGGCAGCGAGACGGGCTTGAAAATTGCGCTGAGCGGCAAGTTTGCTTCCATTGGGCTATACGAGCAAATTGAAGAATCCGATGAATTGCAGGCTGAAGCGATTATGGATCAGTTAGGCTGCAGCTTCCTGAAAAACCGCACCTATCAGACGATGTCGCAAGGAGAAAGACAGCGGATATTAATTGCAAGAGCGCTGATGGCCAAGCCATCGCTGCTTATTTTGGATGAGCCGTGCACCGGCCTCGATATTTTTGCCAGAGAACAGCTGTTAGGCATGATCCATTCGGTTGCAGCTCAGCCTGA
The DNA here is from genome assembly GCF_004135365.1 of Paenibacillus protaetiae. NCBI lineage: Bacteria > Bacillati > Bacillota > Bacilli > Caryophanales > Paenibacillaceae > Paenibacillus > Paenibacillus protaetiae. Next base: position 1,666,145 of record NZ_CP035492.1, on the reverse strand, counting down.
TGCTCCAACCATTGTTTACGTCACACATCATGTTGAGGAAATTTTGCCTGTATTCAGCCACACCTTGCTTATTAAAAAGGGCGAAGTATATGAAGCGGGGCAAACGAAAGACGTATTAACTTCTGGCCGGATGAGCCGGTTTTTTGATGTGCCGGTAGAAATAGAACAAAAAGACGGAAGACATTGGCTTTATGTCAAACGAGGTTAATACCGCAGCCGCTTCCCCCGGCCAGCCGCTGACGGTTAACAGCCGGACAAACAGGCGGCGTAAAATCGGGGGCTGGCTACGCAATAGGTTTGCAGCCCGCAACGCTTATAACGGCCGCTACTGGCAAGCCGGCACAGCTGCAATGGCGGCGCTTGGAATGACGGTCGTCTGGATTGCGATTCTCAGCTCGCCTACCGGGCTTGGACCGGCTGCCGATCTGCTGCTTGCCGGTCTGCTGCAGCTGCTGTGCCAATGGCTGGCCGGGAATGTCTTAGCTATTATTTTTTCTGCGCTTTATATTCCGGTGTCTCGCCGTTTCGCAGCGCATGCCTTGTATACGGCCGGTATATTGTTTGGGTTTGGTTATTACGCCAATTTGACATGGGTCAGCGGTTTGGTTATCGCAGCTGCTCTAACTTTTGCTGCTGCCCTTGCCGGCATGCTGATCTACACGATGAGGCGCCATTTGATCCGCAGCTCGCGCAGCACAATGATATTAGCTGCAGCCGGCGCGGCGCTTGTGCTTGCAGCTGTCATCGCATGGCCGCCTGGAGGGGCGCAGCATCTTACCTTGGCGGAAGCCGGTGCAATAGCGGCCGGGCCAGCACCGATCCAAGCGGGCAATCCGGCGGATATGGGGCCATACCTCTACGAGGAATGGGCATACGGCAGCGGAACGGATCGTCACCGAAGCGATTTTGGCAGCCATGCGAAGATCGTAACGGAACCGGTGGATGCCTCCGCTTATATTTCGAAATGGCCTTGGCTGAAAAAGCTGTTCTGGGGATTCGACCAGAAGCAGCTTCCGGTCAACGGCCGGGTGTGGATGCCGGAAGGCAGCGGTCCGTACCCGCTTGTGCTGATTGTCCATGGCAATCATATCATGGAAGATTTCTCGGACGATGGTTATGCCTATATCGGCCAACTTCTGGCCAGCAGAGGATATATCGCCGTTTCGGTTGATGAAAACTTTTTGAATTATTCCGCCTGGTCGGATATCCCCGACAATGACATGAAAGTCCGCGCTTGGATGCTGCTGAAACATTTGCAGCAGCTGAAAGGGTTCAGCGGGGAAGCAGGCAGTCCTTTTTACGGCAAAGTGGATTGGGACAATGTGGCGCTAATCGGCCATTCGCGCGGCGGGCAAGCGGTGTCGATGGCAGCGGATAAGGATAAATGGTTTGCAGGCGACGGGTCGCTGCAGCTGGGCGGGGTACGAATCCGGTCCGTTGTGGCGATAGCGCCTACCGATCGGGAAGTCGACGGCCGGAAAGCCGAGCTTGTTAATGTTAACTTTTTAACGCTGCAAGGGGCCAGAGATGCCGATGTGAATGACTTTTATGGCGATCAGCAATATATCCGCACACGTTTTACGCCTTCAAGCGGCGGGTTCAAATCGTCGATTTATTTGACGAATGCGAACCATGGCCAGTTCAATACTTCCTGGGGATCAATGGACGAAGTTCCGCCAGGCGGGCTGCTGCTCAATTTGCGCCGGCTGATGAATGGCGAAGACCAGCGCGAGGTTGCGAAAGTGTATATATCCGCTTTCTTGGATACGACATTGAAAGGGGACAAGGCGTATAAGCCGCTGTTCCAGGATTACCGGAACGGCAGCGCATGGCTTCCTGCTTCTACGGCGTATGTGAACCAATATGAAGACGATTCGTTTGTCTCGGCAGCGGATTATGACGAAGATCGGGATCTATCGACCATCCGGATGGGAACGGCGGCCGGAACGGGGTTCACGGATTGGGAAGAAGCGGATGCGCTGGACAGAAGCCGGAATGCAAAAGGAACCCGAGGCGTTGTGCTGGAATGGGACGGCAGCCGTGAAGCGGAATATACGCTTACGCTGGATTCATGGGAAGTAAAGCGGCTTACCCGCTCTCTCCATGAAGGAGGGGCGGCGTTCACATTTGCGATGGCCGATCTCGCCCGCGATCAGGATCCAAATCCGGCCGGTTACTCATTCCAAGCGTCGGATCTGGTAATCAAGGTGACGGCGGCGGACGGCCGTACGGAATCTGTGCCGCTGGATCGGCTGATCAAACCGGCCGGCCCGGTATTCGTTACGTATGCCAAGCTTCCGCGGCTGCTGGAAAATACGTGGGAGAACGGAAAATACAAGCAGTCCAATGAACCGGTATTTCAAACGGTCAGGCTTCCGCTGAACGGAATGGACGTTTGGGATATTGCGAGCATTACGTTCCAATTAAAAGGATCGGGCCGCATAATGCTGGATAACATCGGTTTTGCGCAGGCGGAATAGCAGAGCCATGAAGCTTGCCCGGGCAAAACAAAAGCCTTGCCAACGGATCGCCGGGGAGTATCCCGGAATCGGATCGCTGGCAAGGCTTTTTTATACTCATTGCGAAGCGGCTTGTTCGTTGTCGTCTTTGAACGTAAAGTTTCTCGCCGCATACAGAAACGGTGTTGAACAGATCGACACGAGAAATTTGATCAGATAAGTTGTAATAAAGACGGACAGCCATGTCTGCCAGTCGTAGAAGTAAGCAAACGCAATCGTTGTAAACACAAACGTGTCAACAAGCTGGCTTACGACGGTGCTGCCGTTATTCCGAATCCAAAGCTGGCCGGGTTTCGGGAACGTTTTTTTGAGCAGCGAATAAATGCGTACATCCAGAAACTGGCTTATAAAATAAGCGCATAAGCTTCCTAAAGCGATACGCGGCATTAAGCCAAACAGCTGATGCATAGCATCATTGTTGGCCAGCGCAAGCTCATCCGCCTGCGGATTGAAGCGCAGCGCCATTTGCATAATGACCGTGGAAGCAATCAACGTAAAGAATCCGAACCAGACAGCTTTTTTCGCTTCTTTTTTTCCGTATTTCTCATTCAGCAGGTCGGAAGCCAAATAAATCGTGCCGTACATCGTATTGCCAAGCGTAAGCACAATCCCGTAGATGTCGATGGTTTTGACGACCTGAATATTGGCCAGTACCGTCGCCATTCCGATCCAAGCGTACACGCCGACACGCCCGAACAGACGGTAACCGAGTAAAAACAAACTAAAGTGAACAAGCATAAATAAAGCGCCAAACCATAAATTAAACATTTTTCTCCTCCTAGTTTTGATAACGCGGGAAGTTTCGAACCGCGGCCCGGGCTAAAGGATGCCGGACTACTTGGCTATACACCTTTGTCATTATATAAGCAATGGCCAAAATGGGCAATCATATGCCAACATTCTTCGTTTCCATTTGCGTTCCGTTGGTGATAAAATGTGAAAGCATCCTTTTTATGAGCGGAGGCTGGGCGCCGGTTTCGACCGGAACGATCATCAGGTAAAGGAGTATCAAATATGGAAATGCAAGACGAACAGCAGATCGAGCAGCAGCGTGTTGACCGTGTAACCGCCCATATTAAGCGAAAAATCGAAACGTTGCAGGAGCAGGTCGGCGACAAGCGCGGAGACGTTGTCGAAATCCGGAGAGATTTCTGGGATGACGTCACGGTAAACTTCGAAGATTCGGCGGAAGCGGCGGAAACGGCGGCGAGCTTAAAGCAGCAGGCAGAAGTGCTGTTTGAACGGGAGCACAGCCACAGGCACGCGCGCAAGCAGCTGCTTACGATGAGAAAACTGGAGCAGTCGCCGTATTTTGGACGGATTGACTTTAAAGAAAACGGCGAAACACAAGCCGAGCAAGTATACTTAGGGATTGGTTCGCTGCTGGATGAGAATGAAGAACAATATTTGATCTATGACTGGCGCGCGCCGGTATCCAGCTTGTATTACGACTATTCGCCCGGCCCTGCCCAATATAAGACGCCGGTTGGCACCATCGAAGGGGAAATGACGCTAAAACGCCAGTTTGTCATTCGCGGCGGGCGGATTAGAAGCATGTTTGAAATTGGCGTTACGATTGGAGACGAAGTGCTGCAGGAGGTGCTGGGACGCCACTCCGACGCACAGATGAAAGGGATTGTTGCGACGATCCAGCAAGAGCAGAATACGATTATCCGCAATGAAAGAGCCCGGTTATTGGTTGTGCAAGGGGCTGCGGGAAGCGGCAAAACTTCTGCCGCTTTGCAGCGTGCCGCTTATTTGCTGTACCGGTACCGCGGACAGCTGGCGGCTGATCAGATCGTATTGTTTTCGCCGAATCCGATGTTTAACAGCTACGTTGCGACAGTATTGCCGGAGCTGGGCGAAGAAAACATGCAGCAAACAACCTACCAGCACTATTTGGAGCATCGGCTCGGCCGCTCATTCGAGCTGGAGGATCCGTTCACGCAGATGGAGTATACGCTTAGCGGCATGGCTGACAGCCAATATGAGGCTCGTGTAGCCGCCATCCGTTTTAAGTCGGATGTGCCGTTCATGCGAATAATCGAGCGTTATGCCAAATCGCTTGGCGAAGCGGGCATCAAGTTCCGGCCGATCCGGTTCCGCGGCAGCGTGCTTATTTCATCGGAAGAGATGTCCCGGCGATTTTACGAGCTTGACCGGACGTTGTCTATTGCAAACCGCTTGAAACTGCTGTCGGAATGGATGCTTAAGGAACTTACTGCGCTTGGCAAGCTGGAACGAAAAAAAAGCTGGGTGGAAGAAGAAATCGAGCTGATGGATAAGGAACAGTACATTCACGCTTATAACGAGCTGATGAGGAAAAAAGGGTTTACCTCCGAATCGTTTGATGATTTTGAGCGCGAGAAGGAAATGCTTGCTTCCATGCTTGTCCAGCAAAAATTTAAAAAGCTGCGCAGCAGCGTGAAGAGGTACCGGTTTTTGGATATACCCAAAATGTACCGGGCATTGTTCGAAAAGCCGCACTGGACAGCAGACGGACAGGAGCAGCTGCCTGCGGAATGGGCGGATATATGCACAATCACTTCTGCCAAGCTGGAGAATGGCGAGCTTTATTATGAAGACGCAACTCCGCTGCTGTATTTGAAGGAGCTGCTGGAAGGGTTCCATACGAACACGCAAGTCCAGCATGTTTTTATTGACGAAGCGCAGGACTACTCCGCGTTTCAATTTCATTATCTGAAGCGGATATTCCCCCGGGCCAAAATGACGGTGCTTGGCGATTTGAATCAGGCGATATTCGCACATGCCGAACCGATGGACAGCTTCGCGATGCTTAAAGGGCTGTACGGCTATGAAGAAATGGAAACGGTCGTGCTGGCGCGGAGCTACCGTTCGACAAGGCCTATAGTTGAATTTACGAGCCGGATGATTCCGGGCGGCAGCCGTATTATTCCATTTAACCGCGATGGCGAGCAGCCGCTGGTTGCGCAGGCTTGCAGCGCCGAGGAGCTGGTGCGGAAGGTTAGCGGCAGCTTGCGGGGATGGAAAGCGCAAGGATTGAACGCCTTGGCTGTCATATGCAAAACAGCGGCCGAAGCAAAGGCGGCAGCCGGCATGCTGCGTGAGACGGGCATGGAGGTTCGCCTGGTGGAGAAAGAAACGGTTACGTTCGAGCAAGGGATCGTTGTCATTCCGTCTTATTTGGCCAAAGGCGTTGAGTTTGACGCTGTCGCCATTTTTAACGCGTCGCAGGAAGTATACGGCCGGGAAAGCGAACGAAAGCTGTTCTACACAGCTTGTACAAGAGCGATGCATGAGCTTCATGTTTATTATACAGGTGAGTTGACGCCGTTAATTTCGGTTTAGGGATGGTATGCCACGCTTTCAAAGATCGGCTTGGCGATTTTGGACAAAGGGGTCAGTCAACATGGATTATTGCAACATTCAAGATTGCTTAAAGCGGGTTAAAGCGAAAGGTTTATGTTCCATGCATCATCAGCGCATGCGCCGGCACGGCGACCCGAATATCGTATTGCCCCGCAGAACCAAGCTGGAAAGACCATGCACTTGGGTGAATTGCGATCGCAAAGCAACATCAAAAGGACTATGCCCTAAGCACTACTATATCCACCGCGTGTCTGTTCTCCGCGATTAACTTCGAATTGTGTCATCTATTATAACATTGGATGTATCGTAAATATGAAAACAGGGTGTCATTTTTTCAATAGACCATGTATAATGGAGTTAACTTCGAATGATGTGCTTTTGTTAGCTTTACACCTAATGCTAATTCTATTGGATATGTGCTGCAGGGAGCCTTTTTTTCCTGCAGCGGACATCTTGGAAGCACATTCGATTTTCCTTGATTTATCCCCACTCGCAAGCTTTTTACCCATCATGTGCAGCATGTATGATCTTCAGCGTCGCCACTTCTAATCTACTACACACATCGGATTTAACGGTTTTGCAATCTCTCCAGGAAACTGACATCAATGTATCGTGGTTATGTTTGCTGTACGTTATTTTCTGTCCCGAACTCCTCATGCTCATATGGGCATGCAGCGTCATGGTTATGTCATATGGCATGGCGCCATCCATCAAAAAACGCTTTAATCCCTCTCATCCTGCCCGCTTCATCCTGGTTTTACGGGGAACTCACAATGAAATAAGGAGTTGGAGTCTATGGCCCGAAAAGAAATGATCGCTATGCTGCTGGCCGGAGGAGAAGGCAAGAGGCTTGGCGTATTAACGAAGGATTTAGCCAAGCCGGCCGTTTACTTTGGCGGCAAATATCGCATTATTGATTTTACCCTTAGCAATTGTGCGCATTCGGGCATCGACACGGTTGGAGTGTTGACGCAATATCAGCCGCTTGAGCTGAACCGCTATTTAGGGATCGGCAGCCCTTGGGGCTTGACAGGCGTGACGGCGGGATGACGATACTTCCGCCTTATGTAAAGCAAAGAGGCGGTGTCTGGTATAAAGGCACGGCCAACGCCATCTATCAGAATATGGCGTTTATCGAGCGTTACGATCCGAGCTATGTGCTGGTCATTTCCGGCGACCATATTTACAAAATGGACTACGAAAAAATGCTCGACCATCATAAAAAAACAGGGGCGGATGTTACAATTGCCGGCATTGAGGTTAGCTGGGCGGAAGCAAGCCGGTTTGGCGTGATCCATATTGACGATGAAGACCGGATAACCGCTTTTGAAGAAAAACCGAAGACGCCGACAAGCAACCTGGCCTCGATGGGCGTTTATATTTTCTCATGGCCGGTTCTGCGGAACTATTTGATATACGATGAGGCGAACAAAGCCTCCCATAACGATTTTGGAAAAGATATCATTCCGCTGATGCTGCAGGAAGGCATCCGGATGTTTTCTTATAGGTATCAAGGGTACTGGAAAGATGTCGGCACGATCGAAAGCTTATGGGAAGCCAATATGGATTTGCTGAAAGAACAGCCGTCTCTTGACTTATCCGGCGGCGACTGGCGGATTTATTCCGTTAACCCGAACCGTCCCGCGCAATATATTGCGGAAGGAGGCGAGGTCCATTGCTCGCTTATTTCTGAAGGCTGCATGATTGAAGGGCGCGTTCAGCATTCCGTTTTATTTTACGGGGTGGAAGTCGGGTACGGCAGCGAAATTATCGACTCGGTTATTATGCCAAACGTTCAAATCGGGCGCGGGGCAACCATTTATCGAGCCATTATTGGCGAAGGCGCACAGATTGAAGCCGGGGCAATTATCGGCGATCCGCATGGCGGCAGCATTACCGTCGTTGGCGTTGGCGAGCATGTAGCGAATGGGCATTTGCTGGAGGAGGTCGAACAGCCATGAAGCAAAAAGTGATGGGTGTTATTAATTTGATCCATGAATCCGACGATATGGAGCGCTTAACGCAAAACCGCTGCCTGGCGACTGTGCCGTTTGGCGCCCGTTACCGGCTAATTGACTTTGTGTTATCCAGCATGGTCAACTCGGGCATCTCGAAGGTGGCTGTTTTTGCACATACGAAATACCGTTCGCTGATGGACCATTTAGGGTCCGGCAATCATTGGGACCTGAACAACCGGCAAAGCGGCCTGTTTGTATTGCCTCCGGCTACCGACGATATACAGGAGCTGAGCCGGGGCGATTTGTACCATTTTTATCAGCACCGCGATTTGTTTACCCGTTCGTCACTTGAATATGTGGTCATTACCCGCAGCCATATGGTATGCAATATTGATTTCGAGCCGGTAATCGCCGCTCATGAGCTTAAAGGCGCCGACATCACCGTCATTTGCAAAAAAGACGCCCTGCTCGCCGGCGGCAAGGCGCGTAAAGTGAAAATAAACGAAGACGGGCGGATTACATCCTTCCAGGAGCAATACGGCAGAATGAACAGCTCCATTTATTCCATGGAAATGTACGTGATGCGCAAAGACCTGCTGATGAGCCTGGTCGAAACGTCGCTTGCCCAAGGCCAGGACCATCTCGTCCGGCATGCTATTTTTTCGCGTCTCGGCAAGCTTCATGTGGCCGCATACATGCATGAAGGGTACTTGGGAGTCGTGAATACGTTAGCAAGCTATTACAACCACAACATGAATTTGCTTATTCCGGAAGTTTGGCGGAAGCTGTTTTTCCGGCCTGGCCCTGTCTATACCAAAGTAAAAGACGAACCGCCTGCCCGTTATTTGGAGTCGGCCCTGGTAAGCGATTCGCTGATCGCCAATGGCTGCGTCATTGAAGGGACGGTCGTCAACAGCGTCTTGTTCCGCGGCGTCCATGTCAAAAAAGGAGCGGTCGTGCGCAACAGCATCATCATGCAAAACGGTGAAATCGGCGAAAACAGCATCGTACAGCATACGATATTGGACAAGGATGTAACGGTTCAGCCCGGCAGAGATATACGGGGAGCCGCGGAACTGCCGTATTTGGCAGGCAAACGGAAGGTTCTTTAATATCGGATAGGAGAGGAGAACTGGACATGAATGTGTTGTTTGCTGTATCGGAAGCCGTCCCGCTCGCTAAATCAGGCGGGCTTGCCGACGTAGCGGGAGCATTGCCAAAAGCGCTTGTAGGACGAGGCGTTGATGCCAGAGTGATTTTGCCGAAATACGAGGCGATACCCGCTGCTTATTTGGAACTGTTCCAGTTTGTTGCTTCGTTTAACGTTTCCTTTGGCTGGCGCAATCAATACTGCGGCATCTGGCAAGGCGAGGTTGACGGAGTGGTCTATTATTTGATCGACAATGAGTATTATTTTAAACGGGGCGGCCTTTACGGCTACGATGACGATCCGGAACGGTTTGTGTTTCTGGCTGCAGCGGTTATGGAAGCGGCGCGGCATATGGATTGGGCGCCGGATATCGTGCATTGCCATGACTGGCAGACGGCGTTAATTCCATACCTGCTTCGCATGCGGTATGCACAGGATCCGGTATGGAACGGGGTTCGTTCTGTCCTGACCATCCACAATTTGAAATACCAAGGAAAGATGCCGCTTGAACAGCTGAAGGAGCTGCTTGGCTCGGATGCCGAAGGGCTGGAATGTGACGGAGCCGGCAATTGCTTGAAAGGAGGGCTCGTGTACGCGGATAAAATTACGACCGTCAGCGAGACCTATGCGGAGGAAATTCAAACAGAATGGTACGGCGAAGGACTGGATTCGCTGCTTCGTTACCGTTCGGGGGATTTGCTGGGCATTGTAAACGGCATTGATCAGGAACTGTTCAATCCGATGGATGACAGCGCTTTGCATACCCCATACCGCAGTTCGCTATCCCGCAAGCGGAAAAACAAACTGGCGCTGCAGCAGGAGCTGGGGCTTCCCGAGTCCGAGCAGACGCCGATGATTGGCATTGTATCCCGGCTGGTTGAAAATAAAGGATTCGACCTTGTTATTCACGTACTGGAAGAAATACTGCAGGAGAATGTGCAGCTGGTTGTGCTGGGAGCCGGCGAATACCGGTACGAGGAAGCTTTTAACCGCGCCGCTTTCTACCATCCGAAGCAAGTGAAGGTGTGGCTGGGCTATAATGACCGTCTGGCAAGGCGGATTTATGCCGGTTCGGATATGTTCCTGATGCCGTCCCAGTTTGAACCATGCGGCTTAAGCCAGCTGATTGCGCTTAGATACGGCTCTGTTCCGATTGTAAGATTGACAGGCGGGCTTAAGGATACGGTTAAAGCGTATAACGAAGCCGCAAAAGAAGGGAACGGGTTTACCTTTTTGACTTATAACGCGCATGACATGCTGGATGCGGTCCGGCGAGCCTTATCCTATTATCGCAAGGAGGAGGAATGGAAGCGTATTGTGATGATCGGCTCGCAGGAGGACTACAGCTGGAACAAGTCGGCTAAGGCGTATATCGGCATTTACGACGGATTAGCGTCGCACCGAAAGGAGACGGAGACATGGCCCGTCATCTCGTAATCGGGAATGGAAAACTGCTGCTGAACCTCGACGACCGCTGTTATATACGCGACATTTATTATCCGTATGTAGGCCAATTAAACCATGTCGGCGGGCAATATTGCCGTTTTGGCGTTTGGGCCGGCGGTGTGTTCTCCTGGCTGGGGGACCCGGAATGGAAAATCGAGCTGGACTATATCGAGGATTCACTGGTCACTAACGTTGTCGCAAGGCATGAAGGGCTTGGTATCGAGCTGTTCATTAACGACGGCATCCATCAGCGCGAATGTATTTATATTAAACGGGTGGTTGTCCGCAATTTGCATGAGGATACAAGGGAATTTAAGCTTTTTTTTCACCAGGATTTGATGATCGAAGGCTCAGAGGTAGGCGATACGGCTGCTTATTATCCCGAGAACGGGACATTGTTTCATTATAAACGTTCGAACTTTTTTATGTTTAACGGTTTTTCGGATGAAGGCGGCATTACGCAATATTCTACCGGGATTAAAAGGTTTCAGTCAGCGGAAGGGACTTGGCGGGATGCGGAAGACGGCATGCTGATGGGGAATACGATCTCGCAAGGGTCAGTGGACAGCACCATCAGCTTTCGGACGATGCTGGCGCCGCATGGCGAAAAAACGATGTACTACTGGATGTCCGTTGCGCCCAGCCTTGAAGAAGCCAAATTGCTTAATGCCTATGTTCAAGATAATCACCCGGAGAAGCTGCTCAGCCGAATCGTGATCTATTGGAAAAATTGGCTGCGCCGGGCAGAGACCGAAACCGATTTAAGCAGCTTGCCCAAAGAGGTTGTCCGCATGTTCAAGCAAAGCCTTCTGCTTGTCCGGACGCAGATTGACGAGCGGGGGGCGATTGTAGCCGCGACGGACACCGATATTTTGCAATACAACCGCGACCATTACAGCTATATGTGGCCGCGCGACGGCGCGCTGATTGCCGATGCAATGTCGATGGCCGGATACCAAAGCGTCATTTCGCCGTTTTTCCATTTTTGCGCGGATGCATTATCCCGGAAGGTTACTTGTATCACAAATATAATCCCGACGGCACCATCGGCTCGAGCTGGCATCCTTATATCGTGCAGGGCAGCCGCAGACTTCCGATTCAGGAGGACGAAACGGCGCTTGTCCTGTTTGCGCTATGGAAAGATTACAACCGGAATCAGGTTATTGAGCTGCCTCAATCGGTCTACGCCCAGCTCATCCGCAAAGCAGCTGCATTCCTGGGGGATTATATGGAACCGGCTTTGTCTTTGCCGAAGCCCAGTTACGATTTATGGGAGGAACGTTACGGCATTTGGACTTATACGGCGGCATCCGTATACGGCGGATTGATGGCGGCGGCTTTTTTTACCGACTTGTTTGGCGATTACGAAAGAAGCGACCATTACAAGCAGAAGGCAAAGGAGCTTAGGCAAGGCATTCTGGACCATCTATGGGATGAGGAGTCCGGACGCTTTGCCCGCGGCCTGGTGCAAAGGGACAATCGCTGGGTGAAAGATATGACGCTCGAAAGCAGCTTGTATTTTATTATTGAATTTGGCGTATTGCCGGTTGATGACACACGCGTTATCCGTACGATGCAGGCGATCAAAAACGGCTTAAGCGTCAAAACGGAAATCGGAGGTATTGCCCGCTATACAAACGACTATTATTTCCAGCAGTCGGGCGATATTGAGAAAGTGCCGGGAAATCCATGGATCATATGTACATTATGGGCGGCTGACTTTGATATTGAGTCCGCACGCACACTGGAGGAGCTTGAGCAGCCACTGCGAATGCTGCAATGGGTTACGCGCCACAGCTTGCAAAGCGGACTGCTGCCCGAACAGCTTAATCCGCATAACGGCAGCCCGATGTCGGTCGCTCCGTTAACTTGGTCGCATGCGACCTTCGTGCATAGCGTCTGTAAGTACGCAAACAAACATAAAGAGCTGTCCGAGCAGCTCGGCAAAATCTGAATCGAAATAGGCGGGACGGGAACCATGAGGCTCCCGTCCCTTATTTTTGCGGCCTTATAAGTTAGAATGCGCAAACACTAACTATAATAACGAGCAGAATAAATAGAACAAGCACAAAAGCAAAGCCCGATCCGCCGCCGCAACCTACTCCAACAGGGTAGCCCACCGAACATACCTCCTGGTATTGGTATTGTGATGTTGTAGATCACATGGTTAATGTATGCAGGAGACAAAGTTCCGGTATGGACAATTAGCGGGTATCCGGCGTATTTCCGCTGCTGTACGGGGTGGAGGTTTGTTCGGGGGTGATTCAGTTTAAGGGCAGCCGATTCCCGGATAGGGCAGCGGCCTCTTGAATTGCCTAATATGTTTGATTCGGGACTCGGCGGTATGCCTCATGCCGTTTCCGGCTTGCACAATGGATGATGCGCCCATCGCTGTAATAAAAATTTTGCCGACACTAATCCGCGGCGATCGGTTCGTACGAAGAATGCGCACATCCATGCCTGAATCGGCGATCGGATCGATCAGCTTCGGCAGCGGCCGGTCAAATATGTTATACGATTCAAAATAAACATCTTGTTCGCTTTTATGTTCCGTCTCCCGCTGCAGGGCTAAACCCCGCAGAAGCGGGGTCGCCGAAGCATGGTCCCCAAGCTGCAAAATGCCGGAGAGAGACAAGTCAATAATGTAAATACCGCCAACTTCAGCGGTACGTACCGGGTAGCTTACGGCAGCATTGCCGTATCCTGTTCGGTTTGGCCCGGCTGGCTGCTTATGCGGATGTATCACTTTAATCCTCCTCGAACCTTTCCCCTTCCGCTTCATCCGAGCCTTCCGGCTCGGGAAAAGGAGCCATCGGGCCAACGATGACGGACTCCGGCGGCGTATCAAACATGGAATACAAGGTGACGTAGTCGGTATCTCCAACTTGCAGCATTGAGGAGCTGGCTACCCCTAATACCTCGATGCTGCCAACCCCCAATGCGTAATTGTTGACCTGAAACACGATCATGATGATCCTTTACCTCCATTGTCTTGATCTGATAGCAGCTGGTTAAGCGGCACCTGCGGTTTAACCGGATTCGGCTGTACGTTTGGTAATTGCGAACTGCCCGGATTTGGCTGAACGTTTGGCGATTGCAAAATGCCCGGATTCGGCTGCAAGTTTGGCGATTGCAAAATGCCCGGATTCGGCTGTACGTTTGGTGATTGCGAACTGCCCGGATTCGGCTGTACGTTTGGCGTTTGCACATTACCCGGGTTAGACTGCTGCTGGCTGTAGGCGATTTGCTGCACATATTTCCGCATGGCCGATTCGGCATCGCGGATCGTCTTCGCGGTCACAGCTGCAATGACTTCGCTGTTTGGCTCCGGCGAACCTTTGGATTGATCTTTGCCGCCTATTTGTTTCATATAATATTTAATGCGGGTAGGCACTTGCTTGCGGATATCATCAATGATAATGCGGCGATGATAAGGGTCGAGCTGCACATTCATCTCCTGCTCCAGCATCAAAAGCCGCTTGGGCGCTTCCTCGTTAAAATAGGTATCCACATTTTCATAAATCGTCGGATAAGGCACTCCGGGCGTTACGATAGTAGACTCGGCAGCGGGGAATACATTAGGCGTTCCAGCTGTAAACTGGTCGATATCGCCATGCGGAACCGGACCGCACTCTCCCGGCGGAGCCATGCCGATGTTGAGCGTGCCTTCCAGCTTTTGCACCTTTAACTGGTCAAAATGATATTCCAGCCGTTCAATGCTGTACATCGGTCGCGCGCCAGCCTGCTGCAGCTGTTCCTCGAGGGCAGCCACCTGCTTCTGAAGCTTTTCGATTTCGTGCCGCTGTTCTTTTAAAGCCTCTTGAAATTGCCATATCCACATTGGCATGGGAGGCATATGGGGTCCATACGGCATGCCAAGATCACTCCTTCTTCACAGCCTTTATCCCCCGATGCGATTACGTCGGATTAGGAAGCGGGACAAAGGATAGCGGATTTTCTGAACCAAGCTGCGGAGCAGGCTCCGAAAAACCGCCGGAATTGTAAAGCTGGGACAACGAGCGGATTGAACCCGCGCTGCCGACCTGCAGGACCGAGCTGTTCGAAACACTTTCAACACGCAGCTGATGGATTGTAATCGTTTGATGAATCGTCCAATTCATGCGACACCACCTCCGGTACCAATCTGATTGTTGGTGTTATCCAGCAGATCATCATCCAACGTGCTGGTAGCGCTGACCGCATTGTTAGAATTTGTAAGACTGCCGGTTAAGAATGAGCCGGAACCGGCATATGTTTTGGAATTGCTCGCAGGAGACAATTGCAAGGCATCGCCAAACTGGACGACCGAACCGGAACCGGTACTTACAATTTTCACGAAACCAACGATTGACGGCATCCTTATCCCCCCTTGTAAACGGACTAATGATGGTACAGTGTATGCGGCAATGGCCTATAGGTTCCCGCCCGGCCGTTTTTGCTCTATCGAGTGCCCTGCCCAATTGCGCCGGCATATACTGGGCTAGGAGAGGCAAAAGGCAGGTGACAACGGGTGGCAATGAATTGGGACGATTTGGAGCAATGGATGGAAGGGCAAAAGATGCCGAAAGGATTTGACGTGCTCCGTGAACCGGATTGGGTGGAGCAATTTGTGCGGAAACTGATGACCAAAGCGCTCCCGGATGTCGCAAATGTGATGCCTGGTCCATCCGGATCTCCCGATGCAAAAGCTTTCGAGACACATCATTTTGTCATCGTGAAATACACCCTTCCGCCTGGTACCGAACGAGATCAGCTGCAGGTGCTGGTCAAAGCGGATAAAGTAAAAATTAAAGGGCTGCCTGAAGGCAAAACGGAAGTGATCAAGCTGCCGAAGCCGGTATTTCCAAAGCAATGCCGGGCGCTTGTAAGAGGCGGGGTGCTGCAGGTGAAACTGAAGAAGCGGCCTGGCGGCGAGCTGTACCATATTGCGGATGTCCGCTGGGAATAACGCCATTAGGCTCGCTTCGAGCCTTCATGCCGTTATAACGGACAAGCCGGCCATCGCAAGCCTGGAACCTGTTTGGTTTGCGCTGGCTAATATTACCTCAATCCCTTATAATGCTAATTGAGATGATTGGACATGAGGGAGTGTGTGACGTGACAACAGACGATCTAAGCGGCGTCTCCGCAGGTTTGTTCACCATTGGCGTCGTATTCATTCTGCTTGTATTCGGGCTGCTCAGCTTCGGTATCCTTCAAATGTTCCAGCAGCGCTATCGGAGGGGCTGGTATTGCTTCGGATTCGCAGCAGTTAGCTTCGCAGTCTTTATTTGGATTCTTAATCGGTGGTATTCGTAGCGTTTGCTTAAGAAGTTTGCAGTTATAACCCGAAGGTTTGCGGGAGGGATTCCTTTTGTGGCAAGTAATCTGGTTTGTGTTTAACTGCTTTTTTGTTATTTCGGTCATTGCCTATTTATTTATCCACCGAAGCTATACGGAAGCCAGACGGTCTGGATCGGATGCGGCGAGATTCAAGCGATTTCGGGCTGCGGCCGCTGTTGCAAGCGTTGTCTTCTTTGTAGCAATGTCGGTCACTTTTCTCATTCGAATGAGGTTAGACGGATAAAGAAAACTAATGCGGGAAGAGGCTCTCATTGACGGGAGTCTTTTTTTTCGGCAATATGAAGATAAGGCATAATAGGGAGATCAGGCCCTTCGGTAACCTGCATCTGCCCGCGCCTGTTGGCAAGGAGGTGCTTATTTGGATGCATACAATGGATGAAATCGTTCAACAGATGGCATCGCAAGGCTTGCGCATTACCGATCAACGCAGATCGCTTGCCAAGCTGTTTGTGGAATCGCCGGGATATATCGCGCCGAAGGAAGTATACGATTATATGGGCAAGTCCTATTCGGGACTGAGCTTTGATACGGTATACCGCAATCTGCGGATTATGGAAGAACTGGGCGTACTGGAGCAGGTTGTTTTTGAAGACGGCGTCAAATTCAAGCTGCACTGCAGAGAAAATGACCATCACCATCACCTGATCTGTTTGCAATGCGGCAAAACGTATCCGATTACGCATTGTCCGATGGACCAGACGCTGGTGCCGGATCAGTTTCAAGTCGTCAAACATAAATTCGAAGTGTTTGGATATTGCAAATCCTGCATGCAGGAAGAGCAAACGGCAGATCTATAATGGCGAGGCCGGTTACAGTCCGCCGTATTGTTCAAAGCCCGATCCATGTTTATCGCAAATGGATTTCGCCGCTCAAGCCGCCGACCTGCCGGTTTTATCCGACCTGTTCGGCATACGCTCTGGAGGCGATTGAGAAGCATGGCGCAGCCAAGGGCTCATGGCTTGCCGCGAAGCGGATCGCCAGATGCCACCCGTTTCATCCCGGCGGCTATGACCCGGTTCCGCCTGTTTTGAAGCCGGAACGTGAAACGGGCAGCCCGGATTCTTGACACCCGGTATAGCAATTCGCTATATTTGAGACATATAGCAACATCCGATGAACGGATAAGTACAATGATTCCGCCTATCTCAGAGAACCGGTCAGTACGGTGGGAGCCGGTATGGGCAAACGTTGGAAGATGGTCCTGGAGGAACTGCTTTCGAGCTGCCGGATGCGCGAGTCGCATAGCAGTAAGAGGGCGGCGCGCACGCCGGCGATAATGGCGATTGCCGCTTTATACAGGCGGCGCACGAAGCCGATGCCAGCTTTTTAAGTAAGGCGACATTGGAAATTTGGGTGGTACCACGTGAGTATTCGAGCTCTCGTCCCATGTTGGACGGGGGCTTTTTGCTGTTTTTTAAACACTTGCGCCAATTGATAACGAAAAAAAAGGAGATGTTATAATGACAAACCGCGACCGCACCTTTTACATTACAACGCCTATTTATTATCCAAGCGACAAGCTGCATATCGGCCACGCTTATACGACTGTGGCGGGCGACGCGATGGCCCGGTATAAACGGCTGCGCGGCTACGATGTCTGGTATTTGACCGGCACTGACGAGCATGGGCAAAAAATCGAGCAAAAAGCAAAAGAAAAAGGAACAACGCCTCAGCAGTTTGTAGACAACATTGTTGTAGGCATTCAAGATTTGTGGAAAAAGCTCGAAATCTCGAACGATGATTTTATCCGGACGACCGAAGAGCGGCACAAAAAAATCGTCGAACATATTTTTGACCGTTTTGTGCAGCAAGGCGACATTTACAAAGGCGAATACGAAGGCTGGTATTGTACGCCATGCGAATCGTTTTTCCTCGAGCGCCAGCTCGTTGACGGCAAATGCCCGGACTGCGGACGCCCGGTTGAACTGGTGAAGGAAGAATCTTATTTCTTCCGGATGAGCAAATATGCCGACCGCCTGCTTCAATATTACGAGGACAATCCGGATTTTATTCAACCGGAATCCCGCAAGAACGAAATGATCAACAACTTTATTAAGCCGGGCCTGGAAGATTTGGCCGTATCGCGCACGACGTTTGATTGGGGCGTCAAAGTGCCCAACGATCCGAAACATGTCGTTTACGTCTGGATCGACGCGTTATCCAACTACATTACGGCGCTTGGTTACGATACGGAAGGCAGTGCTCCGAAGTTCGACCGTTTCTGGCCGGCGGATGTTCATCTGGTTGGCAAGGAAATTGTCCGCTTCCATACGATCTATTGGCCGATTATGCTGATGGCGCTGGATCTGCCGCTGCCGAAAAAAGTATTTGCCCATGGATGGCTGCTGATGAAGGACGGCAAAATGTCGAAATCAAAAGGCAATGTCGTTGATCCGGTTATGCTGATCGACCGTTACGGCCTTGACGCTGTTCGTTATTATCTGCTGCGCGAAGTGCCGTTTGGCTCTGACGGAACGTTTACGCCGGAAAACTTTGTCGAGCGGATTAACTACGATCTTGCAAACGATCTTGGCAATTTGCTGAACCGAACGGTTGCGATGATTGACAAATATTTTGATGGCGCCATTCCGGGCTATAAGGGCCAAGTAACGGAATTTGACGGCGCGCTGGAAGACTTCGCGCAGAACACGATCACCGAAGTGGAAGCCGCAATGGAGAAAATGGAGTTTTCGGTTGCGCTTGCTTCTATCTGGCAGCTCGTCAGCCGGACGAACAAATATATCGACGAAACCCAGCCTTGGGTACTCGCCAAAGACGAAGCGAACCGCGATCAGCTGGCTTCGGTAATGCATCATTTGGCGGAATCGCTGCGTATCGTCTCGATTATGCTGCAGCCGTTCCTGACGCATGCGCCGCAAGGCGTGTGGGCGCAGCTGGGCATCGCCGCAGGCGGGCTGACCGAGTGGGAAAGCGCCAAACAGTTCGGACAGCTGCCGGAAGGCACCAAAGTCGCCAAAGCGAACCCGCTGTTTCCGCGTCTTGAAGCGGCGGAGGAAGCAGCTTTTATCGCTAATGCGATGGGCGGAGGAGCATCGGCCGGGGCAAATGCCGGAGCCGCAGAAGGGAACCAGGCTGCTGCTGCACCGCAAGCATCGGGAATTGAAGAGATCGGCATTGATGAATTTGCCAAAGTCGAGCTTCGTGTCGCCCAGGTTATTGCAGCTGAGCCGGTGAAAAAAGCCGACAAGCTGCTGAAGCTGCAGCTGGATCTCGGCTACGAGCAAAGACAGGTTGTGTCCGGCATCGCGCAATATTACACGCCGGAACAAATGGTCGGCCGCAAAGTCATTTGTGTTACCAACCTGAAGCCGGTCAAGCTGCGCGGCGAATTGTCGCAAGGGATGATTCTTGCCGCATCGCATGACGGCCAGCTTACGCTTGCTGCCGTTCCGGATCAAATGCCAAATGGCGCGCTCGTAAAATAACAGACTGCATTCCAAACAGCCCTTAATCCGTGTTGGATACGGATTGAGGGCTGTTTTTGATTGACGGGAGTTGAACATACTGTTGATAGAGAATAAGTTGTTGACAGTACTAATGCCCATCTCTATAATCGTAATAGTAACGATTACGATTATATGTAAGAACGGAGTATTCATATGTTTCAGAGCAAAGCGAACCGGAAACGGGCTGCAGCTGTTATAGCGGCTGCCGTTATGTTCCTGATGTTATCCGCTTGCGGCGTTAGACCAAGCGAGCAGCTGGATGAATCGAAAACGAATGTGGTCACAACCTTTTATCCTTTATATTATTTAGCCTCCCAAATCGGCGGCGATGATGTGCATGTCATAAACCTCGTCCCGGCCGGCGTCGAGCCGCATGACTGGACACCCAAAAGCCGCGATATCGAAATCGCTTCGGAAGCCGATCTTTTTTTGTATAACGGCGCCGGGCTGGAAAACTGGGTTGACCATTTCCTGAAAGGGCTGTCCAGCGACAGCAAAGTGAAGACGGCTGCCATGAGCGAAGGCATTGCTTTGCTTGAAGGGAGCGGAGAAGAAGAAGACGAACACGGGCATGCGCATGACGAAGGAGAAAACGGCAGCCATACCGATCCGCACACATGGGTAAGCCCGAAGTCGATGCTCATTATGGCTAATCATTTGAAAAACAAGCTCATCGCCGTAGATCCTTCCCATCAGGAGGATTATGAAGCGAACTATGCGAAGCTGAAGCAGAAGCTTGAAGAGCTGGATGCCCGGTATACATCCGAGCTGGCTACCGTTTCGCGTAAAGATATTGTGGTATCCCACCAGGCTTTCGGTTATTTGGCGCGGGATTACGGTTTGAAGCAAGTGGCGATTATGGGACTTTCCCCGGATGCGGAACCCCGCTCGCAAGATATTATGAGGATCATCCATTTTGTGAAGGATAACCGGATTAAATATATTTTCTCCGAAGAACTTATTTCGCCCGAAATTGCCAAAATGCTGGCGAGCGAAGCCCATGTCGGCATGCTGGTGCTGAACCCGCTGGAAGGCTTGACGCCGAAGCAGGAGAAGCAGGGCCAAGATTTTATTTCGATCATGTACAAAAATTTGGACCAGCTGATGCTGGCTTTAAAATAATGCACAGTCACGAAGGAGGGACCGAAATGCAGCAATCAACCCCATTTTGGGAGCGGGAACCGGACTGCCATCAGGATATTATTACACTAGACAATGTCGGCTTTGGTTATCAAGGCCAGCGGCAGGTGATGTCCGGATTAAACTTGTCGGTGAAGGAACGGGATTTTGTCGGGCTGATCGGCTCGAACGGAGCGGGAAAAACAACACTGCTCAAAATGATAGTAGGCTTGCTGAAGCCGGATACCGGGCAAATCCGTTTGTTCGGCAAACCGCTGCCGGAATTCAAGCAGTGGGAGAAAATCGGCTACGTACCGCAAAAAAACGCATTTAACCCGTTGTTCCCGGCTACCGTGCGGGAGGTGGTCACCTCCGGGCTTTACGGCAGAAGCCGGCTGTTCCGCAGGCTGTCCAAAGCCGATCTGCAGAAGGCGGACGACGCGATGCATGCGCTTGATATCGAGAATTTGGCTGCCAAACGGATCGGCCAGCTGTCGGGAGGGCAGCAGCAGCGGGTTTTCCTGGCCCGGGCTTTAATCAACAATCCGTCGCTGCTCATCTTGGATGAGCCAACGGTTGGCATCGACGCGGAAACGCAAGAAGGATTTTTCCATATGATCAAGCATATGCATCAGCATCATAACATTACTTTCTTGATGGTATCGCATGATATGGAGATGATCCGTTCCTATTTAGGCCAGAAGCCGGCGGCGGAATACGGCAAGCTGAAATTTTATTTGAAGCATTCACATGAGCTGCAGGATTGCGTGGAAAACAATTTGACGCATAGCCTGCGCGGCTTGCGCCAGCATATGGATAACGGGAGAGAGGTTGCTCGAGTTGGATCTGTTAAGTACTGATTTTTTTCAACGTGCGCTTATAGGCGGACTTTTGATCGGGGTTACGGCGCCGCTGATCGGCTTGTTTCTGGTGCTGCGCCGGTTGTCGATGATTGGAGATACACTCTCTCACGTTTCCATTGCCGGTGTGGCGCTCGGTTTTCTGCTCGGAGTATATCCGATGGCCGCAGGGCTTGTCTTTGCCATTCTGGCTTCGTTTGCCATTGAGAGGCTCCGGAAAGCGTACAAAACGTATGCAGAGTTGTCGATCGCCATTATTATGTCCGGCGGTGTCGGCCTTGCTTCGATTTTATTTACGCTGGACAGAGGATTCAGCGTCAGCATAGACAGCTATTTATTTGGTAGCATTTATACCTTAAGCGCTTCGGATTTAATTACCATTGCGATTGTAACCGTCATCGTACTTGCGGCAGTATGGTTCCAAATAAAGGAACTGTTTCTGCTTACCTTTGACGAGGAAGCGGCTGCTGTCGGGGCTTGCCCGTCCGTTTTTATAATGTTATGATTAGCGTGCTTACGGCTTTAGTTATCAGCGTTTCCATCAAAATCGTAGGAGCGCTGCTTGTGTCCGCCTTGCTTACGATTCCGGCCGCGTGCGGCTTGATCGTGGCGCGCAGCTTTCGGCAAAGCGTTGTCACCGTCGTTGTGATCGGCGAAATTGCCGTTATTGCAGGATTGATGATTGCAGGAGTGTGGAACCTTGCTCCCGGCGGCACGATTGTGATGCTGCTGATTATTATTTTGCTGCTGCTGCTTTTAGCCAGAAGAGGAATGAGGACAAGCGGCTAACCGCCAAACGGGGTGTATGTCGTTGGATCATATTAATGTGGGGCTGGCGCTTGGCGCCGGCTTTGCTTCCTTTATATCGCCATGTTGCCTTCCGCTTTACCCTTCCTATTTATCCTACATAACCGGCATTTCGGTCACCGACATCAGGAGCAGCAGACATACGCGTGAAATGAGGGTGAGGACGATGTCCCACACCTTGTTTTTTATATTAGGATTTTGCACCGTTTACTATACATTAGGGTACGGTACCAATGTGTTTGCGGAATTTTTTGCCCAATATGCCGATTTGATCCGGATGTTATCTGCCATTTTAATCGTATTGATGGGGTTGTTTTTGCTCGGCATATTTAAACCGCAGCTATTAATGAAGGAACGCCGGTTTTCCATCAATCCGAATAAGAAAAGCGGCTATTTGGGATCCTTTATTTTTGGGGTTGGTTTTTCAGCGGGCTGGACGCCTTGCATCGGTCCGGCGTTAACTGCCATTCTTGCGCTGGCGGCATCATCGCCCGGAACATGGTTTCAGCTGACGACCGCCTATGCGATAGGCTTTGCCGTTCCTTTTTTTGTATTGGCGTTTTTTATCGGCTCGGCCAGATGGCTGCTCCGGTTCTCGAACGGCATTATGAAGATCGGCGGAGCGGTTATGATTTTGATGGGCATATTGCTGTTCACGGACCGGATGACCTCCATTACGATATGGCTGAACACGACGACACCCGATTGGCTGAAGTTTTAAGCTTGTCATGATCCCGATCGGGCATTGGCAGACGCAGGAAAAAGTTGCAGCGCTTATGCCGAAAAGTGTATGATATTTAGAGTGACGCCATAGAACAAGGCAATTGATGAGTGTTAGGGGGTTCTCCTGTGCCGACACCGAGCATGGAAGACTACTTGGAACGGATTTATAAGCTGATAGAAGAAAAAGGCTATGCAAGGGTTTCGGATATTGCCGAGGGTCTAGAGGTGCATCCTTCATCTGTAACCAAAATGATTCAAAAACTCGACAAGGACAATTACCTTATTTACGAGAAGTATAGAGGGCTTGTCTTGACGAATAAAGGGAAAAAGATTGGCAAACGGCTGGTAGACCGGCATCAGCTTCTGGAATCATTCTTGGCGTTAATTGGCGTGCAGGAAGAAAACATCTACCGTGATGTGGAAGGCATTGAGCATCATTTAAGCTGGGATTCGATTACATGTATTGAAACCTTGGTTGAATATTTCCGCAGCGACCCGACCCGGACGGACGAACTGAATCGCATTCGGGTTGCGCTCGATACAGAGTAGCTTAACAAAATCATGAACAACAAAAGGATTGCCGCCAGATTTTTTCAATCTGGCGGCAATCCTTTTGTTTGTTGTTTGGCGATAACGCGCCGTTAATGATAACGCGGCGCATCATCGTCGTCCCGTCCGCCGTCAATGACGCGGAACGGAACGTTTTTGGATTTGGAGCGGTTGTGGCGGTTAGGCTGCCGGGCGGAAGATTGCCGCACATTCGGTTTGGCATTAGGCTTCCTGTATACGCCGCCGCTGCGCCGGAACGCCCTCGGCGGAAATTTATACAATACGAAGATGGCGGCCAGCACCACAACCGGAACGATAAAATAAAACGGGTTAGAGATGATGGAGTAGACGATACCGATTGCAATTAACGCAAACACAATAACGGATGCGGCATTCCAGCGGTTTCTCATCCAAATCCCTGCCTTTCTGATGTGGGATAACCCTTCTGCCGCTAGCTGAGCTGGCGGTCAAGCTCGCGCATCCGGTTGAAGGATGCGATGGATACGGCTACCTGGTCGTCTTTTGGCTCTTTGGTTGTGAGCAGCTGCAGCCACAAGCCCGGATAGCCGAGATAGCGAAGGACCGGAATGTTTCTCATGGAATTCGTAATGCGCAGCACTTCATAAGAAATGCCGAGAACGACCGGAAGCAGAAGCAGACGAATGTAGACGCGCTCCCAAATCGAATGCCACTCAAAAATAGGCAGCGAATAAATAATAACCCCTACAATGACGGTGAAAATAATAAAGCTGCTGCCGCACCGGTAATGGAGGCGGCTATATTTTTGCACATTGGCAACGGTCAGCTCCTCGCCGGCTTCGTAAGCGCTGATCACTTTATGCTCGGCTCCATGATATTGGAACAGGCGTTTCATAATCGGCGTCAGCGACATCATGTACAAATAAACGAGAAGCAAAATGATTTTGATAAGCCCCTCTATCAGATTATGCCCGACCTTATTTTCGAATACGTTTTCAAACATCAATTGTTCCAAAATAGCCGGAACGGCAGTCAATACGATTTTCCCGAACAGAAACGAAATGACACCGGCGACGGCAACGCCGACAATCATGCTGAGGCTCCAGCCTTTTTCTTCTTTTGCAGCGGTTTCCGGTACGGAGCCGTCTTCGGTTTCATCCTCGGTATACTTCTCGACGGAATAATTCAAATGGGCCGAACCTTTGGCGCTTGATTCAATAATGCCTACAACGCCGCGTATGATCGGTATTTTTTTAAGCAGCCGGGTCCATTTCACCGTTGTTCTCGGCACTTCGTAAAACTCGATTTCATCGTTTTTGCGGCGAATGGCCGTTACATTTACATGCTTGCCTGCAAACATGACGCCTTCAATGACCGCCTGGCCGCCGTAAATGCTTCTGGATTGTTGCGGCAAATGTGTCACCTTCCTCAAGTCGGAATCGCCAGTAAAGCGAATCAATGATTTTTTCTTTCTATTGTACTTGATTAGCTGCCCAGTTGCCAAGCAAGCCGTTCAAGGGGAGAACGGTTATGATAGCCGTTTTTTTCGCATACTGAGGGGAGCGGTATATAGGATATTACATGGAAGGCGGGTGGCGGCAGCATGAGCAGCCAGCAAGAAGCGCTGCATTATGAAGGCAGCGGCAGAGGCAAAGAAGAGGAACGGTTGTCCAAACCGTATCGCAACCATCATACAAACTTTTGGCTGTACAGCTTGGAAGTTGGTTTTTTTGCGGGCTTGATTTGGGGGATCGTCCGCTGGCTTTGTTATGAAATGAAGTTGACCATGCTCGTGCCGGGGCTGGTGGCGGAGCCGTTTTTTCTAACCTCCTATTTGAAAACAGGCTGGGGAATCGCCGTCGGGATTGCAAGCTTTATTGTATTTTCAATTATCGCAACGTATTTGTATTACTTTGTGCTCGGCAAAGTCCGCGGCCCTTGGGCAGGAATCGGCTACGGCATCTTCTGGTGGCTCGTCTGGTTCGGCTGGATCGGGCCGATGCTGAAATTCATTAAGCCGATGAATGTTATCGGCTGGGATACGATTACGACCGAATTTTGTGTGTTTTTGATGTGGGGGCTGTTTATCGGATATACCATTGCGTTCGAATTTACGGATGAAGCGTCGCGTGAACCTTCCAAAGCGCGTTGACAGGAGCTGCGCTTCCCCCATTTTATGATCTTCTCAAAAGATATGCGTTTGTGGTAAAATGGCTATTGATCTGCGGACAACCGCATAGTGTTCCGTCTGGAGGTGTAAACATGCGGAAAGTCATCGTTCTCAATGGCCCGAATTTGAACATGCTGGGGATACGAGAACCCGGCATTTATGGAACGGATACACTGGCATCCATCGAAGAGCGGCTGCGTGAGCAAGCCGATGAGCTTGGCGTGGAGGTTGAATTTTTTCAATCCAACCACGAAGGCGCGATCATTGACCGGATTCACGAGGCGTACGGCAAAGCTGACGGAATTTTGATCAATCCCGGCGCTCTTACGCATTACAGCTACGCGCTTCGCGACGCGCTCAGCACGGTCGCGCTGCCTGTTGTGGAAGTACATATGTCCAATATTCATAAAAGAGAATCCTTCCGGCATACATCCGTCATTGCGCCTGTTGCCGTTGGCCAAATCGCTGGATTTGGGGCAAAAAGCTATGATCTGGGGCTGGCTGCGCTTGCCGGCATATTGCCGGCTAACGGATAAGGCCTCGTATATGAAATACGGATTGGACGAGAGGGGAAATCACAATGGCAAACAACAGACTGGCCAAATTGCGCCAAGCGCTTGCAGCGGCAGGCCTTGAGGCCATCGTTATTGCAAGTCCGCATAACCGCCGTTATTTGAGCGGTTTTACAGGCTCGTCAGGTACACTCCTGATCACTTCCTCCGACAGCTTCCTGCTGACGGACTTCCGCTATACAACGCAAGCAGCCGATCAGGCGGCAGGCTTTACAATCGTAGAGCATGGTCCAAAGCCGCTTGCTAATGTCCGTGAACTTCTGGCGGACAGAGGCATTCGTTCGGTGGGTTTTGAGCAGAACCAGGTGGTATACAGCGATTTTGCAGCCTGGAGAGAGCTGCTTGGCGATATCGAGCTCGTTCCGTCCGGTTCAATTGTAGAGGAAATCCGCATGCTGAAGGATGAATCAGAACTTGCCGTCATTCAGGAAGCTTGCCAGCTGGCCGATGCGGCTTTTACTCATGTTCAGCAGCTGATCCGTCCGGGCGTCAAAGAAAATGATCTTGCGCTGGAGCTTGAAATGTTTATGCGGCTCCGCGGCGCGTCGGCGACTTCCTTCGATACGATTGTCGCATCCGGCGTACGTTCCGCGCTTCCGCACGGCGTAGCAAGCGATAAGCTTGTGGAAGAAGGCGACTTCATTACGTTTGATTTCGGGGCGCTGTACAACGGCTATTGTTCCGATTTGACACGGACAGTGGTTGTCGGCAAGCCTTCGGCCAAACATCTTGAAATTTACAACATCGTATTGGAAGCTCAGCTGCATGCGCTTGAGCATATCCGTCCAGGCATGTCCGGCCATGAAGCGGATGCCTTGGCCCGCGATATTATCGCGAAATACGGCTACGGCGACAATTTTGGCCACAGCACGGGACATGGCTTTGGAGTAGAAGTGCATGAGCAGCCCCGGCTGGCCCGAAACAGCACCAGCGTTTTAACACCAGGCATGACGGTGACGGTCGAGCCGGGCATTTATATCCCGGGATTTGGCGGTGTTCGCATCGAAGACGACATAGTCATTACGGAATCCGGTATTAAAATATTAACTTCATCCCCTAAAGAACTTCTTGTTCTGGGATAGAGACAACCATTCAGGAGGAATCCCATGATTTCAGTAAACGATTTTAAAACAGGCCTGACCGTTGAAGTGGACGGCGACATCTTTTCGGTAATCGAATTCCAGCACGTTAAACCGGGCAAAGGCGCGGCTTTCGTACGCTCCAAGCTGAAAAACCTGCGCAACGGCAACGTTGTGGAAAAAACATTCCGTGCAGGCGAAAACATCGGCCGTGCAATCATTGAAAACCGCGAAGTACAATACTTGTACAACTCCGGTACGGAATATACCTTTATGGACAACGAAACTTACGATCAATTCAACCTGGACAAAGACCAGCTGGAATGGGAGCTTAACTTCCTGAAAGAAAACATGAACGTGAATATCTCCAGCTACCAAGGCGAAATCATCGGCATTCAAATGCCTAACAGCGTTGAACTGAAAGTCGTGGAAACCGAGCCGGGCATTAAAGGCAACACGGCAACGGGCGCTACGAAAAGCGCGAAGGTGGAAACCGGCCTGAACGTTCAAGTGCCGCTGTTCATTAACGAAGGCGATTTGCTTCTGATCGATACGCGCGAAGGCAAATATATTTCCCGCGCTTAATACACAATCAGGCTTCAACCGCCGGGCTTCCCGCCCGGCGGTTTTTTTGCGTGCATTTATATCCATAGCCGGGTTAATTGTGCTATAATATCGTCTTGTATGTATATGTCAAGGTTGGGGAGTGAATCAGCTTTGTCGTTGACTGTGATGAAGTTTGGCGGCAGTTCCGTCGGCACACCCGAGCGGATGAAGCGTGTCGCAGAACGTATTATTGAAAAGAAACAAGCTGGCGATCGGGTTGTTGTCGTTGTATCCGCAATGGGAGACACAACGGACGATTTGATTGACCAATCCAAAAAGTTGAATCCTAATCCTCCGGCCCGCGAGATGGATATGCTGCTTACGACCGGAGAACAAATATCGGTTGCGCTATTGTCAATGGCCATTCATGGACTTGGGCACAAAGCGGTATCGTTCACCGGATGGCAAGCAGGGATTCTGACGGAAGCGGTGCACGGTAAAGCCAAAATAAACGATATTCGTCCGGAGCGTATTCATAGCGCCCTTGACGAAGGCAGCATCGTGATCGTTGCCGGCTTCCAGGGTATGACGGACGAAGGCGAAATTACGACACTTGGCCGCGGCGGATCGGACACGACTGCCGTAGCGCTGGCCGCAGCTATCGACGCGGACGTATGCGAAATTTATACCGATGTAGACGGCGTTTATTCTACCGACCCGCGTGTCGTGAAATGCGCCAGAAAGCTCGATGAAATCTCGTATGATGAAATGCTGGAGCTTGCCCACTTGGGAGCGGCAGTCCTGCATCCTCGCGCTGTCGAGTATGCAAAGCATTACGACGTGAAGCTTGTAGTACGTTCGAGCTTTACGCATAATGAAGGCACAAGTGTAAAGGAGGAAGCGATCATGGAGCAAGGGATTGCCGTTCGCGGCATTGCATTTGACAAAAACGTGGCAAGAATCAGCATTATAGGCGTTGAGGATGTGCCGGGCGTGCTGGCGGGCGTATTTGGCGCGCTGGCGAATAACGGAATTGACGTGGATATTATCGTCCAAAGCGGCGTGCAAGACGGCAAAGCCGATTTTTCGTTCACCCTTTCGCTGGACGACCGCGAGAAAGCGCTCGAAGTGATCGAAGGCATCCGCGGCCAAGTTCCTTACCGCGAGGTGAGCTCGGAAGACAATCTTGTCAAAATTTCGATCGTAGGCGCTGGCATGGTCAGCAATCCTGGCGTTGCTGCAAAAATGTTCTCGACGATTTCTTCCCTTGGCGTCAGCATTAAGATGGTAAGCACATCGGAAATTAAAGTATCCTGCGTTATCCAGGCGGAGCCGCTTCACGATGTAGTTCGTGCGCTTCATACCGCTTACGGCCTTGATACGGCAGAGCAGGCTTTTGTGGGCGGACCGAAAGACCGCCGTTAATCGGAGTCAGGTTTCTTAATAAAAGAACTGCCGGGCCATGTCCGGCAGTCTGGCCGTCCTCACACGAGGACGGCTTTTTTGCGTTAACCCCTCATACATGTTACGAAGTTCCCCCCGCCAGCAGCAGCGAATCGCCGTTCAGCCTTGGGACCATATTGAAATGGTCGATTTTGGTGCACAGCTCCACGTCTTTTTTATATCCTAATTTAATCAGCTTTTTACCGGTCAGGCTGCTTGCAACTGCTGACTCGATGGAATGTTCGTTGTTTCGATAGAAGCCGAGCATCGCCAGCCCGAAATCATCCAGCTCGACTGGAGCTTGGCGTAACGATTGCAGCCGGTCGATCATCAGCCCGGCGCATAGGCCGTCCTCCGCGGCAAACTGGTCATGCGCGCCTGCGCACAGCAAGATGACATCGCGTCTCAAGTCGTGTGCCAGCCGGGCGCATGAACCGGCGTTCAGCAAAGCGCCGGCGAGCACATAATCGGCCCGCATCGCTTTAAGCAGCGCACGGGTTCCGTTGGTGGTCGTGAGCAAAATACGCCGGCTGTCGACCGTTAACGCTTCATATTCAAACGGCGAATTGCCCAAATCAAATCCCGTAATTTTCCGGCAAAAACGTTCTCCGCACAGCAGATCCCCTGCTCGTTGCAGCGAGCGGGCTTCCATCACCGTCTCCACGGGCGTTACAGAAGCCGCTCCGGCTGCCAAAGCCGTTATGATCGTGCTTATGGTACGGAGCACATCGATGACGATAACGGTTTTATTCACCATTTGCGAAGCGCTAATCTCATTGGCACTGGAAATGACTTGCACCTGCATAATTCTTTTTTCCGCCTTCCTGCATTTGTTCTTGCTTATTGCTGCCATGATGTACTATATGCGTTTTATTCTGGGCTGGTGTCCCTGCTTGGCGTCATGAAGAAGAGACAAGCTCGCATATAGTACTAATAGTGATAGGTTTCGTACTACCGATGCGTGTTGCAGCAACAAGTCCACTACAAATGAACTGGAGGTCAAAGAGAGCATGATCAACAAAATCGTAATGACGATGGCTTCGCTGCGGCTTCTTTCCGGAACGTTGGAAATATGCGCTGCGATGCTGATGCTGCGGTGGAACCAGATTGATAAAGCGCTTGTTGTCAATTCATCATTGGCGCTGGTCGGCCCGCTTGTTTTAATTACAACTACAACTATTGGTCTTATCGGCATTTCGGATAAGCTTTCCGCTGCCAAGATGGTATGGATAACGGTAGGCGTCACATGTCTGCTCATCGGTATTTTAAAGAAATGATAGACTTCTAATCTATTACGACGCGGACAGCGGACATATTTTTGCGGGCTCTGCATACATATGAACTACGAAGGAAGGACAAACATCCGGGAGTGATGGTGAGTTATGTTGCATCGTGTAGCGCATTTGCTTCCGCTTGAGTTAAAGTCGCTGCTGGAGAAGCTGCCAGAAGCATCGCAGGAGCAACTGGAGGAAATTCGAATCCGCGAAGGCAGGCCATTGGAAGTAGGGGTAAGAGGTCAGTCCAGATTCGTAGGAACTGACGGTATTTTGCGAGGAACGGCGGATGGAGCGTACAAGCCAACGCCGGATTTGTGCAGAAGGCTGCTCGACCGGATTACGAATTACTCGCTGTATGCCATGGAAGAAGAATTGAGGCGGGGATTTATAACTGTGTCAGGCGGCCATCGGATTGGACTGGCAGGCAGGACGGTGCTGGACGGCGGTTATGTGCGCGGTTTGCGCGATATTGGCGCTTTTAATATCCGGATCGCTAGAGAGGTAGTGGGTGCGGCTGCGCCGCTGCTTCCGAAGCTGCTGGACCTGCCGCGCAAATCAATCCAGCCGGTGCTCGTGCTGGCGCCTCCGCAAATGGGGAAAACAACATTAATTCGGGATATTGCAAGATCGGTCAGTACAGGTTTATGGGGCAGCGGTGACGGCCGGAGCTGGTCCGGGCGAAAAGTAGGCATCGTGGATGAACGGTCGGAAATTGCCGCCTGCGTGCGGGGAATTCCAACGTTTGATGTCGGGCCGCGCACCGATGTGATGGACGCCTGCCCCAAGGCCGAAGGCATGATGATGCTTCTCCGCTCCATGTCGCCGGATGTGATCGTGGTGGATGAAATCGGACGGGCTGAGGACGCCGAAGCGATACGGGAAGCAAGCCATGCAGGCGTAAGTGTTGTGGCTACAGCGCACGCTTACGATTTGCAGGATGCCAGAGGCCGGCCGGTACTGAACGAATTGCTTGCAGGCGGCGTGTTTTCCCTTATCGTTGAACTCCGGAGAAACCAGGAAGGGTTTCTTCACCGGGTCATTCCGGTTGAAGCCGGAAACGGGATCAAAGCGGCCCGCGAACCAACCGCAGCGCTGCATCGCACAGTGATAGACCGGGCTCCGGCTGCCAGCGGCCTGCAGCGGGAGGAATGGCTGTGATCAAGCTGCTTGGCGCAATGCTGGTGCTGGCGGCCGGCACGCTGATCGGATTTCTGATGGCCGGCAAATATGCGGCCCGCCCGCGGGAGCTGCGCCAGATGGCTTATGCCCTGAAGCGGCTGGAGACGGAGATCGGGTATGGCCGGACACCGCTCCCGATCGCGCTGCTGCGAACAGGAGAGGCGGCTTCGCCGCCTGTATCCGACATCTTCAAAGCTGCAGCAGAGGAGCTCAGGCGGGAAGACGGGCCAACCTTTCAGGAAAGCTGGACAGCTGCGGTAAACCGGGTATGGGCGTATACGGCGATGCGTTCGGTGGAGCAAGGCATCGTGCTGCGGCTCGGATCGGCTCTTGGCATCAGCGATAAGGATGACCAGCTGAAGCATTTGAAGCTGGCGCTGGTGCAGCTGAAGGCGGAGGAAGATGAAGCTAGAGACGAGCAAGCACGCTACGAAAAAATGTGGAAAAGCCTTGGCGTACTGGCCGCCGCGCTCGTCGTCATTGTGATGATTTAGTGGGGGCCGCACAAATGGAGATGGATGTGAGCGCCATATTCCAAATTGCCGGGATCGGCATCATCATTGCCATGATCCACACGGTGCTGAAGCAGATGGGCAAGGAAGATATGGCGCATTGGGTGACGTTAATCGGATTTGTTGTTGTGTTGTTTATGGTCATCAGAATGCTCGCGGACTTGTTTCAGGAGATCAAGACCATTTTTTTGTTCCAGTAAACGCAGCAGGCTGCACAGGTAGGTGAACGGCTGTGGAAATCATTCAGGTCGTCGGTATCGGCTTAATTGCCACCGTCCTTATTCTTGTCGTTCGGGAGCAGAAGCCGGTCTTCGCTTATCTGCTGGCGGCATTCACCGGATTGTTCCTCTTTTTGTTCGTCATCGGCAAAATCGAATCGGTTATCGAAGTGCTGGAGCAGTTGGCGAATAAGGCGGGAATCCCTTCGATTTACTTAAAGACGATATTAAAAATTATCGGAATTGCTTATATCGCAGAATTCGGAGCGCAAATTATCCGGGATGCGGGGCTGGAGAGCGTCGCATCCAAAATTGAATTTGCCGGCAAAATTTTAATTCTGGTTATGGCCGTTCCGATTATAAGCGTCATTGTGGAGACGGTGATCGGACTGCTCCCGAGCGGAGGAGGAAGCGGATGAATCAGGCGATCCGCTTCCGGTTACTTGGTGTTATGATGGCTGTCCTTATTTTGACCGGCTTTACGCCGCTCGTAACGGCAGGATCAACTCATGCGGCAGCGGCGGCGGTAAGCGCGGTCCCGGCCGGCGCGGCGAGCAGTTCAGCCGGCAGCGGAGAAACTGATGACGGCGGGATGACCGGGCAGTTGACCGAACAGCAGCTCGAAGGTCTCAATACGGACGCGGTGGAAAATTACTGGAACCAGCTCAGAGAGCAATACGGCGGATTTTTTCCCGACCAGAAAATTCCCAGCTTTGTCGATATGATCATGCCTGGCGGCGAAGGTTTAAAGATGAAGACCGTGTTAAGCTCGCTGGCGCGTTACTTTCTGCATGAGGTGCTGTACAACGCCAAGCTGCTTGTCACCATCGTCATGCTGACGGTGTTCAGCGTTGTGCTGGAGACGCTGCAGAATGCGTTCGAGCGTAACACTGTGAGCAAGGTCGGGTATTCAATCGCTTATATGGTGCTTATCATTATGGCCGCAAACAGCTTCCATGTCGCTATCGGCTATGCCCAGCAGGCGATCGAAACGATGATCCAATTTATGCTCGCCATGCTGCCGCTGCTGCTTACGCTGCTCGCGTCGCTTGGCAACGTCACGACCGTTACGATCATGCATCCGCTGGTTGTTTTTATGATCCATACCGTCGGCACCGTCATCTACACGATCGTGTTCCCGCTGCTGTTCTTTTCGGCGGTGCTCCATATCGCAAGCGGCTTGACGGAGCGGTTCAAAGTGACGCAGCTTGCCAATTTGCTCCGGACGATCTCGGTTTGGCTGATGGGTGCGATGGTGACGATTTTTCTCGGGGTCATTTCGGTACGCGGGGCGGCAGGCGCGATTACAGACGGCATAACACTCCGGACGGCCAAGTTCCTTGCCGGCAATTTTGTCCCGGTAGTGGGACGGGTTGTATCCGATGCCGCAGACACTGTAATCTCCGCTTCTCTGCTTGCCAAAAATGCGATCGGCCTCGCCGGCGTCATTATACTGCTGTTTCTGTGCGCTTTTCCGGCGCTGAAAATATTAACGTTAGCATTGATTTACAATGTGTCGGCGGCAGTCATGCAGCCGCTCGGCGATTCGCCGATCGTTACCTGCCTCCAGACGATCGGCAAAACGATGATTTATATTTTTGTGGCGCTCGCAGCCGTAGGGTTTATGTTTTTTCTGGCCATTACCATCATGCTGACAGCAGGCAATGCAGCCATGATGATCCGGTAGCGGGCGGAGAGAGGCGGTTACGGCAATGATGGATTTCCTTTCAGACTGGCTCCGTAATATTATCGCTGTCATTTTGCTTGCAGTCTTTGTCGAGCTTCTTCTCCCGAACAAAGCGATGCAGCGTTATGCCAGGCTGGTTGTCGGATTGTTTGTACT
This sequence comes from Paenibacillus protaetiae, assembly GCF_004135365.1. Taxonomy (NCBI): domain Bacteria; kingdom Bacillati; phylum Bacillota; class Bacilli; order Caryophanales; family Paenibacillaceae; genus Paenibacillus; species Paenibacillus protaetiae. Next base: position 1,632,035 of record NZ_CP035492.1, on the reverse strand, counting down.
GCTTACGCTGATGACGCCGATTTTTCAGCTGCTTCAGGGCGATTTTGAACAAAAGCTGGAAACGAGTTTCCAAAACTGGAGCGCGGAGAGCGGGCAGCAAGATTTGAAAATGCCGACCTTATCCGAGATCCGGAAGGAAGCAGACGAGCTTTCCAGCAAGCGGGCCGCCGATGTGGAACAGCTGTCCAAAAAGGTGCTCGAGCAGGATATAAGCCGGCAGGTGAAGGAGAGCACAGGAGCTGAAACGATGGACGTGCAGATCATTTGGAAAGAGCAGACGGAGAACAATCCGGAGGTCCGCAGCGTTGTCATTACACTGAAACCGGCACAATCTGATGCAGATTCCCCGGCCGGCAGCAGGCAGGGCAGCGAGGGACCGGTGCAGCCGGTTCAGGTAGACGTTAACGTGGAGCCGGTTGAAGCGGTCACCGTTAACCCGTCGCCGGATTTGCCGGACGGCAAAGAAGACGGCCAAGCGGCAGAAGCGTGGGCTCCGGTATCCGCTGTGCTGGATCGTCAAGTCCGGCAGCTGCTGCAAAATGTTTGGGGAATCGCCCCCGAACTCGTCATCGTCCGCCAGCCTGCTGACGCAGCGGGGAACTATTAGCGAGGGGAGGAAAGCCGGTTGGCGAAGTGGATGCAATGGCTGGAGAGGGCTTTTGGAGGCGGCCCGTCCGGCCCGAAACGAATCCGTACGCTTCGGATGCTGCTTATCGTCGGGGCGGTTGGAGCGGCGCTGATGCTGCTGAACTCCTTCTTGAAGATGAATCCGGTGGAGCCGTCCCACAGCCAGTCTCCGGTTCCGCCGGCAGACCAGGATCAGGAAACGTTTGGCGGAACCCGCGTTTCAGCTTCGGATAATCCGTTTGATGCCATCGAGCAGCAGCTCGAGATGCGGCTGAAGGATATTTTGGAGAAGGTGGTTGGCGTAAGCAATGTGGATGTGCTGGTTACCGTCGATTCCACCGGAGAGCAAGTGTACGCCCAAAACGATCAGGATACCCAGTCTGTTACCGAAGAAACAGATCCAAACGGCGGGCGCCGGTATATTACATCCACCACAAAAAACGGCACAATCGTGCTGTACGAAGTGGCCGGCGAGCAAAAGCCCGTCATCACCAAAACGATCAGTCCGCGTATACGCGGCATTATCGTAGTGGCTAAAGGAGCGGAAAACACCGCGATCAGGCATCTGATAACCGATGCGGTCAGCAAAGGCGTTAACGTTCCGGTAAGCCGAATATCCGTAGTGCCAAGAAAACAATAAAACAAAGGATTAAAAGGAGGGTGTTCGAATGAACACGAAAAGACAAACGGTTTGGCTTGTATCCATGCTCAGCCTGATGGTTGTGCTCTCCGCCTACTACTTATTTACGCAGGACAAAAGTTCGCCTAATGTGCTGACAGACGGGACTCAAAGCGAGCAGCAGGCGGGAACGACGGAAGTAAACGGCAAGGCCGGCGATAACGGCATTATCGTATCGGATGCAGGAGACGCAGCTAAATCCGGCAAAGGTGATGCGGGCAAATCCGGCAATGCCGACGGCACGGCAGCAAATGCGGGCGATGCAGGCAAAGCAGGCAGCTCCGCAGATAAAGCAAGCAGCGATGAGCCAAGCGCAGCCGACCAGCAAGTGATCGACAATCTTACAGGTGTGCCAAGCACGGCCGTATTTGCTCAAATCCAAGAGCAAAATCAGGAACGTTATGATGATCAGGTCGACAGCCTGATGAAGCAAATTGCCAGCACTTCCGACAGCACCGCGGAACAGGCATCCCAAGCTGCGACCGATCTGCAGCAACTGGAAGAGCGCTATGAGAAGCTGAACGGGCTGCAGGCTGATTTGCAGAAAAAATTCGATAATGTCGCGATTGATGAACAGAACAACCGGTTCAAAGTCGTAGTTCAAACCGAAAAGCTGGAAAAAAGCGAAGCGGTCAGCATTATCGATCAAGTTGTAAAAACGCTGGATGTGCCCGCGGATCTCGTTTCGGTGCAATACGTTCCTTAAACAGCCAAAGCGGTATAAGGAAAGAAAAAGGGCTGGCGTCCGCAAAAGGCGCCGGCCTTTTGTTTATGGAGGCGGATGTATGGGGAAAGCAGGCATGTCCAAAAAATAGATTCGTGTTGTGAACGGTTTATGCTATAATATTTAACGTTATACGAAAGACTGGCAGAATACGGTCAGCGATTGATCTAACAACGCGCTGCAAGATGCAGCCGATATGCCGGCTTCACCAAACGGCGCCGTTGACGCGCGTAAAATGTTGAGGAGTGAAACTATTCATGTTCAAATTGAGCGAGATTAAAGAATTGATCAAATTGGTTGATCAGACTTCCGTTCATGAGCTGGAAATTGAAAATGAAGGGGCTCGTCTGTCGATCCGCAAACCGGGCAAAACTGAAGTGGTGAATGTACAATCGGCCCCAGTCTCGCATACATATGCACCGGCACCGATTCCTGCACCAGCCGCAGCAGCTGCGGTACAAACACCAGCTGCAGCACCGGCGGCAGAGACTGCTGCGAAAGAAAACCTGCATTCGATCGTATCGCCGATGGTCGGCACGTTCTATCGTGCATCTTCGCCTGATGCGGCGCCATTCGTTCAGGAAGGCGACCGTATCCATGAGAAAAGCGTCGTATGTATTTTGGAAGCGATGAAGCTGATGAATGAGCTGGAAGCGGAAGTTCGCGGTGAAATCGTTGAAATCCTCGTTGAGAACGGACAGCTTGTCGAGTATGGCCAGCCGCTTTTCCTTGTAAGAACGGAATAGGGTCCTACTACGTTTGAAAGGGGTTATAGCAATTGAAATTCCAGAAAATATTGATTGCCAACCGCGGTGAAATCGCCGTTCGGATTATTCGCGCCTGCCGCGAGCTTGGTATTTCGACCGTGGCTGTTTATTCCGAAGCGGACCGCGAATCGCTTCATGTCCGTCTGGCGGACGAAGCTTATTGCATCGGTCCTACCGCTTCGAAGGACAGCTATTTGAATTTGACTAATATTATGAGCGTAGCGACCATTACGGGCTGCGACGCGATTCATCCGGGGTATGGCTTCCTTTCGGAAAATGCCGATTTTGCGGAGATTTGCGAATCCTGCAACATTACATTTATCGGACCGTCCCCAACGGCAATCAGCCGTATGGGCGACAAATCCGTTGCCAAGCAAACGATGAAGGAAGCTGACGTACCGGTTATTCCGGGTTCGGACGGCTTGATCGAGAATTTGGATGAAGCGGTCCGGATTGCCCGTTCCATCGGTTATCCGGTTATCATCAAAGCAACTGCGGGCGGCGGCGGACGCGGCATCCGCATTGCGGAGAATGAAGAAGCGCTTATTCAGCAAATTACAACCGCACAGCAGGAAGCGGAAAAAGCTTTCGGCAATGCGGGCGTTTATTTGGAAAAATATTTGACCGGCATGAAGCATGTCGAGATTCAAATTATGGCCGATAAACACGGCAATGCCGTTCATCTGTTCGAACGCGACTGCTCGGTTCAGCGCCGCCGCCAGAAGCTGGTTGAGGAAGCGCCGTGCCCGGTCATGACGCCGCAGCTTCGCGAGCGTATGGGTCAAGCGGCAGTTCGCGCTGCCAAAGCGGTTAATTATGCCGGCGCAGGTACGCTGGAGTTCCTTTTGGGACCGGACGGCAATTTCTATTTCATGGAAATGAATACGCGTATCCAGGTTGAGCATCCCGTGACGGAAATGATTACGAATATCGACCTGATTAAAGAAATGATCTCGGTAGCCGAAGGCAATCCGTTGTCGTTTACACAGGAAGATCTGAACATTAACGGCTGGGCGATCGAATGCCGCATTAATGCGGAAGATTCGGAACGCGGCTTTATGCCGTCGCCGGGCCATATCCCGTTCTATTTGGCTCCGGGCGGCAACGGTGTCCGCGTCGACAGTGCGGTATATCCGGGATATACGATCTCCCCGCATTACGATTCGATGATTGCAAAACTGATCGTGTGGGGACCAACCCGCGATGAAGCGATTGCACGTATGAAACGCGCATTATCGGAGTTTGCGATTGAAGGCATTCGTACGACGATTCCTTTCCATCAAAAATTGCTGAACCATCCGAAATTTGTTCAAGGCACGTTCGATATCAAGTTCCTGGAGGACTATGATGTGAACGATCCGGAAGCGGGACCGGCAGCTCGTCTTGACAGCTAGCAACTGTTTGTCATAATCCTAGCCGGATGATATAGTATAGAAATAAGCTGCGGATTCATCATCCGGCCTGCAGAAGGCTGGACGCGCAATTTTTGGGAGGTGTTTAATCGCTATGAGTACGATTGCTGCAGACTATGAGAGAACCGACATCGGTACCATTCAAATTGCACCGGAAGTGATCGCGGTTATTGCCGGGCTTGCTACTGACGAAGTGGATGGTGTGGCAGGTATGAGCGGCGGCTTTGCCGGCGGGATTGTAGAACTGCTTGGACGGAAAAACTTGTCTAAGGGTGTCAAGGTTGAGGTCGGACAACGCGAAGCAGCCATCGATGTATCCATCATCGTGGAATACGGCAATAAAATCCCTGAAATCGCTGTGGAAATTCAACGCAATGTCAAACGATCCATCGAAATGATGACTGGCCTGACGGTTGTGGAAGTGAACGTACATATCCATGATGTTCATTTCAAAACGGCCGATAAGCCGGAAGAAGAAGAGTTAGGCAATCGCGTGAAATAACATTTCATTTTCATAAACCCCCTCGTGAATGGGCATGCCGCTCGGCGCAGGGGGTTTTTATTCGGAGAGATGACGGGAGGCATAAAGCGTGATTCGAATAATAGACAAGCTGCTCTTGTTTATTTACAGCATTATAGCGGGCGCTCTAGCCGTGGTGCTTGTTTGCCTGGGGCTGGACTGGATTACGGAATCGGGCGTCAACGAAACCGCAAGCAGCTTCTACAGCACAGAGCCTGCGCAAATTACGATTACCGTAGTCGGCATCGTATTGTTCCTGATCAGCTTGCGCTTTTTTATTTTTTCTTTGCATCGCAGCGGTCCGTCTTCTGCTCCGTCTATTGACCAGCATACGGATTTTGGCGATATTCGAATTTCGCTTGATACGATCGAGAACTTGGCGCTTAAAGCGGCTTCCCGCCAGCGCGGCGTAAAGGATCTCCGGGCTAGAATTCACGCAGCGGATGCAGGGCTAGACATTGTTTTGCGCGTTGTGGTGGACGGCGAGACGGCTATCCCGGCGCTGACGGAAGAGATGCAGCGTTCGGTTAAGCAGTACGTTGAAGAAACAGCAGGAATTCCGGTTACGAACGTATCCGTTTTTATCGCGAACATTATTCAATCAACTGTTCCTAAAAGCCGGGTAGAATAGAGGTGGGGAAGCCGATGTGGAAAGAGTTCTGGACTTCTTACGGGAAACGGACGATCGGTGCCGCTATCGGGCTGTTTTTTGGCATTATTTATTTGTTTGCCGGATTTTGGGATATGCTTATGGTAGGACTGCTTGTGGCGATTGGCTACTGGTTCGGCAAGCAAAAAGAATTGCATAATGATCCTCTCCGCATGCTGCAGCAATTATGGAGCGTGTTAATGGAAAGGGTCCGATTCTACAAGTGATCCTGTGGTCTCCTCCGTACTCCGGATGATGGAATGCCTCCAAGAAGGTTCGGGGCAGGGAGGAGGCCATAGGTTTTTTACCGGATAAGGCCGCGTTCGATTACGGTAAGTTTACGCAGAACGCATTAATTTACAACGGCAATGCCGCGGAGGTACCATGAAACGAAGATTAGGTCGAGAAATTGCAGTATCAAGCTTATACCAAATGGAAATGAATGAGGAAGTTTCCGGTGCGGATGCAATCGGGATGATTATGGAGGAAGCAGGCGTTCAAGATAATGAACTTGGTGCAGATCCTGCCGAAATTAAAGCAACGGAATCGTTTGTTGAGGAACTGGTTCAAGGCGTAACCCAAAATAAACAAGCGATTGACGATATGCTTCAGCAGTTTTTGACAGGCTGGCAAGTAGACCGGTTGTCGCGTGTAGACCGCCAAATTCTTCGCCTCGCCTGCTATGAAATTGTGTACCGTGAGGATGTTCCGCCGAAAGCGGCTACGAATGAAGCTATTGAACTAGCCAAGCATTTTGGCACCGATGAATCGGGCAAGTTCGTTAACGGCGTGCTTGGCAAGCTGCTTCAAGGCGTGGAGCAATTAAAAGAAGGCCGCTAATAAAGCAGGTTTGTCAACGACAGCTATAGGAGAGAAGGGCGGGCGGGAAATGAGCGCACAAATTATTGAAGGCAAAAAAATATCCGATATGATTCGTGAGGAAATTAAAGCTGAAACAGCGGAGCTTCTGGCCAAAGGGATTGTCCCGGGCCTCGCTGTTGTTCTCGTCGGCGACGACCCTGCATCGAAAGTATATGTAGGCTCGAAAGAAAAAGCATGCGTACAGCTTGGCTTTTACTCCGAGGTTCACCGGCTTGCGGAACATACGACGGAGCAAGAACTGCTGGCTCTGATCGACAAGCTGAACAACCAGGACACAATTAACGGTATTCTGGTGCAGCTTCCGCTGCCGAAACATATTAATGAAAAGGCTGTAATCGATGCCATTCGCGTAGAGAAGGATGTGGACGGCTTCCATCCGCAAAGCGTCGGCAATCTGTCGATTGGCGACGACAGCCTCCTGCCTTGCACGCCTGCAGGCGTAATTGAGCTGATCAAACGGAGCGGAGTGGACATTGCCGGCAAAAATGCGGTTGTCATCGGACGCAGCAATATTGTAGGCAAGCCGGTTGCCATGCTCCTTCTCCGCGAGAATGCAACGGTGACGATTGCACATTCCCGCACGGCCAACATGGAAGAGCTTGCAAGACAAGCCGATATTTTGGTCGTTGCCATCGGCAAGCCGAAAGCGATCGGCCGCTCCTATGTGAAGCCGGGCGCAGTCGTTATTGACGTAGGTATTAACCGCTTGCCGGACGGCAAGCTTTGCGGCGATGTAGATTACGAGGATTGCCTGGATGCTGCGGGTTACATTACGCCTGTACCGGGCGGCGTTGGTCCAATGACCATTACGATGCTGATGAAAAATACGATTACCGCAGCAAAGAGGGCTAACGGAATCGGGGTGTAACGATACGAATGGCAGAACAGCCGCGTGTTTTCTCTATTAAGGATATTAACCGGTATATCCGGATGAAGCTTGATTCGGACCAGCTGCTCAGCGATGTATGGCTGCGCGGGGAAATATCGAATTTTACGCATCACTCAAGCGGGCATATGTATTTTACGCTGAAGGATAAAGACAGTCGGTTAAAGTGCATTATGTTCGCTTCCCATAATCAGCATTTGCCTTTTATTCCCCGTGAAGGCACCAAAGTGATGGCCAGAGGGAATATTTCCGTCTACGAACGGGACGGCAATTATCAATTTTATGCGACGGCTATGCAGCCGGACGGCATCGGCAGCTTGTATTTGGCTTACGAGCAGCTGAAAGCAAAACTGGAATCCGAAGGGCTGTTTGCGTCAGAACGCAAACGGCCTATTCCTAAATATCCGAAAGCGGTTGGAGTCATTACTTCTCCGACTGGAGCCGCCGTACGGGATATTATCATTACGATGCAGCGGCGCCACCCCGCTGTCCCGGTTTATGTTGTTCCGGTGCTTGTGCAGGGGACGCAAGCGGCGCCTTCCATTGTGAAAGCGATTGAAATGATGAACCGTTTTGGCGAAGTGGACGTATTAATTGTTGGACGCGGCGGTGGTTCCCTGGAAGAGCTTTGGGCATTTAATGAAGAAAAGGTAGCCCGGAGCATTGCGGCATCGGCCATTCCGGTTATTAGCGCAGTAGGACATGAAACGGACTTCACGATTGCGGACTTTGCAGCTGATTTACGGGCAGCGACGCCAACGGCAGCGGCTGAGCTGGCTGTTCCGCATGTGCTCGAGCTGCAGCAGCAACTGTCCCATCTGCGAAGCCGAATGGAGAATGCGCTTCGCCATCGCGTGCGCAGCAGCCGCGAACAGCTCGCTTCCGTGCGGCGTTCGCCTTATTTTATACACCCTCGCAAATATTTGCTGGAGCAGGCGGAACGGCTTGACCGTTTGCAGGAGAAGCTAATCGGGCTTGCCCGCCGTAAAATGGAGCGGAACCGTACATCGCTGGCCAAGCTGCATGCGCAGTTGTCGGGCAACCATCCCGGTGAAAAAGCGGCATTTTCCGCAAATCGGCTGCAGGCGGCGAGCCGGCGGCTGGAGCAGGCGATGCTGGCTCGCGTGAAACATAACCGGCTGCAGTTGATAGGCACGATGAAGCAGCTTGACGCGTTAAGCCCTTTGAAAATCATGTCACGAGGATACAGCCTTGTATATGATGAAAAAGAGAAGCGGCTGATCAAGACGATTCAGGAAGTCCAACCGGGCGATATGATAAAGGTAAAACTCATGGACGGCCAGCTGGAATGCCATGTCTGGTCGATGAGAGGGGAAAGTTAGCGGTGGAGAACGAAGGGAAAAAGGATTTGAGCTTTGAAGCGGCAATGGAGCAGCTGGAAGAAATTGTCGCGCAGCTGGAAGGCGGAGACGTGCCGCTGGAGAAAGCGATTGATTTGTTCCAGGAAGGCATGAGATTGTCCCAACTGTGCGGAGGCAAGCTGGACCAGGTGGAACGGAAAATCGAAATGCTGATTGAAACCGACCAAGGTTTCCAGAAAAAACCGTTTGCGCCGGCAAACGAGGATAAAGGTGAATAATGGACGACCAATTTGCGGGAATTCGAACGTATTTGGCGGAGCTTGCCGCCAAAGTAGAAGCAGAGCTTACGCGCGCCTTGCCGGCGTCGTGGGATGTGCCGCAGCCGCTGCGCGATGCGATGGCGTATTCGCTTGAAGCAGGCGGCAAACGACTGCGGCCTTCGTTCGTACTGGCGGCAGCAGAAGCCGTAGGCGGCGACAAAGCGGCGGCAAACGCTGCGATTCCGATCGCATGTGCGATTGAGTACATTCATACGTATTCATTAATTCACGATGATTTGCCGGCCATGGATAATGATGATTACCGTCGCGGCAAGCTGACCAACCATAAAGTGTTTGGCGAAGCGATGGCGATTCTGGCCGGCGACTCCTTGCTTACGCATGCTTTTTATCTCGTTGCCCAAGCGGCAAGATCAGGCGGGATCAGTGCAGCTGCAGCGCTTGATATTAGCGAAGAGCTTTCTTACTTTGCAGGGGCGAGAGGGATGGTCGGCGGGCAAGCTGCCGATATGCTCGGCGAGCAAGGCGTTACAACCATGCAAGAGCTGGAATACATTCATCTGCATAAAACGAGCGATCTGATCGTATTTTCATTGAAAGCCGGAGGAAGGGTCGGGAAAGCCGACGACCGCCAGCTGGCGCTTTTGGAAGCGTACGGCCGCAATATCGGGCTTGCTTTTCAAATTCAGGATGACATTCTCGATCTGACCGGAGATGCTCAAAAGCTGGGTAAAAAAACGCAAAGCGATGTTGAGCAGAAAAAGGTCACTTATCCTTACTTGCTTGGGATCGAGGAAAGCCGCACGCTTGTGGAACGTTTGACACAAGAAGCGAAATCGGCTGTATTGGAAGCGGAGCTGGCCGCTCCCGGCAAGCTGCTCGAAATTGCTGATTATTTGGTTCACCGCGATCATTAGGAGAAATGTGGCAGGCCGCTGCATGATCGAATGGAATTCGAGTGATCCTATGTTACAATAGAGACATGAGCACATGGGATGTTTTATTGGACAGCGGCTTTGCCGCTTCGGAAAGCGAGGAAGGAACGTGCTGCTAGATCAAATTAACGGTCCAAAAAATTTAAAACGATTGACCGTTCAACAACTCGATCAGTTGGCCGGTGAAATCCGACAGTTTCTCATCGAGAAGCTTTCCGTAACCGGCGGTCATTTATCTTCAAACTTAGGTGTGGTTGAGCTTACGCTGGCCATGCATTATTTATTTGACAGCCCGAATGACAAGTTTATTTTTGACGTCGGTCATCAATCGTATGTTCACAAAATATTGACCGGACGCAAAGATGACTTCAACACGCTTCGCCAGCAAAATGGTTTGTGCGGCTTTGTGAAACGCGCCGAAAGCGAACATGACGTATGGGAAGCCGGACATAGCAGCACTTCTTTGTCCGCTGCGATGGGGATGGCTATGGCCCGCGATTTCAAGGGGGAGCATAACCGCATCGTCGCGATGATCGGCGACGGCGCTTTGACCGGCGGCATGGCGCTGGAAGCACTGAACCATATCGGGCACGAAAAGCGGAAAATGATCGTTATCCTGAATGATAACGAGATGTCGATTGCGCCAAACGTAGGCGCGCTCCATCAATATTTGGGGCGAATCCGTTCAGACCGGCATTACCAGAAGGCGAAAGAGGAGCTCAGCCAATTTTTGAATAAAATACCTGCTGTCGGCGGCAAATTTGCCAAAATGTCGAGCAGAGTTAAAGACAGCATTAAATATTTGCTCGTTAACGGCGTATTATTCGAGCAGTTTGGCTTAACTTATTTGGGGCCGGTTGACGGCCATGATCTTTCGCAGCTGCTGGAAGTGCTGAAACAAGCCGATTCGATTAACGGACCGGTTCTGCTTCATGTCGTGACCTTAAAGGGTAAAGGTTATGCTCCCGCGGAGAAAGATTCGTACAAATGGCATGGCGTCAGTCCAAAGCTGGAAAGCAACCAAGGTATGAAGGTCGTAGTACCGCCTATGTACACGGAAGTATTCAGCGAGGCGTTGATCGAGCTTGCGGCGAAGGATGAGCGGATCGTTGCGATCACGCCCGCGATGCCGGGAGGCTCCGGCTTGTTTAAGTTTGCGGATTTGTATCCTGGCCGGATGATTGACGTCGGGATAGCAGAGCAGCATGCGGCGACATTATCCGCTGCACTGGCTATGGAGGGCATGAAGCCGGTATTTGCGGTGTACTCCACCTTCTTGCAGCGTGCATATGATCAGGTCGTGCATGATATTTGCCGCCAAAATCTGAACGTCATATTTGCGATTGACCGCGCCGGGTTTGTTGGTCCGGACGGCGAAACGCATCAAGGCGTATACGATATCGCCTTTTTACGCCATATTCCGAATTTGGTATTGATGATGCCAAAAGACGAAAATGAGCTGCGCCGTATGATGAAGACGGCGGTTGACTATAATGACGGCCCGATTGCAGTGCGCTACTCGCGTATTAACGCTGTCGGCGTCAAAATCGATCCCGAAATGGAACCGCTCCCGATCGGCAAATGGGAAACGGTACGCGAAGGCGATTCCGCGGTTATTATTGCGATCGGACCGATGCTGCAGGTAGCCGAAGAAGCAGCGGAAATGCTGAAGCGGGAAGGCTTGCAGACCAGAATTGTCAATGCGCGTTTCATTAAGCCGCTTGACCAAGAGATGCTGCGCGGGCTGGCTGAAGAAGGCAAGCCGATTATCGTGCTGGAGGAAAGTTCGGTGCTGGGCGGTTTAGGCGGAGCGGTACTGGAGTTTTATTCGATGAACGGCTATTATGGCGTGCCGGTTCATATTATAGGCGTTCCGGATCTATTTGTGGAACATGCAACAATTAAACAACAACGTGAACAAGTTGGCCTTACAGGCGAACATGTTGCAGCGGAGCTGAAAGCGATGCTTCCGCGCCGCATGATTCGCAGTGCCGGCAAATAACAGGCGGCTGCAGGAGAGAAATGACAACGACTAAAGAACGAATCGACGTGCTTTTGGTGGAGCGCGGTTTTTACGAAAGCAGAGTAAAGGCAAAAGCGGCGTTAATGGCCGGCCTTGTGCTTGTGAATGACGAGCCCGTTGACAAAAGCGGCATGAAGGTGGATCGCAGCGCGGATATAAAAGTAAAAGGCGCAGTCCATCCCTATGTCAGCCGCGGCGGGTTAAAGCTGGAGAAGGCAATCCGGCTGTTTCAAATTGATATGAAGGATCGGGTTATGCTGGATATCGGTGCTTCTACCGGCGGTTTTACCGACTGCGCCCTGCAGAATGGCGCATCTTACGTATATGCAATTGACGTAGGCTATAACCAGCTGGATTGGTCGCTCCGGCAGGACAGCAGAGTGCATGTGATGGAAAGAACCAACTTCCGTTATACGCAGCCTTCCGATTTGGTTGGCCCCGAGCCGACTTTTGCATCGATCGATGTATCTTTTATATCGCTGAAGCTCATTTTGCCCGCATTATCCCGATTGCTGCGAACAGGCTCCGGTATTGTAGCGCTTATTAAACCGCAGTTTGAAGCCGGCAGGGAAAAGGTCGGGAAATCAGGGGTCGTGCGCGATCCGAAAGTGCATGAGGAAGTGCTCCGCAATGTGCTGGGCGCGGCCGGCCAGCTTGGCTATAAGCTTGAGGCGTTAACCTTTTCCCCGATTACGGGCGGAGAGGGCAACATTGAGTTTTTGGCGTACTGGACTTGGATGAACGAACCTCAACAACCGGGATATGATGAAGCAGCAATAACGGATGTTGTTCGGCAGGCGGGCGATACATTTACGGTTGGCAAAGCGAACTAGAAGGCTTAGGGGGATACCTGCTGCTTGCTTGTAAAGCGAGTGCAGGATCCCCTTATTTTTTTCTTTACAGCTTGAATGGGTTTTTGTTACAATTAAAAAACCAAACAAGCGTTCGCTTTATCCGTTTATAACAGGAATAAGCCCATCCTGTATCGAACTATGAGAAAAGAAGCTCATTGTTAAGATAAGGGGCTGATCAGGTGAATAAATACGGCGACTGGTTCATTATGCTGATAGCCGGCGGCCTTTTGGTGTTTTGGCTGCTTTGGGTATTTTATCGCTGGCTGCATCAGCCGCTTGGCATGAACCGTCTCACACTGGGCAAGGGCGCAAAGCTGAGCCCGGACGATGAGAATATTATTTTCCTTGAATCCGCAGGTTATGAGGTGCTGTCCGGCAAACACCGGGTTCCCATTACGATCGGCCTCGACGGAAATTTGCTGGAGAGCAGGCTGTATATTGATTATATAGCCGAGCAGGACGGCAGCCTCTATATCGTAAAGACGGCACGCGATCGGATGCCGATGGACTGGACCGGCAGCGGCGTGAGGGACAGGTTGTTTGTTTATTCGCTTCTGCTTCCCGAATGCGACGGGGTATTGTTCGTTGATGTTAAGGAACAAATAATAAGGAAGATTACATTCCAGTTTGCGGAATAGCTATGCTTGGGAGGATATTTATGAAAAACGCTCGTCAATTTAAAATTCGAGAAATAATAATGACGCAAAATATTGAAACGCAAGAAGAGCTTGTGGAAGCTCTGCGCGCCGCCGGCCTGCAGGTGACACAAGCTACCGTTTCCCGGGATATGAAGGAGCTGATGCTCATCAAAGTGCCGACAGGAGACGGTGCGTACAAATATTCGATGCCGCAGGATCAATCCCGGCTAAATCCGGCCAATAAGCTGAAGAGAGCGCTGCTTGACCATTTTGTACATATTGATTATACCGATAATCTGGTTGTCATGAAATGTTTGCCGGGCACAGCCAATACGATTTGCGCTTTGATCGACAACATGGAGTGGAGCGAGGTTATGGGAACGATTTGCGGCGACGACACAATCTTGATTATTTGCCGTTCCAAGGAGCAAAGCCAAACGATTGTGGACCGGCTGCTGTCGCAAGTCGATTAGTAATTGCCATGACGTATAGGGGGATGCTTATTTATGCTGCATGAGTTATCGATTCGGAATTTGGCCGTCATCGAAGAAGTGCATGTTTCGTTCCATGAAGGATTTCATGTGTTGACAGGTGAAACAGGAGCCGGAAAGTCCATTATTATTGATGCACTAAGCCTGATTGCAGGCGGCAGGGGAACATCGGACATTGTCCGCTATGGCTGCGACAAGGCCGAGATGGAAGCGGTATTTGATGTGAAGCCCGGTCATCCGGTATGGTCCGTATTAGATAAGTTAGGCATACATGCATCCTCCGATGAAATGCTTATTATTCGCAGGGAATTGTCGGCTTCGGGCAAAAGCACAAGCAGAGTGAACGGACAGCTTGTCACGATGACGATGTTAAGGGATATCGGCGAATGTCTGGTCAACATACATGGCCAGCATGAACATCAATCGCTGCTCCGGACAGAGCAGCATTTGGAATGGCTCGACCTGTTTGCGGGCGAGGATTTGCTGAAGCACAAGAGGGTGTACAAAGGCATTTACACGGAACTGCAGGCGAAGCGCGCCGAACGGAGAGAATTGGAGGAGTCTGCCCGCCATAATGTGCAGATGCTGGATCTGTTCCGTTTTCAGGTGGAGGAAATATCAAACGCCCAGCTTCGTGTCGGTGAAGACGAATCGCTTCTGGAAGAGAAGCGCAAGCTAATGTATGCAAGTAAACGAATGGACAGCATATCGGAAGCGTATTCCTTGCTTTATGACGGCAAGGCTCTTGACGCGCTCAGCAAAGCGATTACAAAGCTGTCAGACGTTCAGAAATATGACGAGTCCGTCCTTTCCCCTTTGGTGGAACAGCTGCAATCGGCTTTTTACCAAGCGGAGGATGCGGCTTACCAGCTTCGTGATTATCGGGACGGCATTGAGTCGGATCCAGAACGATTAGCTTATATCGATGACCGGCTTGATTTGATTAACAGCTTGAAGCGGAAATACGGCGAAACGATTCCTGATATTTTAGCTTATTTGGAGCGCACGATCGAAGAGCGGGATAAAATTGAAAACCGCGACGAGCATTTGGAGCGGCTGCAAGGGGAAGAAAACCGTTTGTTCGAGAAGGCGATTGCGTTAGCCGAAGAACTGTCGCAAATGCGGATTCATGCGGCATTAAAGCTTTCGGCAGCCATCGAATCCGAACTTGGCAGCCTGCAAATGGGCAGTACGCAATTCCGGGTTCAGCTCGATCATTCCAAACGTGTGCAGGAAGACAACATCGTGCAGCTTAATGCGAACGGTATCGACGAGGCTGTGTTTATGTTGTCCACCAACCCCGGCGAGCCGTTAAAGCCGCTTAATAAAATTGCTTCCGGCGGCGAAATGTCCCGGATTATGCTCGCGCTGAAAAGCATTTTTGCTGAAATTGACCAGATCCCAGTGCTTGTTTTTGATGAAGTGGATACGGGGGTCAGCGGCCGGGCAGCGCAAGCGATTGCGGAGAAAATGTCGCAGCTGTCATCCAGATGCCAAATTTTTTCGATTACACATCTGCCTCAAGTGGCATGCATGGCTGACCATCATTATGAAATCCGTAAGCAGGTTACAGAGCAGCGGACATCGACTTCCATCCAGGAACTGATCAGCCATAACCGGATTGAAGAACTGGCAAGAATGCTCGGCGGTGTGGAAGTGACGGAAAAAACCCGCCATCATGCACAAGAAATGCTTGATTTGGCGTATCGGAAAAAAGGAGCGTAATGAGAGGTATTCAGGGAAAGTTTTTGCGGTCATAAAACAGTTGGGGCGGGGTAACTTAAAGGTACGCCAACGGCGAAATGACTTCGTCATGCGACGGAATACAGGGAGCGTGAAATCATTGAACTCCACCAATCGGAAGCGATGGTTAGGGTTGGTTCTCGTTTTTCTCGTCTGTATGATCGGAAGCTCCGCCCCGTTTCAAAATTTTGCCGCATTCCCGAATGAACTACGTTTATTCTCAGGCCAAATGAAACGCTTGCATTATGGAGTTCCGGTACACGCAGAGGTTGAGGTCGATCCCCAGATGCTGCAAGTGAATGGGACGGCGCGGCAATCACTATCGGTAAACCTGAACGAACCGTTATCGTTAAAGCCCAACCACATCGGCGAGACGAGCATGAAAGTCAAATTATTTGGCAAGATTCCATTCAAAACGATTAAAGTGAACGTCGTTCCAGATTTGAAAGTTGTACCCGGCGGACAAACGATAGGCGTTAAAGTGAAATCTGCCGGTATTTTGGTTGTAGGCCATCATTTAGTTACAAACCGCGAAGGAGAAAAGCATTCGCCCGGTGAAAAAGCGGGACTGCGGCTCGGAGATCTCATTGTCCAGATTGACGGCACTCCGATTCATGAAGTTCGCAAAGTAAGTAAAATTGTGGAGAAAGCCGGTTTGTCCAAAAAGCCGCTGGCCATTACCTTTAAGCGCAATGGCAAACTGCAGCTGACCGAACTGTATCCGGAGTATGATAATGAAGACCGGGCATGGAGGTTAGGCTTGTATATCCGTGATTCTGCAGCAGGAGTGGGCACATTAACGTTTTATGCTCCCGATCACGGCGTATACGGCGCATTAGGTCATGTCATTACCGATATGGACACGCAAACGCCCATTGAGGTGGGACAAGGCGAAATTTTGCAATCCAATGTAACGTCGATCAATAAAAGCCAAAATGGGGATCCCGGATCAAAAAGGGCCGAAATCATTCGGGAAAGTAAAGTGTTAGGCAATGTGGAGCGCAATACTTCATTTGGGATATTCGGGAAAATGCACGAGCAGCCTATGCACAGCTACAGCGAGCGTGCCGTACCTGTCGCATTTGCCGAAGAAGTGAAGGAAGGACCTGCTCAAATTTTAACCGTTATTAACGGCCAGAAGGTTGAACGGTTTGATATCGAAATTGTCCATGTGTCCAAGCAGCAGGTTCCTGCAACTAAAGGAATGGTCATTCGAATTACAGATAAAAGATTATTAAGCAAAACAGGCGGTATTGTGCAAGGCATGTCCGGCAGCCCCATTCTTCAGCAAGGTAAATTAGTTGGGGCCGTTACACATGTATTTGTAAACGATCCTTCTTCCGGATATGGATGCTTCATTGAATGGATGCTGCAAGATGCCGGTGTAATTACACCGGCGGCGAACTCCAACCATAAGCAGACTGCAGCATAATTCAAGACGGAAAAAAACCGCTTAAAAAGCTTCAAGCTTTTTAAGCGGTTTTTTGTTAATAATTTGTCGAACGGTTTCGCTTTTTATCATAAAATGCAAATAAATTTAAATTATAAATGATTTTGGTAAAAAGATAAACAAAAATAATTTTCGACAGAAGGAATTTAACCGCACATGTCGAAAATGTTTAGCAGACAGCTGAGGGAAGGGGAATTCATGAATATTACTTAAGGGAGGACCAAACCTTGCATAAAATTGAAGTATTGTTAGCGGACGATAATCGTGAGTTTACGAACCTGTTATCAGAATACATATCCGAACAAAGTGATATGAACATTAGCGGTGTAGCTTATAACGGTGAAGAAGTTCTAAGGCATCTAGAGGAATCCAAACGAATTCCAGATGTTCTTATACTCGATATTATTATGCCGCATTTGGACGGATTAGGTGTTCTGGAACGGATTAAAGACATGAATTTGCAGCCAATGCCCAAAATTATTATGCTTACGGCATTTGGCCAAGAAAATATTACGCAAAAAGCAGTTCAGCTTGGCGCATCTTATTATATTTTGAAGCCATTTGATATGGAAATATTGGCAAACCGGATTCGTCAGCTTGTTGGCAATTCTACGTATTCTTCGTCTGCTACGTTTAATGCAAGCACAACCAGCACATTGAAATCCAATGTGGTCCCAATGGCAAAAGGCAAAAATTTGGACGCCAACATTACAAGTATTATTCATGAAATTGGAGTGCCGGCGCATATTAAAGGATATCAATATTTGCGTGAAGCCATTACGATGGTTTATAACAATATTGAAATTTTGGGTGCTATTACAAAAACCCTATATCCTGCAATTGCCGAGAAGTTCAAAACAACACCTTCCCGCGTCGAGCGCGCCATCCGCCATGCGATTGAGGTCGCTTGGACACGCGGCAATATCGACAGCATCAGCCACTTGTTCGGTTACACAATCAACATCAGCAAGTCGAAGCCAACCAATAGCGAATTTATTGCGATGGTAGCGGATAAGCTGCGGATTGAGCATAAAGTGAGTTAGTTTTATTATTACGACAAGCACAACCGCCTTTGGTTGTGCTTTTTTGTTTCTTGCTGCTGTATGTTTGAAGCCGTCGTTGTGGAATGATGGGCGGATGAAGCTGCAGTATCTTTTCCTCCTTATGCCGAAGCAATAAAAAACAGCCGCTCGTTTCATGAACGGCTGCATTCCAATGGTTAAATAACGATTGGAGGCGCAGATCCATAACGGCGGCTGTCACGCATATCTGTTACATTTGCGGCTTCGGAGGCCGAGGACGTTTTTCGCGGAACCGTGTTGCGACATAGTTGCGCTTCCGGTCGCGGAAAAAGACCCATCCGCTAATAAAACCGGCGCCGCCGCCAAACATAAGGAAGCCAAGGATGAACTTGAGCCAAGCAAAATGAGGCGTTACCGCATCATTGCCAAAGTCGGAAAAATAGAAAAATACAGCATCTTTCATTTTCAAAAATCCAATGCATGCAATTAAACCGGGAATGGCTAATATCAGGATCGCAATAAACCTTGCCACAACAAGTTTCATCTGTCTTTGCCCCTTGTCCTGAATTTTACATTTCTTCTATCATACCTTTTCCGCGGCGCACTGTCTATTTCGGAATAGCGTTTGTCCACACGTATGCAAACAGGTTACAATGGGATAGACAAGAGATGAGGGTATCCGAGTTCTATAAGGATAGATGGTCATTATAACTGGACTTATTATTATTGGAGGGACATAGCATGGCAATTGAAGTAGATGTAGCCGTATTAGGAGGCGGTCCGGGAGGGTATACGGCGGCAATCCGTGCCGCTCAAGCGGGCAAAAGCGTCGCTATCGTGGAGATGGACAAGCTCGGAGGAACTTGCTTGCACCGGGGCTGCATTCCAAGCAAATCGCTTTTGCGCAGCGCAGAGGTGTATGCAACGCTGTTGAACGCTTCCGCTTACGGCATCGACATCGCCGAAGGGGCGGCTTCGTTAAATTTCGGCGGCGTGCAGCAGCGGAAGGAAAAAACCGTAGACCAGCTGTACCGCGGGCTGCAAAGCCTTATGAAAAAACATGGCATTCAAATCATTAACGGCAGGGGCCGAATTATCGGGCCGTCGATTTTTTCGCCGCGCAGCGGGTCGCTGGCGGTTGAACTGCCGGACGGTGAGATGGAATCGGTCGTGTCCGCTAATCTTATTATTGCAACAGGCTCCAGGCCGCGTTCGCTCCCAGGGCTGACGCCGGACGGCAAGCATATTTTAACAAGTGATGATGCGCTTAAGCTGGATAAGCTGCCTTCCTCCATGCTAATCATAGGCGGCGGTGTAATCGGCGTGGAATGGGCGTCGCTGCTGCATGATTTTGGCGTGGAAGTAACGATTGTTGAAGCCGGCACGCGGCTATTGCCCGGCGAAGATACCGAGGTTTCGGCCGAGATTGCGAAATCGCTGCGCAAACGCGGCGTACGGATTGTGACCAGCGCCCAGCTGCATACAGATACATATCGAACTGGCGATGAGGGAGAAGTTGAAATTAGCGCAACCTTACCGGAAGGTCGCGTCCAGCTGACGGCTGCGCAAATGCTGTTGTCGGTTGGGCGCATGGCCAACATTGAAGGCATCGGCCTTGAGAATACGGATATCCGCACTTCCGGCGGGTTTATTCAGGTGAATGAATACGGGCAAACGAATGAACCGCATATTTATGCGATTGGCGACGTAATTGGCGGCGTTCAGCTGGCTCATGCTGCAGCGCATGAAGGCATCAATGCTGTTGACCATTTGCTGGGCGGCCGGCCTTCACAGGTGCCGCATCATCTGATTCCGCGCTGCATTTATTCGCGCCCGGAAATCGCTTCCTACGGTTTAACGGAAGAAGCGGCACTTTCCAAAGGCTATGATATTAAGACAGGCAAAATTCCGTTTCAGGCTATTGGCAAAGCGGTCATTACCGGCCATCCGGAAGGATTCGTAAAAGTCATCGCCGACCGTGAAACCAACGATTTGCTGGGAATTCATATCATTGGCGGTCATGCGACCGACATGATCGCGGAAGGTGCGCTTGCCTCGGTGCTGGATGCTACCCCATGGGAGGTCGGGCAGACGATTCACCCGCATCCAACGCTGTCGGAGGCGCTTGGCGAAGCGATGCTGGCGGTTGATGGCAAGTCGTTAGCGTTCTAGAAGCGGGAATCCGGGAGAAGGTTTCCCTTTTAGCAAAAAGCGGGTATAATAGGTGTGAGCAAGTATTAGTACCTGGTTTTAATACTTGGTTAAAAGGAGGCTGTTCCTAATGACCCCTATCAATTCCACCAAGCGGGTATTCCCGCATACTGAATTAGGTCTTTCTGATGAAAAAGCAATTGAAATGTACAAAATTATGCAAATGGGACGCAAATTTGATGAGCGTGTGCTGCTGCTGCAGCGCGCGGGCAAAATCAATTTCCATGTTTCCGGAGTTGGCCAAGAGGTCGCTCAGGTAGCGGCTGCATTCGCACTGGATAAGGATAACGACTATTTTCTGCCGTATTACCGGGATTACGCGTTTACGCTGTCGGTTGGCATGACGTTAAAAGAGCTGATGCTTTCGGTTTTTGCAAAAGCGGAGGATCCAAACAGCGGCGGACGGCAGATGCCGGGTCACTTCGGCCATAAGAAGCTTCGGATTGTAACGGGCTCCAGCCCGGTGACAACCCAGGTGCCTCACGCTGTTGGAATCGCGCTTGCGGCCAAGATGAAGCAGCAGAAGCTGGTCAGCTTCGTGACTTTTGGCGAAGGCTCAAGCAACCAAGGCGACTTCCATGAAGGCTGCAACTTTGCTGGCGTACATAAGCTGCCGGTTATTCTGATGTGCGAAAATAATCAGTACGCCATTTCGGTACCGGTAAGCAAGCAGCTTGGCGGCCGCGTAGCCGACCGTGCGCTTGGTTACGGCTTCCCGGGTTACCAGGTAGACGGCAACGATGCGCTGGAAGTGTTCCGCGCCGTGAAGGAAGCCCGTGAACGTGCGATTGCCGGCGAAGGGCCAACCTTGATTGAAGCCATGGTATACCGCGTATCGCCGCATTCCACTTCCGACAACGATATGGCTTACCGGACGAAAGAAGAAGTGGATGAGCATCGCGCCAAGGACGGCATTGTGAAGTATCGTAATTATTTGGAAGAGTGCGGCTTATGGAACGAGGAGCTTGACAACCAGCTGCTGGCCGAACTGCGCGCGGCTGTCGACGAAGCGACCACTTACGCGGATCATGCGCCGTTCCCGGAACCGGAGTCGACGCTTTACCATGTATACGCTGATGATGCTCCGCAAGGAGGGAAACGATAATGGCAGTAATGGAATATATCGAAGCGATCCGCTCTGCAATGCGGGAAGAGATGGAACGGGACGAGGACGTTTTTGTTCTAGGCGAAGATGTTGGCGTTAAAGGCGGCGTGTTTACGACTACCAAAGGGCTGATGGAGCAGTTTGGTGAATATCGCGCTCTGGATACGCCGCTCGCGGAGTCGGCGATTGCCGGTGTGGCGATTGGAGCAGCCATGTACGGGATGAAGCCGATTGCCGAAATGCAATATTCGGATTTTATGTTCCCGGCTACAAACCAAATCATCAGCGAAGCGGCCAAAATCCGTTACCGCTCCAATAATGACTGGAGCTGTCCCGTTGTGATCCGCGCACCGATTGGCGGCGGCATCTTTGGCGGCTTATACCACTCACAATGCCCGGAGTCGGTGTTTTTTGGCACGCCAGGGCTGAAAATCGTAGCGCCATACCGTCCGTATGACGCCAAAGGCCTGCTGAAGGCAGCCGTCCGAGACCCGGATCCGGTTCTTTATTTCGAGAACAAAAAAGGTTATAAGCTCGTCACGGGCGAAGTGCCGGAAGATGATTATATCGTGCCGATCGGCAAAGCGAATGTACTCCGTGAAGGAGACGACATTACGGTGATCGGCTACAGTATGCCGCTTCTGTTTATCGAGCAGGCTGCCGCCGAACTGGCCAAAGAAGGGATCAGCGCGCATATTCTCGATTTGCGTACGTTGCAGCCGCTGGATAAGGAAGCCATTCTGGAAGCGGTTCGCCGCACCGGCAAAGTGCTGATCGTCCATGAAGACAACAAAACGGGCGGCGTTGGCGCTGAAGTGGCGGCCATTATTGCCGAAGAGCTGCTGTATGAACTGGATGCGCCGATTATGCGGCTTTGCGGACCGGATGTGCCGGCGATGCCAATTAACCCGCCGGGCGAGAAGTTTTTTATGCTGAATAAAGATAAAGTAATGGACGCCATGAGGCAGCTGGCTCTCTATTAGGCCGAAGGGAGAGGAATGAATGAAAGCTTTAACCGAAATCGTCGTGCCGCAGCTTGCGGAATCGCTTGTATCGGCAACGATTGATACGTGGCTGAAGAAGCCTGGCGACACCATCGATATGTATGAGCCGATCTGTGAAGTGCTGACCGATAAAGTAAGCGCCGAGCTGCCTTCCACTGTGAAGGGGACACTGAAGGAAATTTTAGTTCCGGCTGGTGAGACCGTCCCTGTTGGCACGCCGATCTGCATCGTAGAGACGGAAGCGGCAGCGGGAAGCAGAAGCAGCGCTGCTTCTGCTTCGCAGGAACAGGTTGCCGTTTCGGCGGTTGCCGAAGATACGGATCAATCGATGCGCCATCGTTATTCCCCGGCGGTACAGAAGCTGGCAGCCGAGCATGGCGTCCGACTGGCCGACGTGCCGGGCACCGGACTTGGCGGCCGGATTACCCGCAAAGATGTGCTTGCATATGTCGAGTCCGGCGCTCATCAGCGTACCGGCTCGAAACCGGCAGCGGATCCAACGGTAGCCATTCCGAAGGAGCCGGTCCGCTCGTCCGGCCTGCATCTGTCGGAAACGCCGCGTATTCCAAGCATCGAGGTGGAGCGTTCCTCCATTGCCGGCCGCGGCGAAGACTATATTGATGTCACGCCGATCCGCAATACGATTGCGCGCAATATGCGCCAGAGCGTATCCGAAATTCCGCATGCGTGGACGATGATTGAAGTGGATGTCACGAACCTTGTGATGCTCCGCAACAAGGTGAAGGATGAATTCATAAAGCGCGAAGGCGTTAACCTGACGTACCTGGCTTTCCTTCTGAAAGCGGTCGTGAACGCCATCAAGGACTATCCGATCATGAATTCCATGTGGGCAGTTGATAAAATTATCGTGAAGCGGGACATTAACTTGTCGCTGGCCGTCGGCACGGACGATTCCGTCCTGACGCCGGTTATTAAAAACGCGGATCATAAAACGATTGCCGGCCTTGCCCGCGACATTGACGATCTGGCGAGAAAAACGCGTGAAGGCAAGCTGACCTTGTCCGACATGCAAGGCGGAACGTTCACCGTGAACAATACCGGTTCGTTTGGTTCGATCTTGTCTTATCCGATTATCAACTATCCGCAAGCGGCGATCTTGACGTTCGAATCAATTGTGAAACGCCCGGTTGTCATTAACGATATGATTGCGGTCCGCTCGATGGCGAATTTGTGTCTGTCGCTTGACCATCGCATATTGGACGGCGTCATTTGCGGCCGTTTCCTGCAGCGCGTCAAAGACAATCTCGAAAGCTTTAATATGGAAACCAAGCTGTATTAATATATAGCTGTATCAAAGTATAGGAAAAGAGGAAAACATCATGGCTGAGACGGAAAGTGCAGCAAGCACCAAACGTTTGGAAGCCCGGTATATTCCGATGCTGGACTACGCGGAAGCGTGGGATTTGCAAAAAGCGTATGTAAAGGAAATTGATCAGGAGAAGCGTCCCGAGACGCTTCTCCTTCTTCAGCATCCGCCGACATATACGCTTGGCACAGACCGGCATCCGGAACATCTGCTCATGGATGAAGCCGAGCTGAAGGAACAAGGGATAGCCGTATACGAGATTGACCGGGGCGGGGATATTACATATCACGGGCCGGGCCAGCTTGTAGGCTACCCGCTTATTTATTTGGATGCGGCAAGCTTGGACCTGCACGCGTATTTACGGACGGTAGAGCAGGCGATTATCGATTGGCTGGCCGATTACGGCATCGAAGGCGGGCGGAAGCCGGAATATACCGGCGTATGGGTCGGCGACGAGAAAATCGCCGCCATCGGAGTTAAGTTCAACCGGGCCAGAACGAGAAGAGGTTTCGTCACCAGCCACGGCTTTGCGCTCAATATTAAAAAAGGAATCGGTTCGGAAGGATTTAGCGGCATTATTCCTTGCGGCATCCAGCAATACGGCGTAACCTCCTTTAACGATTTGACCGGAATGGACAAAACCGTCGAGGAAGCAGCCCGGGAATTGCTGCCGCATTTTTGCCGGAGATTTAACTTTGAAGTGCCGATTTTAGAATAACATGCCGATGCCGGAAATAAGGGTAGTAACAACGATTGCCGCCACAATGATGATGGAGACAATACGAATCAGCTTCTCGGGGCGCATCCATAACGCTCCTTTCTTTTCGGTGTAGGTTAGTTGTCCCTATTATAAACGATTGTCAAACCAGGAGGAAATGTTCATGATTAATCAAAAGCGGCTTATCGCCGAATTTATGGAGCTTGTCCAGGTCGACAGCCAAACCAAACAGGAGCAAGCGATCAGCGCCGTTCTGAAACAAAAGTTCGCGGGGCTGGGACTGACTTGGGCAGAAGACGATGCCGCTTCCATAACCGGGCATGGCGCGGGCAATTTGATTGTGACGTTCCCGGCTTCCGAAGGCGTGCAAGCAGAAAAAATATTTTTTACATCGCATATGGATACCGTGGCGCCGGGCAACGGCATTAAACCGCAGCTTGACGAGGACGGTTATATTCGCAGCGACGGTACAACCATTCTGGGAGCGGATGACAAAGCGGGCATTGCGGCGATGCTGGAAGCGATCCGCGTCCTGCAGGAACAGTCGATTCCACACGGACAAATTCAACTCGTCATTACCGTTGGCGAAGAATCCGGCCTTGTAGGCGCGCAGGCGCTTGATGTTTCCAAGCTGGACGCCGCGTTTGGCTACGCGATTGATTCCAATGGTTCCATTGGCGATATTGCGGTTGCAGCGCCAACGCAAGCGAAAGTGGATATTGAAATTTTCGGGAAATCGGCTCATGCCGGTGTGAATCCGCAGGACGGCATCAGCGCATTTGAAGTGGCGGCGGCGGCAATTGCGGCTATGCCGCTGGGGCGCGTAGATGAGGAAACGACGGCCAATATCGGGAAAATCGAAGGCGGCGGCGCAACCAACGTTGTCTGCGATTATGTCAAAATCGTAGCCGAAGCTCGCAGTCTTGTGCAGCATAAGCTGGACAGCCAGGTGGAAGCGATGCGGCAAGCGGTGAAAGAGGCGGCGGACCGGTTTGGCGCCCGCGGCGAGGTGCATGCGAGAACCGCTTATCCGGCTTATCAATACGAGGACTCCGACAGGGTGGTGCAATTTGCGAAGCGGGCCATCACGTCGATTGGCCTGACGCCGCGCACGTTCCGTTCGGGCGGCGGCAGTGACGCAAACATCTTTAACGGCTTCGGCGTTCCGACAGTCAACCTGTCCGTTGGCTACGAAAATATTCACACGACAAAAGAACAAATTAAAGCGGCCGATCTTGCTAAGCTGGCAGAATTGGTTCTGGCGATTATTAAGCAAGCGGCTGTGCAATAACAGGCATACGGAAGCCGGCGCAACTTTCTCCCTCTTGTCACACAAAGAGTGTCAGAAGCAGCGCCGGCTTTAATGGCGATTACGGCTTTAGGCTGCGCTCTGTTTTAGCGGGAGCCCTGCCTTTGATGGCTGCCGGAGCGGGAGCTGTTGCTGTCTGTCTGGAGTGTTTCCTTCCCTTGCGGAAAAACAGGCATCGAACCGGACTCGGATACAAGGCGGCGAAGCTGATGCCGGACTTCCCATGCTTTTCCGATGAGGCGGATTTGATGGTCTGCTATATACATTTTCATTATAATGCCCCTTTTTTGCTCATAGCGAGATATTAGGCTGATAACGATAGTTATGCGTGGAAGGGGACAAGTTATACCTGTTTCTATGATCACATTTGATGTGGTCATTCCATTCAGCTGCGTACAGAGAGGAGAACGTTATGAAACCATCAGATTCCATAGATGCTTGGGTGGAACGCACTATACATACGGAACCGGTTTTTCAAGGGAAAGTCATATCGCTGCAGGTGGATACTGTAGAGCTTCCGGAAGGCAAAACCGCTACACGCGAAATTGTCAAACATCCGGGAGCCGCTGCTGTCATGGCGCTGCTGGACGGCAAGCTGCTTGTCGTTGAGCAATTCCGCAAACCGCTTGAGAAGTTTCAAGTTGAAATTCCGGCCGGCAAGCTGGATCCGGGAGAAGATCCGGAAGCTGCCGCCGCCCGCGAGCTGGAGGAAGAAACCGGCTACCGGGCTGAACATCTTCAACTCGTCAGCGCGTTTTATACATCACCCGGCTTTGCGGACGAGAAGCTGTATTTGTATTTTGCCGAGCGGGTTGTGCCCGGACAATCCAATCCGGATGAAGATGAGTTTTTGCAGGTGAAGGCGATTACGCTGGAGGAAGCCGAAGTCTATTTGGCGGAAGGTAAAATCAGTGATGCCAAAACGATTATGGCACTATACGCCTGGAAGCTGTATAAGCTGACCGGACAAATCGTATAAAAGCTGCCTGCAGCCTGCCACCCCGCATATGCCCGGTTTTGCGAGCATACGATGTATGGAGGACTGTTTGTCCTACCAACATCAAGGAGGGGGAAGCCTTGTCGATCCAGCCGCAGCCGTTCCCGGCAGACAAGCCTGTTCAAAGCCACTTTACGTTATATTTGTTCGTTTCGATTTTATTTGTTGTGGGCACAGTATTCGGCGGCCTGATGGTGAATGCGCTGACGCTGGAGCAGCAGCAGGATTTGGCTGCGGATCTGTCGCGCTTCATCGGCGGCATTTATACCGGCGCAAGCGGCGTGCAGGACGGGACGGCCTCCTTCTGGAGCCAGCTGCTGTTTAATGCGAAATGGCTGTTGCTCGTATGGGTGCTTGGCATAACAGTCGTGGGCATACCGTTTATATTGGCGCTTGATTTTATGAAAGGCGCGCTGGTTGGTTTTGCGGTCGGCACATTGGTCAGCACGCATTCGTGGAGAGGCGCATTATTTTCGCTTGTATCCGTCGCTCCGCCGAATATCATTGCTGTGCCGGCGATTCTCATGGCAAGCGCCGCTTCATTATCCTTTTCGCTGTATGTCGTTAACAACCGGCTGCTGAAGCAAAACGGGCCGCTTGCGCCGCAAGTCTTGTCCTTAACATCCACGACGTTATTTATGTTGCTCCTGCTTGCCGCCGCCGCACTGGTGGAGGCTTACGTATCGCCTGTCATGATGGGCTGGGTTGCGCCAATGCTGCAGCCGGCATAACCGGGCAGGTTTGACTTTGCGGAAACATTCCCCCTATAATCGTTGTATGTAAAGACGGCGGGGGGAAACGATGGAAGCCCGGATTGATAAAATCAAACAGCAGCTGCAAGCCCAGGGCTATAAGTTGACACCGCAGCGGGAAGCAACCGTATTCGTGCTGCTGGCTAATGAAGACGACCATTTAAGCGCGGAAGATGTATTTTTGCTCGTTAAGGAAAAAGCGCCGGAGATTGGCTTGGCAACGGTATATCGTACGCTTGAGCTGCTCCATGAATTGCATGTTGTTGAGAAACTGAATTTTGGCGACGGGGTTGCCCGTTACGATTTGCGGGCCGACAATTCCAAGCACCATCATCATCATTTAATTTGTACGGAATGCGGTTCGGTTGACGAAATCAAGGAAGATTGGCTGCTTCCGCTGGAAGAGCGGCTGGAGAAGGAATACGGATTTGCGGTTGACGATCATCGCCTTGATTTTCAAGGCATTTGCCATCGCTGCAAACCATAACCTAAAGGTTCATCGTCCGGTTGACGATCCTCATACAGGCGGCTTCGATGTCACGCAATGGCATTGAGGCCGTTTTACATTTGGACAACCGTCTGCATATTCCCGGCTTGCCCCACATACGTTGTATGGAGCGAAGTGCGGAGGCGGTGGAATGATGATTGTTTCGGTGCGGAGATGGTTGGCGCGCATTTTATTTTTGATCGCATTTGCGATATTGTTTCTGGTCGCTACGGGCGGTTACCGGCTGCTGATTGATGCCATTTCGCCTGTCCATCCTTATCAGGAGCCGAGAGGGCATGCGGCGAAAGTATTCCGGAGCGACCCGGAGATTCCCGGCGACAACAATCCGCTGGATCGGTTAAGATGGTTTTTTTGGTACGGCGAGTAAACAGTTTGTTGCCGGCTAAGCAGGATTTAGAAGTCGAATGTTGAATTGTTTTGTCACCAAGCTCATGAGAGGAAGACCATGAACGATCACCTTCATTCTTTTATACATTATTTAGCCGATGAAAAAGCGCGGGCTGTCAATACGCTGCAGTCGTATGAGCGGGATTTGAGCGCTTTTGCCGCTTATTTAGCGGAACAAGGCATTACAGAAGCCGCGGCTGTCGAGCGCCATCATTTGTCCCGATATTTGCTTATGCTAAAAGAAAGCGGGCGCAAACCGTCTACTTTAACACGCCATATCGTCTCGATCCGCGGTTTTTTTCATTATTTGGCGCTGAAAGGGATTGTGCTGCAAGATCCGACCGTCGCCGTTGAATCGCCCAAGCTGGAGGCGAAGCCGCCCAGCGTATTGTCCGTTGAAGCGGCTGGCGCGCTGCTGGACGCGCCGGAACCTTCGTCGCCGGCCGGCAGACGGGATAAAGCGATGCTGGAGCTGCTGTATGCTACCGGCATCCGGGTTACGGAGCTTATCATGCTGAACGTGGACAGCGTCAATTTGCAGCTGGGCATCATTTGCTGTATTAGCAGCGGAGGAAAGGAACGTATCATTCCTTTTGGCAAAATGGCGGAAGCGGCGCTGCAGGACTATTTGTTTGCCGAAGGCGGCCGGAAGCAGCTGGCGAAAGATGAACCGGACGAGCATGCGTTGTTTTTGAACCATTTGGGCACAAGAATGACGAGGCAAGGCTTCTGGAAAATGATCAAAAAATACGCCAGGGAAGCCGGCATCAGCGGGGAGATTACCCCCATACGCTGCGGCATTCTTTTGCCGCCCATCTGCTTGCGAACGGGGCCGATCTCCGCTCGGTGCAGGAGCTGCTTGGGCATGCGGATATTTCAACGACCCAGCGCTACAGCAAATTGACCAAAACCAGAATAAAAGATATTTACAACCATACGCATCCCCGCGCCTAACCGGGCTGCAGGGGGAGCCTGAAAGGATGGCAGCAATGGCGTTTGATCGTATAACCGTTATTGTATTGGACAGCGTTGGTATCGGGGAGCTTCCTGATGCCGCATCATTTGGGGATGCCGGTTCCCATACGCTTGGCCATATTGTAGAGCGGGTTCCCGGCATAACACTTCCGAATTTGCGCCGATTGGGGCTGGACCGGATCGCCCGTCTTGGAAGCTGGTCCGCACCGGACGGGCAGCCGGAAGCTGTCTATACGAAGATGGCCGAGGTATCGGCAGGCAAAGATACGATGACCGGCCATTGGGAGCTGATGGGGCTGGACATCAAGGTGCCGTTCCGGACATTCCCGGACGGTTTTCCGCCGGAGCTGATTCAGCAATTCGAGGAGCAAACCGGCCGTAAAGTGATCGGCAACAAAGCGGCCAGCGGCACTGACATATTGGACGAGCTTGGCGAAGAGCAATTGCGGACAGGCGCATGGATCGTATATACGTCCGCGGACAGCGTATTTCAAATCGCTGCGCATGAAGGGACGATCCCACTGGAGGAGCTGTACGAAGCTTGCCGGATCGCCCGCGAGCTGACGCTGGATGACCGGTACGCCGTCGGGCGTGTTATCGCCCGTCCTTACGCCGGGCAGCCGGGCGCGTTCAAGCGGACGCCAAACCGCCATGACTACGCGCTGAAGCCGCCGGCGCCAACCGTGCTCGATGCCTTGAAGAGCGGCGGTTATGATACGATTGCGATCGGCAAAATTAATGATATTTTCGACGGCGAAGGCATTACTTCGGCAACGGCTACCGTAAGCAACGCGGATGGCATTGCTAAAACTGCGCAAGCGCTGAAACAGCCTTTCCGCGGCTTGTTGTTCACGAATCTGGTTGACTTTGATTCCTTATACGGCCATCGGCGGGATCCCGAAGGGTACGCTTCCGCGCTGGAGGAATTTGACCGTGCCGTTCCGGAGCTGATGCGGCTGACCGGGGAGCGGGATCTGCTGGTCATTACGGCCGACCACGGCAATGACCCGGTACATCCCGGAACCGACCATACCCGCGAATATGTGCCGCTGCTGCTGTACAGCCCTGCTTTTAAACGGCCGGGTCAGCTGGCGGTCCGTTCGACCTATGCCGATCTGGGCGCAACGATTGCGCACAATTTTGGCGTTGCGGCGCCGCCTAACGGCAGCAGCTTTTTGTCGGAGCTTGATGCTTTTAGATAAGATCCGGATGAAGGGCATCCATTGCCCTTTGGCAGCTAAAATCATTTGACTATTTTGAGCATAAAGGAGCATTGGCATGACGGGACAAACAGGTTACAGCCATATTCAGGAGGCTGCGCAGTACATACGTGAGCAAATAACGATACAGCCGGAAGTCGGGCTTATTTTAGGATCAGGGCTTGGTATTCTTGGCGATCATTTGGAGGACGCGGTATCGATCCCGTATCACGATATTCCGCATTTTCCGGTATCGACGGTGGAAGGGCATGCCGGCGAACTGATGGTCGGCACGCTGAACGGCCGTCCGGCAGCGCTTATGCGCGGCCGTTTCCATATGTATGAAGGGTATGAAGCAGCGCTGACGGCATTCCCGGTGCGGGTGATGAATGCGATTGGCATCGGATCTCTGCTCGTGACGAATGCCGCTGGCGGCGTAAACACATCCTTTCAGCCGGGCGATCTGATGCTTATTTCCGACCATTTGAATTTAACGGGCAAAAGCCCGCTGGCCGGACCAAACGATAACCGGCTTGGCGTCCGGTTCCCGGATATGTCGGAGGCGTACAGCAAAAGGCTGCGCGCTGCGGCTAAAGAGGTTGCCGCAAGCTTGGGCATTTCCGTGCAGGAAGGCGTATATGCCAGCTTGCTTGGCCCGAACTACGAAACCCCGGCCGAAATACGCATGCTGCGTACGTTAGGCGCCGATGCTGTCGGAATGTCGACCGTTGTGGAAGTCATCGCAGCTAGGCATTCCGGCATGGAAGTGCTGGGCATCTCTTGTATCAGCAATATGGCAGCGGGTATTTTGGACCAGCCGCTGTCGCATGATGAAGTTATGGAAACTACAGACCGCGTCAAGACCCAATTCCTTAGTCTCGTAAAAGGGGTTATTCCATATCTTTAGACCTTTTTTGTAACAAAATTGTAATATTGCGCTCGACTCATTGTGACAGTATTTTTTTCCTAAACAGTCGTATAATGTCCATGATTACTGAAAGATGCGGAGTGGAATAGAGATGGACAAGCATTTGCTGTTGGAAATGGAAAACTTAAGGGTTCAAATGGTCGAAACAGCGCTGGTAAAAGAAGATTTTCTGAACCGTGAAGTGCTGCTGCTGAGCCAATCGCTTGACTTGCTGATCGTAAGAGCGCAAGAAGAGCTGGCTCTTTCACGGTCCAAATGAACAAATGACCGGGGGATGACATGAGGGCGGTAGACATTATACAAAAAAAGCGCGACGGCCGCGAGCTGTCCGCAGATGAACTTGTCTTTTTAGTGGACGGCTATAGCAACGGCGGCATTCCGGATTATCAGATGTCGGCATTTGCGATGGCGGTCCTTTTTCGCGGAATGACGCCTGCAGAGACGGCCGCTTTAACATTAGCGATGGCGCAGTCGGGCGACCAGGTGGATTTATCGGCTATCGGCGGCATTAAAGTGGATAAGCACAGTACGGGCGGCGTAGGCGACAAAACAACGCTAATCGTGGCGCCGCTTGTAGCGTCTGCGGGCGTTCCCGTTGCGAAGATGTCAGGAAGAGGACTAGGGCATACCGGCGGTACGATCGACAAGCTGGAGTCGATTGCTGGTTTCCGGACGGAGCTGTCCCGCGAAGCTTTTATTTCCCAGGTCAACGCCATCGGCTTGTCGGTCATCGGCCAAAGCGGCAATCTCGCGCCAGCCGACAAAAAGCTGTATGCGCTGCGCGATGTGACCGCTACGGTGGAATCGATTCCGCTTATTGCAAGCTCTGTCATGAGCAAAAAAATCGCTGCGGGAGCGGACGCCATTGTGCTGGATGTCAAGACGGGCAGCGGCGCGTTTATGAAAACCGTCTTGCAGTCCGAGCAGCTGGCCGAAGCGATGGTGAAGATCGGGAGCGAAGTCGGCCGCCAGACGGCAGCGGTTATTAGCGATATGGACCAGCCGCTTGGTTATGCGATCGGGAACGCGCTTGAAGTGAAAGAAGCGATCGCAACGCTGAAAGGCGAAGGGCCGGCGGACTTGACGAAGCTTTGCTTGACGCTTGGCGCTTATATGGTTGTGCTTGGCGGACAAGCTGCCAGCTTCGAAGAAGCGGAGGCGCTGCTGCGGCAGAAACTGTCCAGCGGCGAAGCGCTGGCCAAATTCAAATCGTTTGTGGCGGCGCAAGGCGGCGACGAAAGTGTAGCGGATAATCCGGAGAAGCTGCCGCAAGCGCCGCATACAGTTCCGGTCATCGCTTCGGAAAGCGGTTATGTCGCGGCCATTCAAGCCGAGCAGTTGGGGATCGCAGCGATGCTGCTTGGTGCGGGCAGAGCAACCAAGGACGATGCAATCGACCATCGTGTCGGGCTGATGCTCAGCAAAAAAGTAGGCGATGCCGTACAAGCCGGCGATACGCTGGCTGTTATGCATGTTCATGCATTAAACAGCAGCAACGACGAAGTAGCCGCCAAAGTCAAGGCGGCCTATACGCTGCAAAGCGAAGCGCCGAAGCTGCGCCCGCTGCTGCTTTCGATTGTAACGAGCGCCGGCATTCAGCGTTTTACAGAAGAAACCTGATACTGCTGCTCCAGCGCAGAAGCGCCTTCCGTCATATGTAATACGGAAGGCGCTTCTTTTTTTCTGCCCCGGCTTGGAATATTTTCCTTCAATCAGGTCGACAATGAGAAAGAACTATAGCCGATTTCCGGCCTCTTCTATCGCATCAAAGAGAGCCGAACTAGACATAGGAGGACATCTGACCCATGAAATTGCTCAAGCTATTACTAACAGCCGCTGTAATCGCGCTTCAGTTACCTGCCACAGCTTTTGCGGAGGAGGCCAAAGCCGCACCTAATCCCACATCCGGCAATACGCCGTCCGCAGCGCCGGCGCTTGCAGGATCTGCCCGTTCGGCGATTATGATGGACGCGGATACCGGTACGGTTATTTTCGAAAAAAACAGCCATGACAAGCTGCCTCCGGCCAGCATTACGAAAGTTATGACGATGCTTCTTATTATGGAGGCTTTGCATAACGGCACGATCAAGCTGACGGATAAAGTGACGACAAGCGAATACGCGGCATCAATGGGCGGCTCGCAAATCTTTTTGGAGCCGGGTGAAGAGATGACCGTTGATGAGATGCTGCGTGGCATCGCCCTTGCATCGGGCAACGACGCTTCGGTGGCGATGGCGGAGAAGCTTGCTGGCACCGAGCAGCAATTTGTTGCGTCCATGAATGCAAAAGCGCAGGAGCTTGGCTTGAAGGATACGCATTTTTCCAATTGTAACGGCCTTCCTACAGCCGACCACTACACCTCCGCGCATGACATCGCCGTCATCAGCCGCGAACTGCTGAAATATCCGGAGATTACGTCTTATACGGGGCTGTACCAGGATCATTTGCGCAAAACGTCGGCGAAGCCGTTCTGGCTGGTGAACACAAATAAGCTGGTCCGTTTTTACAGCGGTGCAGACGGCTTGAAAACAGGCTTTACGACGGAAGCGAAATATTGTTTGACCGCAACGGCCAAACGGGACGGGTTCCGTATTATCGCTGTCGTCATGGGCGAACCGAATACGAAAACGAGAAACGCGGAAGTGACGCAAATGTTCGACTACGCGTTTGCGCAATACATGAATTACCCGATCTTTAAATCCGGCGATACGATCGGCAATTTGAAGATTGAGAAAGGCGCCGTCCAATCGATGCCGATTGTAGCCAGCCAGCCGTACAGCGTATTGCTGCGCAAAGGAGCGGACTTGAAAAATATCCGCCACGAGCTGAAGATGAACCCTTCAATGAAAGCGCCAATCGCGAAAGGCCAGCAAATCGGTACGCTTGCGGTTTATCAGGGCAATCAGCTGCTGAAGGAATTCCCGCTCGAAGCGCCTGAGGCGGTCGGCAAAGCCAGCCTGTGGGGAATGATGAAACGCTCGATTGGCGGATTGTTTAAGTAAGCATCGGCGGAAATAGGCAGAGATTGTCGTCTGCAGGCGTTCATTTTGTCATCTCTTAGCTGTCTGCTTCTAGTTTTGTCGGGGGCAGGAAAAGCCGCCTGCGAAGGAGAAATGCTAGTTCAATCCAGAACCTAGATTGCGCGAAGGAGATGAACAGCTGATATGAGTCTGCAGGTCGAATTGGAGCATTACCGCAATGCGCTTATCGTTCGCCTTCATGGAGAGCTTGACCATCATACGGCGGATGTCGTCCGTTACAAAATGGAGGAAGCGATCATGAGAGGGGCGAGCAGCCACATCATCTTAAACCTGGAAAACTTGCAGTTTATGGACAGTTCGGGCCTCGGCGTTATATTGGGCCGTTACAAGCAGGTGAAAAGCAAAGGCGGCAAAATGGTCGTCTGCGGGGTTAATGCAAGTGTCCACCGCCTGCTTGAAATGTCCGGTTTATTCAAAATTCTGACCGCTTATGATAATGAAAGAGCGGCAATTTCCAGCTTGGAGGTGGTGTCATGAAGGGACGCAATGAGATGGTGCTTTCCTTCAGCGCTCGTTCCGAAAACGAGGCGTTTGCGCGCATCGCGGTGGCGGCGTTTGTTTCCCAGCTTGATCCGAACATGGATGAGCTGAACGATTTGAAAACAGCGGTATCGGAAGCGGTCACGAATGCGATCATTCACGGCTATGACAGCAACCCGGAAGGCATTGTAACGGTGGAAGCTTTCATCGAAGGCGATACGGTATCGCTTACGATTATTGACAAAGGCAAAGGGATTGAGGATCTGGATCTTGCCCGTCAGCCTCTTTATACGTCCAAGCCGGAGCTGGAGCGCTCGGGTATGGGCTTTACGATTATGGAAAACTTTATGGACCGGTTCGAAGTCGTAAGCGAGCTGAACGGCGGCACAAGGCTCGAGATGATGAAACGAATCGAATCGAAAAAAGCGCTCTACAATTAGCGTAGGGGTGAGCCTATGGATGTGAACTTAAAGCAAACGGCTCAGCCGTACTTGGATGACGCGGAAGTGAAGCGGTTGATCGCCTTAAGCCAATCCGGCGACACCCTTGCCCGCGATACGCTGGTCCAGTGCAATATCAGGCTGGTCTGGTCGGTAGTGCAGCGGTTTATTAACCGCGGTTACGAGCCGGAAGACTTATTCCAAATCGGTTGTATCGGCCTGCTGAAATCAGTGGACAAATTTGACCTTTCTTACGATGTCAAATTTTCGACGTATGCCGTGCCGATGATTATCGGTGAGATTCAGCGGTTCTTGCGCGATGACGGCACACTTAAAGTCAGCCGCTCGCTGAAAGAAACCGCCAATAAGGTGCGCAAAATGAAAGATGAGCTGTCCAAGACGCTTGGCCGGCTTCCGACAATCAAGGAAGTAGCTGACCGGCTTGGCATTACGCCTGAAGATGTTGTCTTCGCGCAGGAAGCGAATAAACCGCCAACTTCGATCCATGAGACGGTGTTTGAGAATGACGGCGACCCGATTACGCTGATGGATCAGATTGCCGATGATTCGCAGGAACGCTGGTTCGATAAGCTCGCGCTCGTGGAAGCGATCGAAGGCTTAAGCGAAAGAGAGCGGCTGATCGTCTATTTGCGGTATTACCGGGACAAGACGCAGTCCGAGGTCGCAAGCCGCCTTGGCATCTCGCAGGTGCAGGTTTCCCGGCTGGAGAAAAAAATATTGCAGTCCATAAAAGACCAGATCGCGCAGTGACGCGGTCTGGTTTTTCTTTTTTCCGGATTTGCATGAGTATCCAGCGCTTCCTTTTCTCATACTAAACAGGAATATGGCGAAAAGGATGATGAGAGATGGACAATGGGAGTGGGCAAGTCCTCTATCTGCGTCTGAAGAAAAAAATAACGATCCGCCCGGAAAGAACCGTAACGCTTGGCCAGATCGCCCGCATGCTGGCCAGCGACAGCGAGACGGAGCAAATGCTGAACGAGATGCAAGTTTACAGACACCACGCCGGTGACGGCAACCGGGTGGTCCTTGACATTCTGCAAATCGTAAAGGCGATCCGGGAAACGGCGCCTGACTTGTCGATTGAGACATTTGGCGAACCGCAAGTGCTCATTATGATTTCGAAAAAACCGGCCAAACCCCGCATAACAGTCCTGATTGCCGTATGGCTGCTCCTGTTTTTTGGTGCAGGCCTTGCCATTATGAACTTTCATGTGGATGTCAATATGCAGGAAGTGCAGGTCCGCATTGTGGAGCTGCTGACCGGAAAAAAGGAGGAGCACCCGCTATGGTTCCAAATCCCGTATTCGATTGGCATCGGCCTCGGCATGGCGGTTTTCTTCAATCATTTGTTCCGCAAAAAATTTAACGAAGAACCCAATCCGCTCGAGGTCGAGCTGTATACGTATCAGGAAAATGTCAATGCTTACGTCATTGCGGAAGAAATGGGGAAAAAACAGCGCGGGGGAGAGGAGGGCGATGGCTGACGCTCTGGTCAATCTGTTTGTAGCCATCCTTGGCTTGTCCGGCGGGCTGGCGGTTGGCAGCGGTACGGTTGCGCTTCTGATTGTATTTGACCTGATTCCGCGGCTGGCGCAGCTCGCGTCAGCTTACAAATCATCGCTATGGTTTGAAACGGCCGTTATTTGCGGCTCGCTTTATTGGACGCTGGCCGATTTTTTCGGATGGCGGACGATGCTGCCGGGACAATGGACGCTGGTGCTGCCCGGCCTGTTCGACGGCCTGTTCGTCGGCATGCTGGCCGCAGCTTTGACAGAAGTGATGAACGTGCTGCCGATACTCGCCAAACGCCTTCATTTGCAGAAGTATACGGTAGGGCTTGTTATGGCGATGGTCATTGGCAAGACGGCAGGTTCCTTGTTTGATTGGCTTTGGTTTCAATGGTAAGCAGCAACTTTTGAATAGACGAGGTGGAAGACATGTCGAAACATTTGGAAACTGGCGATAAAGGCAGTGAAGAAATTCCCCACAGCTTCATCGGCATTCCCGAGCAGCAGCTGGCCGAGGAATCCGGCAGGTACGGACGGGATCAGGATCGGAATAAAGACCATGAAGACGGGGATCAGAAGGATGAAGACAGAAGCTTCCTGCCTATGATGGATGAGCAGGATGAACGTCCGGACAAACGGGCTGAACGGAAGTCTAAGCATGCCGCCGGCGATTCCCGCCAAAAGGAGCAGTCGGATAACGAAAAAAAATTCAGTCCGATTCCACAAGACCTGGATGAAGTGCTGGAACGGCTGAAAAACGAGGTCGGCTACGGTACCAGCTTTGATATCGTCGTCAGGGAAATGAGTTTCGGTGATAAACGCGTCGCATTTTTCTTTATGAACGGGCTTGCAAACAGCCTGCTGCTCAGCAATCTCATTAACCGGCTTACGTTTTTGAATCCGGATCATCTGTCCGGCGATGCGTTCAAAATGTTTTTCAATGAATATTTGCCATCTTCACAGGCGGTTAAGCAGGAAGACTGGAACAAAATTTTAACGAGCGTCCTGTCCGGCAATACAGCGTTGTTTATTGACGAGGAGCCTTTTGCGATCGACATTGATGCCAAAAACTTTCCGGGACGCGGCCCGGAGGAGCCGTCCATCGAACGCGTTGTCCGCGGGAGCCGGGACGGCTTTACAGAAACGCTGATGACCAACGTTTCGCTTATCCGCAGACGTCTGCGCGATCCGCAGCTGCGGTATGAGCTAGTTCGTGTCGGAGCGCGGACGCAGACGGATATTTGTATCGCCTACATCAACGATTTGGTGGACAAAGAGCTGCTGGAGGCGATCAAGGACAAAATAAAAGCCGTCAAGCTTGACGGCTTGCCGCTTGCGGATAAGCAGCTGGAGGAAGCGACGGTGAAGCGGGGCTGGAACCCGTTCCCGAACGTCCGTTATTCCGAGAGGCCCGATGTCGTTTCGGCGCATATGCTGGAGGGCGCGGTGGTTGTGCTGGTCGATACGTCGCCTAGCGTCATGATATTGCCGACAACCTTTTTTGATTTGATTCAGCATGCCGAAGAGAACCGCCAGACGCCGTTTATCGGCACGTATCTCCGCTGGGTGCGTTTTGCCGGGATTTTTGCTTCGTTGTTTTTGCTGCCGCTGTGGATTTTGTTCGTCATGCATCCGGAATATAAGCCAAGCGCGCTTGATTTTCTGGGTCCGGAGAAAACCGGGAAATTGCCGCTGGTCGTCCAGTTTCTGCTGGCGGAGGTCGGGGTTGACCTGATGCGGATGGCGGCCGTCCATACGCCAACGCCGCTTGCGACGGCGATGTCCCTCGTTGCAGCGATCCTGATCGGCGACATCGCCGTTCAGACAGGCGTGTTTATTAACGAGGTTATCTTATATATGGCGGTTGCCGCCATTGGGATGTTCGCTACGCCAAGCTATGAGTTGGGATTAGCCAACCGGATCGTACGGCTCCTCTTAATCATTGCGGTGTCGGCGTTTAAAGTTCCGGGGCTGGTCATTGCGACTACAGCGGTGCTTATACTGCTGTGCACGGAACGTTCCTTTAACCGTCCGTATATGTGGCCGTTTATCCCGTTTGACCTGCGGGCTTTAATGAATATCATTTTGAGGCCGCCGGTGCTGCAAAACCGGTTCCGTCCAAACTTGCTCCGTCCGCAGCGAAGAGAAAAAATGCCCAAACCAGAATGAGTGAAAATTGCAAATGTGTTGTTAATTTATCCATATCTCTCGCGGATAGAATATTATATACTGATGCTATTGGTGCAAATAATATTTTATCGGAACTGCGAATGCCGATTGGATGGAGCAAGAGCAGTGGAAACGAGGAGAGAGATCATGTTTTTGCATGGAACGAGTAAAATAAATGATAAAGGCCATCTCGAAATCGGCGGCAACGATGTAACCGACCTGGCTCAAAAATTCGGCACGCCGCTGTACATTGTGGATGAAGCGCTTGTACGCCAGCGTGCGCGTGAATATGTCCAAGCGTTCAAGGCATCCGGCCTGAACTTCCAGGTCGCTTATGCAAGCAAAGCGTTCAGCGTTATGGCGATGTGCGCCATCGCTGAGCAAGAAGGGCTTTCCTTGGATGTCGTATCCGACGGCGAGCTGTACACCGCGCTGCAAGCAGGATTCCCTGTCGAGCGCATCCATTTCCATGGCAACAACAAAACGCCGGACGAAATCAATATGGCTCTTGATGCAGGCATCGGCTGCTTTGTTGTAGACAACTTTGTGGAGCTGCAGCTGCTGAACGCGCTGGCAGGCGACAAAGGCAAAAAAGTAAACATTCTGCTCCGCGTAACGCCTGGCGTGGAAGCCCATACACATGACTATATTTCGACCGGCCAGCAGGATTCGAAGTTTGGCTTCGATATCGGCAATGGAGCGGCTAGACAAGCAATCGAAACGGCTATGGGCCTGAGCAACCTTGTTATTTTGGGTGTACATTCCCATATCGGCTCGCAAATTTTCGAAGTGGAAGGCTTCCGTATGGCTGTCGACAAAGTGGCCGCATTTGCGGTATCGGTTCGCTCGGAGCTGGGTCTCACGTTCAAAGTGATCAACCTGGGCGGCGGCTTCGGCATCCGTTATGTGGAAGGCGACAAGCCGCTTCCGATCGCAGAATATGTTCAAGCCATTACGGGCGCGATTATTACGAATTTCAACGCTGCGGAATATCCGCTGCCTGAAATTTGGGTTGAACCGGGCCGCAGCATGGTTGGCGATGCAGGTACAACGCTGTATACAATTGGTACAAGCAAAGACATTCCGGGCGTGCGCAAATATGTTGCCGTTGACGGCGGCATGACTGATAACCCGCGCCCTGCGCTTTACCAGTCGAAATACGAAGCGGTGCTCGCTAACCGCGCCAACGAACCGAAAGAAGAGACGGTATCCATTGCCGGCAAATGCTGCGAAAGCGGCGATATGCTGATCTGGGATCTGGACCTGCCGAAAGCAAATTCGGGCGATCTGCTTGCCGTATTCTGCACTGGCGCTTACAACTATGCGATGGCGAGCAACTATAACCGCATCCGCCGTCCGGCTGTTGTATTTGTACAAAACGGCGAAGCCGATCTCGTCGTAAACCGCGAATCGCTGGACAACATTATTTGCAACGATGTGATCCCGGCTCGCCTGAGCAAATCCGGAGTTGCGAAGTAAGGGTGTTTTTTGGTAACGTATAGGTTAATCGGACAAGAAAGTCAGCCAGGCTGTCTCATGCGAAAGCCGTGGCTGGCTTTTCTGCTGTAAATTTGGCAAAAGAAAGGTAGATGCGATTATGGCAAAACAAGCAAAAATTACGCTCGCAGACGGCGGGGAAGTTGTTCTGGACCTGTTTGACGCTGATGCGCCTAACACGGTAGCAAACTTCGAGAAGCTGGCAAACAGCGGTTTCTATAACGGACTTACGTTCCATCGCGTTATTCCCGGCTTTGTAGCGCAAGGCGGCTGCCCTCACGGCACTGGCACCGGCGGCCCTGGCTACACGATCAACTGCGAGATCAACCCGAACAAACATGAGCGCGGTACGCTTGCAATGGCCCATGCGGGACGCAACACAGGCGGCAGCCAGTTCTATATCTGCTACCAGCCGCAGCCGCACCTGGACGGCCAGCACACGGTATTTGGCAAAGTGGCAAAAGGCATGGAGCATGTCGATACGTTCAAAAACGGCACCAAAATGGAAAAGGTAGAGGTTGTCGAAGTTTAATCCTTCCATCCCTAGCTGAACGAACTGAAAACCGCTCAAACCGATGGGGATTCCTTGGTTTGAGCGGTTTTTTGTGATGAAGCGGCCTGTCTGTTCATGTCGAAATCAATCGGTTTTCCTTTTATTGTGGAAACCCTTACAAAAATAGTGCCGCGAGAAAGCCTTGCATTTTTATTTTTTCAGTGGTAACATTTCATCAATGTTAATGTGTTTATACCGGATGCAGTTAATTATGCACATTAATTATTCCAAATGAATAATCAGCTTACCTTCGGGGTCGGGTGAAAGTCCCAACCGGCGGTGATCGGATAAAGCTGCGGGATTGGAACACCAAATCGCAGCATTATTCGTCAGTCCGTGACCCGTTCCGAGCTGCAGCGAAGAGCAGATTGATGCATTTGACTGAAGCGGAACGGTGGACCTGGTGCAAATCCGGGACCGACAGTATAGTCTGGATGGGAGAAGGGGAAGCTTTTCGGTTAGCATCATGTCCGCTGTTGTTGTGAAGGAATTCACACAAACGTAGCAGCCGGCTTATTTGAAGATGTTTACGCACAGAGGCTCAATAAACGGGCGGCAGCTTATAGCGCTGCGCGTTGTTTAGCCGGCTCCGCATGGCCTGTTTTTTTGATGGTTGTGAAACTGTCAATTGCCTTGTGCGGAAGTGCGCCGGGACGCTTTTCATTTTTCATCTATTTCCCCCGTTGGCCAAGCGATTGCCTACGGGGGTTATTTGCGTTGATAGATATTTTAAACGATGAATATTATATGCAGCTTGCTCTTGAGCTGGCGCGCAAAGCGCAAGGGCAAACCGGCATCAACCCGGTTGTCGGCTGCGTCGTTGTCAAAGACGGCCGGATCATCGGCGTAGGCACCCACTTGAAGCGCGGGACCGGCCATGCTGAAGTGCATGCGCTGAAGATGGCCGGCGATGAAGCGGAGGGCGCAACGGTATATGTAACGCTTGAGCCTTGCAGCCATCACGGCAAAACGCCGCCATGCTGCGAGAGAATTATCGAGGCGAAGGCGTCTCGGGTCGTTGTCGCGACAGAGGATCCTAATCCGCAGGTCGCCGGAAGAGGCATTAAACGGCTGCGCGAAGCGGGTATCGACGTTACGGTCGGCCTGCTGGGCGATAAGTCGAATGCGATGAATGAGAAATTTAACAAATACATTACGACAAGACTCCCGTTCGTTACGCTCAAGACGGCCAGCACGCTGGATGGCAAAATCGCTTCCCGGACAGGGGACAGCCGCTGGGTCACCGGAGCTGCCGCCCGCGAACAGGTGCACACGCTCCGCCATCAGCATGAAGCGATTATGGTTGGCATTGAAACGGTGCTTGCTGACGATCCGCAGCTGACGACCCGCGCCGCTGTCGATGCTATCGATCCGGTACGGATAATTGTGGATTCGAAGCTGCGTTTGCCGCTTGCGGCAAGAGTTGTAACCGACCGTTCTGCCCGTACGCTGGTGCTTGCGACAGAAGGCGCGGACGAGTCTAAGCGAACGGATTTAGAGCAGGCCGGCGTGGAGGTTATCGCTTGCGGGGCTGGCCCGCATGTCGATTTAAAGCTGGCGATGCTTAAGCTTGGCGAGCTGGAGATCGGCTCGATATTGCTCGAAGGCGGCGGCCGTCTCAACGGGGCCATGCTGGCAGCTGGCCTGATCGATAAAGTGATTTTGTACTATGCGGCCAAAATTATCGGCGGCTCCGATGCTCCCGGCACTTTTACGTTTGACGGCTTTGCGAAAATGGCTGATGCGATTCAGCTCACAGACGTTCATGTGGAGCTGGCGGGAGCCGATATTTGCGTGACCGGTTATCCTCAATATGGGGAACAATAGGCAAAAGAGGAGGTGCGGGCGTCTTGTTTACCGGACTCATTGAGGAAATTGGCCGTTTGAAAAAAGTGTTCAGGCAAGGAGAAGCGATGGTTCTCACTATCACAGCGTCCAAAGTGCTTGAAGGCATTGCACTCGGCGACAGCATCGCGGTGAACGGCGTATGTCTGACCGTTATCGCTTATGACCAGACATCTTTTGCAGCTGATGTGATGCCCGAGACGTTCAGGCGTTCCAATCTGCAGCAGCTGCGCCCGGGGCAGCCGTTAAATCTCGAACGCGCCATGCAGGCGAACGGCCGGTTTGGCGGCCATATCGTCCAAGGGCATTGCGACGGCATGGCCGAAATTTTAAACCGGCAGTCGGAAGCGAATGCGGTTGTGTTTACATTACGCGCATCGGAACCGGAATCGCTCCGGTACATTATTCCGAAAGGCTCGATTACGATTGACGGCGTCAGCTTAACGGTAGTGGATACAAGCATGGATACATTCCAAGTTTCGATTATCCCTCATACGCTGGCGGAGACGGCTTTGCAGCATAAATCGCAAGGGGATATCGTCAACATCGAATGTGATGTTATTGGCAAGTATGTCGACCATCTCCTTCATTACAGAGAGCCGGCCCATTCCAAACCGGCCGGGGCTAAGCGGTTGACGGCGGATTTTTTGGCGGATAACGGATTTTTATAATAAAGCAGCACAATCGGATGAGGAGGGGATTTAAATGGCTTTTAACACGATTGAGGAAGCCATTGCCGATTTGAAGGCAGGCAAGCCCATTATTGTGGTCGACGACGAAGACCGCGAGAATGAAGGGGACTTGATCGCCCTGGCGGAGCATGCGACCCCTGAAGTCATTAACTTCATGATTACGGAAGCGCGTGGTCTTGTATGCGTGCCGATTACGCAGGAACGAGCAGCGCAGCTTGACTTGCCGCCGATGGTAAACCGGAATACGGATTACCACGGAACGGCGTTTACGATCTCGGTTGACCATGCGACAACGACAACCGGCATATCCGCGTTTGAGCGTTCC
This sequence comes from Paenibacillus protaetiae, assembly GCF_004135365.1. NCBI lineage: Bacteria > Bacillati > Bacillota > Bacilli > Caryophanales > Paenibacillaceae > Paenibacillus > Paenibacillus protaetiae. Next base: position 1,588,139 of record NZ_CP035492.1, on the reverse strand, counting down.
CAGACGGTTCAGGCGTTTATCCAGGATCAGACGCGCGCATCGGATTTCCGCCGGCCGGGGCATATTTTTCCGCTTATTGCAAAAGACGGCGGCGTACTGCGGCGCGCAGGACATACGGAAGCGGCGGTTGATCTGGCGCGGATGGCCGGCTCGGCGCCGGCAGGCGTTATTTGTGAAATTATAAAAGAAGACGGCACGATGGCCCGGTTGCCGGACCTGATCGAATTCAAGCAAAAACATAATCTGGTGCTCATCACTATTCAAGAGCTGATTCAATACCGCAATGCCAGCGAGAAACTGGTGCAGCGCGCCGTTGATGTCAACTTGCCGACCGATTTCGGCGATTTCCGGGCGGTAGCTTATACGAACGAGATTGACGGCAAGGAACATGTGGCGCTTGTCAAAGGCGAATGGCAGCAGGATGAGCCGGTGCTGGTCCGTGTCCACTCCGAATGCTTGACCGGCGATGTATTCCACTCCCACCGCTGCGACTGCGGTCCGCAGCTTGCCGCGGCGTTAAGCCAGATTGCGGAAGCGGGCCAAGGCGTCCTGCTTTATATGCGGCAGGAAGGAAGAGGCATCGGCCTCATCAATAAGCTGAAAGCTTACGAGCTGCAGGAGCAGGGCCTGGATACGGTGGATGCTAACCTGAAGCTCGGGTTTCCGGCGGATTTGCGTGAATATGGCATCGGGGCGCAAATTTTAAAAGATTTGGGCATTACGAAGATGCGTCTCTTAACAAACAATCCGCGCAAAATAAAAGGGCTGGAAGGCTACGGCCTTGAAGTAACAGAGCGCGTGCCGATTCAAATGAAAAGCAATAAAGATAATGACCGTTATTTGCGGACGAAGCAGGCCAAACTTGGCCATATGCTCCGTTTTGACCAATAAAAACTGATTTATACTTAGGAGGATTATTTGTATGCCGCATGTATATGAAGGACATTTAGTATCGTCAGGTTTAAAATATGGTGTTGTCGTTGGCCGTTTCAACGAATTTATTTCGACGAAACTGCTGAATGGCGCGCTGGACGGCTTCAAACGCCATGGCGCAGAAGATTCCGATGTGGAAGTGGCTTGGGTTCCAGGCGCTTTCGAAATTCCGTTCATCGCGCAAAAAATGGCCGAAAGCGGCAAGTATGACGCGGTCATTACGCTGGGGGCTGTTATCCGGGGGTCAACGCCTCACTTTGACTATGTGTGCAACGAAGTCGCGAAAGGCGTTGCGGCGATTTCGCTGAAATCCGGCGTGCCGACTATTTTCGGCGTACTGACGGTTGATTCTATCGAGCAAGCAATTGAACGCGCCGGCACAAAAGCAGGCAACAAAGGATATGAAGCTGCCGTTTCCGCTATTGAGATGGCTAACCTTACGAGACAGCTGCAAGCCTAACGGCAGGTTGCCAGGCGATTGACCGGACGGTCCGTTACAGCTCCATTCATCGCAGAGCCCCCAACCCAATCCGGGTCTGGGGCTTTACCATGTGCACTTGTATCGGGTAATATTATGGAATAGAGTTGTTGAGACAGGCAGGAGGAATAAGGGTGACGGTGCTTTACAAGCTGGATACTTTTGAAGGGCCGCTTGATTTATTGCTCCATTTAATTGATAAATCGGAAATCGATATACAGGATATTTCTATAAGTGAAATTACCGATCAATACATGGAATATTTGGACGCCATGAAAGAGCTGGAGCTTGATGTGACAAGCGAATTTCTCGTGATGGCGGCCACTTTGCTTGCTATCAAAAGCAAGCAGCTGCTGCCGAAGCCGCCGGTATTCGAAGATGAATTTATTGACGAATGGATGGATGAGGATAACGGGCTTGATCCAAGGGACGAGCTGATCCAGAAGCTGATCGAATACCGCAAATATAAGCAAATCGCGGCCCAGCTGAAAGAAAAGGAAATGAACAGAAGCCTTGTGTATATGCGAGAGCCGGATGATTTGACGCCTTATATGAAAGAAGTGCCGGTTAATCCGGTGGAAGGCATTCATCTCAGCGACTTGATAGCAGCCTTTCAGAAAGCATTACGCAGAGCAGCGCGAAGAAGTATCGTAGCCACCGTCCAGCGGGATGAAATATCGGTCAAAGACCGCATCCGCGACATTGTGGAAGTATTGAAGCAATACGAAACCGTTCGTTTTTCGCGTTTAATTCGTGAAAATATGAACAAGCATGAGATCGTCGTAACATTCCTGGCGATTCTGGAACTGATGAAAATGAAGCATATTAGATGCTTTCAGCATACCTTGTTCGAAGATATTGTCATTCATTGGAGAGGAGAAATGGCGGAAAGTGGATTACTCGAAGCTGAAATCGATTATTGAAGGCTTATTGTTTATGGCAGGGGACGAAGGCTTAACGAAGCGGCAGCTCGCCGATATTCTGGAGCTGGATTCCGAGCTGATAACCGATTTGGCTTACGATTTGCACCGCGATTTGGAAAGGGAAGGCCGCGGCATCCAGCTGGCGGAGGTGGCAGGCGCTTACCGGCTGACAACCCATCCGGAGCATGCGCCGTATTTTGAGAAAATGGCTTATTCGCCAACTCGTTCGCATCTGTCTCAAGCCGCGCTTGAGACATTGTCGATCGTGGCGTACAGACAGCCGATAACCCGTATCGATATCGAAGAGATTCGCGGCGTCAAAAGCGACCGTGCGATCGCATCGCTTGTATCCAAGGATCTGATCGAAGAGGTCGGACGGGCGGAAGCAATCGGGCGGCCTATCCTATATGGAACAACAAAAGCGTTCCTCGATTATTTCGGGCTCGCCAGCTTGAAGGCGCTGCCGGATCCGGGACATGTCAGCATTGAAGATGCGCTGGAGGAGCAGACGCAAATGCTGTTCGAGCGGCTTGATGAGCGCCAGCTCACGCTGGATGAATTCGCGCCGATGGCACAGCCTCAGCCAGAAGAAGAGGAATCGGTTTAAACGTATGCATGAGTTTAAGCGGCCAAGCCATACTATAGCCAACCAGCATTAGGAAATGGAGGAGGAAGGAATGATTCCGGCCTCATACGGTTGGGCGATAGGGGAGGCTTCTTTTTTTTGCTCATTTTAATAGTGATGTTGTCGCCGATTGTTATCGAAGGGTATTTAAACCGGCAAGATTTTGCAGACGAATGGATATTTAAGGTCCGGGCGCTGTATGGGATTGTGAATTACCGGAAACGAATTCCGTTTCTTGATTTTAACGGCCGTGTGCTGCAGCTGCAGCAGCAATCGGCTTTTGATATTACAGCGGCCCATATGGACGGAGAAACCGACACCGAGATTGATAAAGACAAAGTCATGACCGCGATTGACCGGATGCAGAGGATCGTCCATTTGTTCCGCAATCTGGAACGCTGGATGCGCAAGGCGCTGGCCAGAGTGAAGCTGGTCGAGTGGAATTGGAAGACGGACGTCGGAACGGGGGACGCGATGTGGACGGCAATGGCGACCGGCGCTGTATGGTCCGTAAAAACAGCGTTACTAGGATTGCTGTCACAGCTGGTCCGGCTGAAGGCGGAGCCGGTCATGGTTGTGCAGCCGATATATACCCAGCAGCCTTGCCTGCGGACGGAATGGACATGCAAAGCAACGCTTTCATTGTGGGACGGCTTTGTCATTACGATGCAGCTGCTTGGCCGCCTCCGCAAAACGAAAACAACGTTTAAAGAAATTCAGCGGCTGCTCAGGCTTTCGCCGACATGATCGGCAAATGATGCCGCCAGGCACAATTTTAACTTTCGGTATCCGGTACATACTCTCTCCCCGCAGTGAGCACAATACTACAAGCGTAAGGATAATCCGATTCGCATAGAGGAGGAATAGCAATGTCCGAGCATCCGATTCAAGGCTTGATGCAGACTGCGATGGAAAATATTAAGGAAATGGTGGATGTTAATACGATAGTGGGTGACCCGGTGCAGACGCCGGACGGCAGTGTAATTATGCCGATCAGCAAAGTTGGATTCGGCTTCGTGGCGGGCGGCAGCGATATCCGGTTCGACGGCAGCGCCAGCCATATGCATGGATCCGATGGCAGCCACGATTCGGCGGCTCCTTTTGGCGGGGGCAGCGGCGGCGGTGTTTCAATTACGCCAATTGCTTTTCTTGTTGTAGGCTCGCAAGGCGTTAAAGTGGTGCCGCTTGATAATCAAACGCATCTGATGGAGCGTGTAATTGACTCGGCGCCGCATGTATTTGATAAAATCCAATCCATGATTCGCCAAAATCACAATCACTCTGATTCGCTGGAGCATGGCTCGGTTGAACATGACCGTTATATTTAAACAATCGCACAGGATATGAACAACAGCCTTATTCCTTCTTCCGCAGAGGGATAAGGCTGTTGTTCTTTTGGCACGGGACGGCACGGAGCGGAGATGTTTTGGAACAAGCGTCTAACCCGGGGAGAATAAGCATAAACTATATAAAGCCGTGATACGAAATGCACACTTGAAAGGGGCAACTTAAGACCAATGTTTGGAAACCGGCTTTTACAGCTTAGTGTAAGCATGATGGTTGCTGCAGCGCTGTGCATGCCGACATGCATCGCAAGCGCGGAACAATCGGCGGGAGAACAACCTCCGAACGTCTACACACATGCCAAAGCTTCCGCTTTAATTGATGTGGCATCGGGCAGGCTGCTGTACAGCAGCAACGGCGATGAAGCGTTAAAAATCGCAAGCCTGACGAAAATTATGACGGCTATTGTAGCGATTGAGCACAGCAAACTGTCCAGCGTTGTCAAAACAAGCAATCGTGCTGCAGGCAAGGAAGGCTCTTCGATTTACTTGAAGCCGGGCGAGCAGATGAAGCTGCTTGACATGTTGTATGGCTTGATGCTGCGTTCGGGCAATGATGCGGCAACGGCAATCGCCGAACACGTCGGCGGCAGCGAAGAAGGTTTCGTTGCGCTTATGAATGAAAAAGCAGCTTATTTGGGGCTTAGCCATACGCATTTTATGAATCCGCACGGGCTGGATGCCGAAGGCCATTATTCGTCTGCCAATGATTTGGCCAAGCTTGCTGCGTATTCGCTGAAAAACCCTGTGTTCGCCAAAATTGTATCAACCAGCGTAAAGACAGCCCCGAATCCCAATGATCCATGGGATTACAAATGGACGAACAAAAATAAAATGCTCCGCCTTTATGAAGGCGCGGACGGCGTTAAGACAGGTTACACGAAGCAGGCTTTGCGCTGTCTTGTCAGCTCGGCGACCCGCGGCGGCCAGCAGCTTGCAGCGGTAACGATTAATGACGGGGATGACTGGAATGACCATATGAAGCTGCTGGACTGGGGATTTGCGAATTATAAGCTGACGCCTCTTGCTGCCAAAGGAGAACCTGTTCCTGGTTATGCCTTGGCTGCCGGACAAGCGTTTCAATATCCGATGACTGACTCGGAAAAATCAAAGGTACAAGCTCGCGTTATAATGCATGACCCGGTTTCGGTCCAAGCGGTATTAGGGGAAAAAGGCCGGCTGGAGTGGTATTTGAACGATTCCAAAATCGGAGCTGTCCCGCTTGTTGATATTGGCAGCAAAAGGCTGAAGCTTCCGGAGAAAAAACCGATGTCTGACGAGGCTTGGTCTGATTATAAAAAAGCTGCCGGAGATAAAGGCGTTTGGTCCGATCTCCGGGATGTTCTTTCGTCCCTGTTTCGATAGGGAAGGAATGGGAGAAACATAAGCAATAAATCGCTTGGGGGAGGCGGTTGTTGATGGTCAATTGGATCTGGTTGTTTTTTATGGTGGCAAGCGTTGCTGCAGCTGTATATAACGGGAAAGTGGAAGACGTGACGAAAGCGGCGTTTCAAGGCGCGGAATCCGGCGTCACGATCAGCTTTGGCCTCATCAGCATCATGGTGTTATGGCTGGGGCTGATGCGCATTGCCGAGGATGCCGGTCTGCTCAAAAAGCTGGCCAAGCTGCTTGGCCCGGCAGTGCGCAAGCTGTTTCCCGATGTACCGGCCGGCCATCCCGCGCTGGGCTATATTATGAGCAATCTGAGCGCCAACCTGTTTGGGCTTGGCAACGCGGCTACGCCAATGGGCATTAAAGCGATGCAGGAGCTGCAGAAGCTGAATCCGGACAAGGAGACGGCTACGCCGGCCATGTGTACGCTGCTGGCCTTAAATACATCGAGCATTACGATTGTGCCTACAACGCTTATTGCGATCCGTATGAAATATGGTTCTGCCAATCCGGCTGAAATCGTAGGCACGACAATACTGGCGACGATTATTGCGACAGGAGCCGCGATAGCGGCCGATAGGTGGTATCGGAAGCGGCAGCCTCCGGCCAATCCGATCTCCGGCGGAGGAAGCGTATTCCGGGCTGCAGCGCCTCGCACGAGCAGCAGCCCGGCGGATTCGCCTTCCGCAGCCGGAAACCTCCATCCGCCTCCGCCGGCTGGCAACGTCCGGATGCAGCCGCCTGCCGCATCAGTCTATGCAAACCGCGCGCAGCCATCTTCGATCTTCGGGCAGGCTTCCGGCAACGCACCCGGCAGTACGCCTCCGGCCGCCGGCACCGGAAATACGACAGACAGAGGTGAGTCTGTTGTATGATTGGTTCATGCAGGTATCCGCTTGGATTATTCCTGCCATTATCGTATTTGTCCCGTTATATGCCGCATTTCGCAAAGTACCCGTATACGAAACGTTTATAGAAGGTGCCAAAGACGGCTTTGGCACCGCCATTAACATCATTCCGCCGCTGGTTGGCATGATGGTGGCCATCAGCATGTTCCGGGCTTCCGGCGCAATGGATTTAATGCTGGGCGCAGTTAAGCCGGTTTTTGATGCGATAGGCGTTCCAACTGAAATTTTGCCGCTGGGCATATTGCGACCGCTCACAGGAGCAGGTTCGTTAGCTTTTACGGCGGATTTGATCCAAAATTACGGACCCGATTCGATGATCGGGCGGATCGCCTCCACCATCCAGGGCAGCACCGATACGACGCTGTATGTGCTGACCGTATATTTTGGAGCCGTTGGCATTAAACGGACCCGTTATGCGTTGAAAGTAGGGCTTTTTTCCGATTTAGTCGGGTTTGTTGCGGCAATTGTCATTTGTATGATTCTATTCGGGTAACGCCGCTTGTGCTTTTGCCTTCATATCGTTATGATGGAGGTTGAGGTGAACCCATTGGAACGATTACAAAAAATATTAGCGCAAGCGGGTGTAGCATCCCGGCGCAAATGCGAAGAAATGATTCAAGCCGGACTGGTTGAAGTTAACGGCGAAAAAGTAACCGAGCTTGGCGCTAAAGCCGATCCTGCTGCCGATGTCATTACGGTAAACGGCAAACGAATCCGCGGCGAGAAGAAGCTCTATTTAATGCTGAATAAACCAAAAGGCGTCATCACAAGCGCAACCGATCCGCAGGGGCGCAAAGTGGTGACTGATTTTTTGCCCGGAATCAAGGAGCGGGTATACCCGGTCGGCCGGCTGGATTACGATACGGAAGGTTTGCTTCTGCTGACCAACGACGGCGAATTTGCCAATTTGCTGACGCACCCTAGCCATCACGTGCCCAAAACGTATTTGGCTACCGTACGGGGCGTTCCGCATGGCACTTCGCTCGAGAAGCTGCAAAAAGGCATCAAGCTGGAGGACGGCATGACTGCTCCGGCAGAGGTCGAATATCACGACATTGATACTGAAAAAAACCAAGCGACAATCAGCATTACTATTTATGAAGGCCGGAACCGCCAGGTGCGCCGGATGTTCGATGCGATCCACCATCCGGTTATCAGGCTGAAGCGGGTTCGCTTCGGCGAACTTCCGCTAAGTCCGCTGCCGCGCGGCAAATATCGTCATCTGAATGAGGAAGAAATTAAAGAGCTTCGCGATATCGCGATGAAGTCACATAATATTCATAAATAGCAAAAATCATCGGCGGCATTTGCCGTCGAATTTTCGTTATAATGGGATTATCAGCCAAGACCAGACATCCTAGACTGCCTACAACAGACAATACCCTCAGGGTGGTGGAACAGGAACAATGAAAGCTTCGCGAAAGCCGGTTCAAATTGTTATTTTGCTTGCTGTGCTCATCATCGGTGGCTACGCGATAGGAACGACGCTGTTTGCCGCCGGCGACGGGCAGATTCCGAAAGTGGGGGGCAAGCCCGCCGATTTCAAGCTGGTTGACCTGCAAGGGAACGTTCATGCACTTTCTGATTACAAAGGCAAGCCGATTGTCATCAATTTCTGGGGCTCTTTTTGTCCGCCATGCGTACAGGAGATGCCGGAGTTCGAGCAGCAGTACCAGAAATGGAAAGATAAAGGGCTTGTCATTTTGGCGATTAATTTAAGCGAGGACACGCTGACGGTCAACAACTTTGTCCGCCAGTTTGATTTGCATTATCCGATCCTGCGCGACGTTAATCGAAAGACAGAACACAGCTACGGGCTCCGCTCATACCCGACAACCTTTTTTGTGAAGCCTGACGGCTCCATTATGGACATCATGGTTGGCGGCATGTCACAATCCGACATTGACGAGCGTGTTGAACGTTTGCTTTCCTTGTAGCCGCTTCTAGCAAAGCGAGTTTGGTCTGGGAGGTTTCCGAGAATTGTCGCTCATCCATAATACGAAATGCGAGTGCGGGCATCAGAACCATGTCGGGACAGTGCTGTGCGAAAGCTGCGGCAAGCCGCTGCTTAACGAAGAAGAACATTCCAGCGAGCCTCTCGAAATGAGATACGACGGGGCGGCGAGACGTTCCCAAAAAAGCAATCCGGGCGTGATTGACCGGGTATGGAATTTTTTCTCGTCGGTTAAAATTGCTATCTATCTCATTCTGATTACACTTGTCGCTGCTTCGCTTGGAACCATTTATCCGCAGGAAAATACATTTGTCAGCAGCAACGCCGATTTTGCGTCCTATTACAAGGACACCTACGGCGTAACGGGGCAAATCTATTACGCGCTTGGTTTATCGCATACATATGATTCCTGGTGGTTTATCGGTCTGCTTGTAATGATAGGCACTTCGCTTGTCGTCTGCAGTCTGGACCGGGTGCTGCCGCTTTACAAAGCGCTCAGCAAGCAGCAGATTCGCAAACATCTGCAGTTTATCCGCCGCCAGAAGACCGTATATACGGGAACGATCGAGGCTGATTCGGGCGAATGGATCCAGTCGTTTGCGAATGCGCTGAAACGAAAGCGTTACCGCGTACATATTGACGGCACGGCGCTGCTTGCCGAGAAAAACAGGTTTAGCCGCTGGGGGCCGTACATTAACCATATTGGCCTCATCGTGTTTTTGCTTTCGATATTGGCGCGCAGCCTGCCAGGCTGGCAGATGGACGCATATGTGTCTGTGCCGGACGGCGAAACCGTTGCGATTGAAGGCACCGATTATTTTGTGAAGAACGATAAATTTACCGTTGTATACTACAAGGACGATGAGCTCCCCGAGGAGCTGAGAGGCAAGGCGCGCGCGAAACTGTACGAGACAAAAGCGATTTTGTACAAATGTACAAGCCAGTGCGACGATCCGGTAAAAAAGCCGGTGCTGCAGGAAGTTTACCAGCATGATATTAAAGTGAACAGCCCGCTGAAATATAAAGGCCTCAAGCTGTACCAGTACGATTACGATTTGACGCCGCGGCTAAAATCCGTCAGTCCTGTTATTACGGACAAGCATACCGGCCAAAGCTATGGGCCGTTTGACTTGCCGATGAAGGACGCTCCGCTGGATTATACCGTCGGTCCGTATACGTTAAAGCTTTATGCCAACTTTATGGACTTTGCGCTTGATGACAAAGGCAACCCGACGACGCTTGGACGCGATCCGAACGCACCTGCCTTTGTATTTATTGTAAAAGGCCCCGGCCTCGCCCAAGACGGAGTGCCTTATATGTACTTCCCGATGGAAAAGGACAAAGTAAAGTTTGGACAGGATCAAATCAATGGAGATTTGGCTAATCAAATCGAGATTCATGTCGACGGGATGGAAAATGTCCATTATTCCGAATCGGCTACCTATTTGAACGTGCGTATTGACCGGGCTATGAATTTTATATGGATCGGTGCAGTGATTTCCATGATCGGCCTGCTGATGGGCGCTTATTGGCATCACCGCCGGATATGGCTTCGAATAGACGGCAGCGAACTGTCGCTTGGCGCGCACACGAATAAAAACTGGTATGGCATGCGTTCGGACGTCGCAAGTGCTTTAAGAAAAGCAGGCATCGAGGTCGATCCGAAAACGCTGGACAACGGAGGGAATAAAGCGTAATGGTACATTTCAGCAGCAACGTATTTTTTGTCGCCTTTTTTCTGTATTGTTTTGCGTTCTTGTTTTTCGTTATTGCAATCGCCGGGAAGAGATGGGGCAATAACCGCGATCCGGAAGCCCATGAGAAAAAATGGGGCAGAATTTCGTTTATCGTCTCCTGCGCCGCTTTGCTAGGGCATTTGCTGTTCTTTTTTACCCGGTGGATCGGCAGCAAGCAAATCCCGACCAGCAATATGTATGAATTTATGACTTTTCTCGCTATGGCTATTATGATTGCTTTTACAATCGTGTATGCCATTTATCGAAAAAATCTTCTTGGCATGTTTACCCTGCCGCTCGTTGTCATTATTATCGCTTATGCGTCCGTGTTTCCATCCGACGTGCAGCCGCTTATTCCGGCGCTGCAATCGAACTGGCTGAAGGTGCATGTCACAACAGCTGCGCTTGGCGAAGCGTTTTTTGCAGTTGGTTTTGCAGCCGGCATGGTTTACTTGACCCGCGTGGTAGATTTTAAAGGGACGGACAAAAAAGCGAAACGGGAGCAGTTTTGGCTCGAATTTTGTTATTATTCGATTATTTTGGTTGTAGGTTTTATTCTTGCGGTCTTTGTATTCAAAGGCGCTGGGTATGAAGCGCAGTTTGTACAGGAAAAAGTGAAAATCGACAGCCAAGGCGTTGAGCAGTCAGCTAATGAGACCGTCGACTATACGCTGCCGCCGATTGCGAAACCGTATAACAGCCAAGCGGTCAAGGTGGACGCTTTTCTCGGGATGAAGGACGGCTTGTTCGAAGCGCCTTCGTGGATGAACGGGGTGAACGCTGGACGGAAGCTGAACACGGTCATCTGGTCGCTTATAACTGGCACCCTCTTGTATGGGCTGCTGCGGCTGTTGTTCCGCAAACGGCTGTCTGCGGTAGTTCATCCGTTAACGGAAGGAATTGATGCTGAGGATCTCGATGAAATCAGTTACCGCGCGATTGCCATCGGATTCCCTGTCTTCACGCTTGGCGCGCTTATTTTTGCGATGATTTGGGCGAACAAGGCTTGGGGACGTTTCTGGGGCTGGGATCCCAAGGAAGTGTGGGCGCTAATCACTTGGCTGTATTACAGCGCGTATTTGCATTTCCGGTTATCCCGGGGCTGGCACGGGAAGAAGTCGGCTTGGCTTGCAGTGATCGGATTCGTTATCGTCTTGTTTACGCTCGTTGGCGTAAACCTTGTAATAGCAGGATTACATTCCTATGCAGGTGTATAATAAAGATAGATAGATCGTTCAGGATCATCGCAATAAAGATGGTTCGTGAAAGGAGTGAGGGCTTTGTCGGAATTTGACAGCCGTATTCTAGTAGTAGACGACGAAGAAAGAATTCGCCGGCTGCTTAAAATGTATTTGGAGAAGGAAGGTTACTTGATCGACGAGGCGGAAGACGGCGAGACCGCTTTGCGCATGGCGACAAGCGAAGACTACGAGCTCATTTTGCTCGATGTCATGCTGCCGGGAATTGACGGCGTGGAGGTGTGCTCCAGGTTGCGCCAGGTAAAAGCAACGCCGGTCATTATGCTGACGGCGAAAGGCGAAGAAATGAACCGTGTGCAAGGGTTTGAGGTTGGTGCCGACGATTATGTCGTAAAGCCGTTCAGCCCGCGCGAAGTCATTTACCGTGTAAAAGCGATTTTGCGCCGCTCGTCGGCAACGGCTTATTTGTCTAAAGAAGCCAATTCAAGCAACAATATTGTGTTCCCGCATCTCATTATAGAGCATGATGCGCACCGTGTAACCGCAGGCGGGCAGGAAGTAAGCTTGACGCCAAAAGAATATGAGCTGCTGCATTATTTGGCCGTATCCCCGGATAAAGTTTTCTCCCGCGAGGAACTGCTGAAGGATGTGTGGAACTACGAGTTTTTTGGCGATTTGCGCACGGTCGATACCCATGTCAAACGGCTGCGCGAAAAGCTGAATAAAGTATCCTCCGAAGCGGCGGCGATGATTACAACCGTATGGGGTATCGGATATAAGCTAGAGGTGCCGAAATAAAATGAAGCTGTGGCGAAAATTGTTCCGCCTCATCTGGAACAGCGTCGTCGGCAAACTGTGGGCGACCATCATTCTGCTCGTTGCGTTTGTGCTTCTCATATTGGGCGTATTCCTGCTTCGGTATATTGATGTGGCATTCAGCGAGCCAAAGCAGGTACAGCTGCTTTATGTCGTGGTGGGCATTATCGGATTTTTATTGTCCACGCTGCTTGCTTTTTTCTTATCGACCAAAATCCAGCAGCCGCTGCTGCAGCTCAAAAAAGCCGCCGATTCGATCTCGCAGGGCAACTACAAAATGCGGGTTGAAATCCGCTCCAGCGATGAGATCGGCGAACTGGGCAAAACCTTTAACCGGATGACCGATGAGCTGGACCGCCTTATTCATGATTTAAGCCATGAGAAAGAGCAGCTGTCCCGTATATTGCGCAGCATGGGCGACGCGGTCATGTCCTTTGACGCGGATGGGCAAATTATATTGACCAACCCGCCCGGCGAGAAGTTGATCGGCCGCTGGGCGGAAGTGGACAAAACTTGGCGGAAAGAAGAAGACGGCGAGCCCAATCTACAGGAGGTTCCGGCTCCTTTACGCGATTCATTCGATACGGTCATAGAGGAAGGCAAGGAAATATTCGAAAAGCTGCAGGTGCAGAACAGCGTCTGGTCATTAATGATGGCGCCGCTTCGTTCGGAAGGCGTAACAAGAGGCGCTGTGGCGGTGATCCGTGATGTGACCGAGGAGCATATGCTGGATAAGATGCGCCGCGATCTGCTGGCGAACATTTCGCATGAAATTCGGACGCCGTTGTCAATGCTGCAAGGCTACAGCGAGGCGCTGCTGGATGATATTCCTACAACGCCGGAGGAGCGTAATGAGCTGGTGCAGATCATTTATGACGAATCGCTTCGGATGGGGCGACTGGTAGCGGATTTACTCGATTTAACCCGTATGGAAGCGGGGCATACCGAACTTCATTTGCAATCCGTCGACTTGCAGTCCGTTATCGTCCGCGTGCACCGGAAATTTCTTGTATATGCGAAAGACCGCGAAGTAGAGCTTCGCGTTAACTTGTCACCGGAGCCGCTTACCGTCGAAGAAGCGGATATTGACCGGATTGAGCAAATTTTAACGAATTTGCTGGACAATGCTTTTCGATATACGCCGCCGGGCAAGTCGATTACGATCGCTGCACAGCCAATCGTGCAAAACAGCAGCCGGTTTATTCAAATTAAAGTGATAGATGAAGGAAAAGGGATCCCAAGCGAAGACGTTCCGTATGTTTTCGAACGTTTTTATAAAGCGGATAAAGCCCGCAAACGCGAGGCAACAGGCGGCGGTACCGGCCTCGGGCTGGCGATTGTGCAAAACCTTGTTCAACTGCATAGAGGCCGTATTCAAGTTGAAAGCACTGTTGGTGCCGGTACAACGTTTACGCTGCTGCTGCCTGTCGAAGCTGCCTCGTCCGTCCATGCCCCGAATTAATCGGGGCATTATTTTGTTGAAAAAAGAAGAGTAATCTTGTTGCTCGTGAAACATTGGGCGTTATTATTGCTGTAATCACTCGAAATAAAGCGGAATAAATAGGAAACGGCAAAAAAGATGCTGCAAGTTAACGTTTATGGTAACCTTTTTGTTAGCTGGTGCGTTTATGCTATCGGCACATAATCTTTTTTACATCTGGGCGGTGATGGCATTTTGAAAAAATGGATTGCGGCAATTGCAGCGGTCGTTATCGTTGTACTCGTTTATGCAGGTTACGGCTGGCTGAAGCCGTTGAAAGTGGACAAGCAAATGGACGGTGTTTTGTATGGCGTTGATTCGCATTTGGTGGAGAAGATGTCATTTCATTTGAGCGGCACAAGAAATCATAACTTGCAGGGAAATTACCGTTTTAAAGGGACATTGACCGTCAATGACAAGTCTTATCCGGTTACTTTGCGTCAAGACGGCCATTCTTTGTTTGGTAATGTCACCGTCTCCGGCTCAGATCAAACCGTACAATCAATTGGTTTTGTATGGGCGGACGAACAGGCGGATAAAGCATGGATTAGCCTTAAAGATTTGGATAACCAATACGGCATGCAAGTGTATCTGGCTGGTCCTGCGGCTGACCGGGATGAAGCTGAGCAGCTTTCCATGGATTTGACAGCACCATAACCGGCAAAAAAAATCCCCTCTATGTCTAGCATAGAGGGGATTTTGTATCAGCTTGATCGGATTACAGCGTAATTTCTTTCGCGTTGTTCAGATCAGGCAAGCTTGTAATTTTTTGCAGTACGTCTTTTGGCGCGCTCTTGTCGACGCGAAGCACCATAATAGCGGAACCGCCTACGAGCTGACGGCCAACCTGCATCGTTGCAATGTTCACGTCGTTGCTGCCCAGCAGCGTACCGACATTACCGATAATACCCGGTTTGTCGTTATGCGCAATCAGGATCAGATTGCCTTCCGGTGTAACGTCAACCGAGAATTTGTCGATGCTTACAATACGCGGGCCGTAGCCCGTCAGCAATGTGCCGGATACCGAACGTTCTTCTTGTTTCGTGCGAAGCGAAACGGTAACCAGGTTCGTAAAGTCTTTAGCTGCATGCGATTTGTTGGTGACGATGTTCAAATCGCGCACTTTGGCCAGATGCATCGAGTTAACGACATTCACTTGCTCAGCGCCAAGGTGATGCGACAGCACGCCTTTTACGATATAACGGGTAATCGGCTGTGTATCCAGCTCAGCAAGCTCGCCGGAGTAGCCAACCACGATCTCCTGCACCGCGCCGTCCGTCGCTTGTGCAATAAAGCTGCCAAGCTTTTCGCCAAGCTCGAAATAAGGTTGAAGCTTGCTTTGCAGATTTGCCGGAATAGGAGGCATGTTTACTGCGTTCATAAACGGCTCGTCGCGCAAAATGTGCAGCACTTGCTCCGAAACGTCGATCGCCACGTTTTCTTGTGCTTCAACTGTCGAAGCGCCAAGGTGAGGCGTTACGATAATTTTAGGATTGGAAAGGAACGGATGATCGGCTGCAGGCGGCTCCGATTCGAATACGTCAAATGCAGCGCCGGCTACAATGCCGCTGTTAACCGCTTCTACCAATGCCATTTCATCAATAATTCCGCCGCGTGCGCAGTTAACGATACGCATGCCTGGTTTCATCACTTCGAATTGCGCTCTTCCGATCATATGGCGGGTTTCCGGTGTAAGCGGCGTATGAACCGTCATAAAATCAGCGTTGCGGACAATTTCATCCACGGTTGCCAGCTTGATGCCAAGCTTGTCAGCACGTTCTTCCGTCAAGAACGGGTCGTAGCCAAGAATTTGCATGCCGAATGCTTTTGCGCGCTTGGCAACTTCGCTTCCGATACGACCCATGCCGAGAACGCCAAGCACTTTATTGCGAAGCTCTACGCCGAGGAATGTTTTACGGTCCCATTCTCCGCCGACCGTTTTCAAATATGCTTGCGGGATGTGGCGTGCGACAGCCATCATCATGGCAAACGTATGCTCGCAAGTGGTAATCGTGTTGCCGTCTGGAGCATTAATAACGATAATGCCTTGTGTCGTAGCGGCATTCAGGTCGATATTGTCGACACCTACGCCTGCGCGGCCAACAACTTTCAGTTTGGAAGCCGCTTCCATAATGCGTGCGGTTACCCGCGTTTGGCTGCGAACGAGCAGCGCGTCGTAATCTCCGATAATTGCGACAAGCTCATCTTCGCTAAGCCCTGTTTTTTTCTCGACGATAACATCTTGTGCATCGACAAGCTGCTGGATGCCGAGATCACTGATTGGATCCGATACTAGCACTTTAAACATGTTCAGAATGCCTCCTAATGGTGGTGTCGCTATGAAACTGATAATTAAAGGATTCATAACGAATGTTGACTGAGTAAATTATAGAAAAAAACTCCGCATGGAGTTCTAATCACCACTTTAACACTTTAATGTAACTCATTGCCTGCAAACAACAAGACGAAACGGATAAGAAACTTTCCGTTGTTACAGAAATTTGATACCGCCTCTTACAAAAAATTTAGTACTCAAACACATCCATTAAATCAAGCACGAGAACAAGTTCTCCATTTAGACTATATCATTTTATAGCAAGGCAGCGTTGGAATGCAATGCTGAAACTTGCCCAATTGTGAAAATTTCGTTAGAATTCGTACAGTAAACTGAAGGATAGAGCCGTAATTTGACACGGTATGGAGAATAAGGAGAGACTTGTATGAGCAATTGGATAGATTTGGACGCCTCCGGGCTGCTTCGCCTGCTGGAAGCCGAGGAAGTGGAACCGCAGCAAATTATTGACGTAAGAGAACTAGCGGAATGGCAATATTATCATATCCCGTCATCCACTCATATTCCGATGAACAGTATTCCGCATGCAATCGGCAGGCTGCCGGAAGACAAGCCGGTTTATATTATTTGCGCTCATGGGGTGAGAAGCGCAGCCGTATGCGATTATTTAGCGGAGCAGGGCATCACCGGGCTGCATAACGTAACTGGCGGTATGGCGGCGTATGCCATGCTCCAAGGTTTTCAATACGATTAGGCGATTTAGGAGAACGGCACCGGAAGCTGTTCTCCTGCGTAAAGCTTCGTTTTGCTGGAATCGTAGTCGCCGCTCCGTACTGCATTCGTATCGGAGAGCAAATGAATGGCATCGCTCAGCGTAACCAGCTTCAGCTTGGCCGCTTGGCCGCCTTTAACCAAGGCATCAATGCGGCTTGCCAAGTCCTGCGGGTAAAATTCCGTTAGGGCATTAACTGATTTAAGCTGATCGGCCATTAATTTATTTTTTACAATTAAAGGAAGTTTATTCCAGGCCGCCAGCTTCATATTCGGGTTATAGCTGTAATGTGCCGGGATGCTGCTGTCGACGGACGCATTCCACTGCAGCATGCCGTCATAAAAAAGCTGCTGTGCGGCGAGCTGCTGCTTAATGGCGGTCTTGTAGTTGACGTCTGCCGCGATACTTGCGCTCAAATCGGCGTTTTTCAGCTTTTTAGCATGAGCCGCAGCTTCCTCTGCTGCTTGTCCAAACAGCTTTAAACTGCGCAGATAGCTCGTTTGCGCGCTGCCTAGCAGCTGAATGTTCTGCATATTTACCGTTCCGGCCTCTACATATTGTTGTTTGGCGAGTTTGGCCAGCTTGGTGAATGCAGACTCGGATTTTGTCAGTTTGCCTTGCGACAAAGCCCGCTCGGATTCGAGCCATTTCGTCTGAAATTCACTATAAGGCAAAAATACGGTATTATAGAAAGAAACAAGATCCTGCTGACTTGCTGGCGCCGCTGTTTTTAATACAGCCGCCGCTTCTTGGTCAGACTTGTATCTGTCCTCCGTTTTGTTTACGCCGATTTTGACGCCGAAAATAAAAGAGCCAACGGCTATGACAAGCATAAGCAAAAATAAAAGGCTGAACAGCATAGTAGAGCGGCGATGTCTTTTTTCCATAAAATAACCCCTTTTTTATAACATAAAATGATTACCGTAAAGCGCAAAGACCATATGAACCTTCAAAGACAGGCGGGAATCTATGAAAAAGTTCGAATTTCGAAAAATCCGATTGAAGCAGGTAACCTCCGATCAGCTTAACGACCGGCTGCTTCTCATTAATTTGTATATGACTCAGGCGCTTACTCTTATTATCGGTCTGATCTGGCTGTTATTTCAGCGCCAAAATATTTTTCATCTTTTTAAGCTGCCGGGCAATTGGGAATTTGCCGCATGGGGCGCCGGTTTGGCAGCGGCTGTAGTAGCTGCGGACCTGCTGCTCGCCAAATGGGTGCCGGAAGAAGCGTCGGATGACGGCGGCATTAACGAAATGCTGTTCCGCAGAAGGCCGATTTGGCATATCGTGCTTATTTGTTTGGTTGTATCGATCTGTGAGGAGCTGCTGTTCCGCGGTGCAGTTCAGCATTCATTTGGCCCGTATTGGACAAGCATTATCTTTGCTGCAATCCATGTCCGGTACTTGCGGCATTGGATTCCAACGGGGCTTGTATTTTCCATCAGCTATGGGCTGGGCTGGATTTACATTCAGACGGGGACGATTTGGGCCCCAATCGTTACGCATTTTATTGTTGATTTGATTATGGGACTAATTATCCGATACAGGAGGGAGCCATGAGCAGGGTAGAAAAATTCGGTAAATCGAGGCAGAAGCATTCTCAGCATGAACAAGCGCCCGGACAAACGGCCGCAAGCACAGACTCGATGACGGATCATGCTCTGCCCCCCAGAAGCAAGAAACATCCTTCAAGCTCGCAAAAGCTGAGCAAGTGGTATTACAATCTGCTGTTTGTCCTGTTTGTTTGCCTGGTTGCCGGGTTGTTCTGGTACGGGATTAACTATACGGAGTAAGCGCCTTTCCAATAATTATGCGGCATGGAGGGACGGAGAGGCAGGCATTCTATAAATGAGCTCATGCGCATAACTTGAGTCTCATTTGAAGGAGGCTTCCGAATATGTTCAAGCTACGCAGCGGGTTTATTGTAGGCGGTCTCGTAGGCGCAGCAGCAGCTATGGTGTTTGCGCGCAAAAGGCCGGATGCGGCTGCCCGTCTTTCACACGCAGTGACGGGCATCGGCTCTAAATTAACGGGCTTTGCGGTATCCGGCATGATGAACCGATCGATGCACGAGGCGGCCAAGCAAGTCCCAAAGCCGTCAAGCGATACCAAAGCTCACTCCGGCGAAGAATGGGGTAAACTGGAGGCGCTTATTGAAAGTGACCCTTCGGTAAAGCAGGAGGTATCGCGTATTAAGGAAGAGGCGGCTTCCGGCCCGCATTAAATACGCCGGACGGATCAAGAATCGTACAATCGCCTGTAAGAAAAAGCGGGCTGATTGTACGATTCTTTTTTTAGGGTGATAGTGCATTTAAAGGACGAACATGGTAACATAGTTACATAGCATATTTTGTTCACATCTTATCTAAAATTTCATACGCTGTTACAACAGATGCTGCAGAGGAGGATCCTGTCATGAAGATCGAGCGGCTGAGTCAGGACAAGATACGTATATTCCTGACGTACGACGACCTGCTGGAACGTGGGATCCAGAAGGATGATATGTGGCGAGAAATTCCTAAAGTACATGAGCTGTTTAGCGAAATGATGGATCAGGCATACACCGAACTCGGCTTTGACGCAAGCGGGGGACCGCTCGCCGTTGAAGTATTTGCCCTTCCTGCACAAGGAATGGTCGTCATCGTAACCCGCGGCAAAGTTGCTGCCGGTTCTGAAGATCACATTCTGGAGGAAGATGACGACAGCGAAGAGGATATATACGAAATGGAAGTGACAATGGAGCAAAGCGATGTTGTCATGTACGCCTTTCGGGACTTCGAGGATGTTATCGACGTGTGCAAGAAACTGAAATCGGCTTCGCTTACCGAAGACGGTCGGCTCTATTCGTACAACGGGAAATATATATTGGCTTTAGAGCCTGCGAATATGGAAACATCGAGGCATAATGCGGTTATCGCGGTGCTAGCCGAATTTGGCGAAGCAACATCGGTGACATACGCCATGCTTGAAGAATACGGCAAGGTGATTGTTGCATCGGGAGCGATACAAGAAATATGCACGCATTTTTCCGGCTGAACGCGGGCACAAGAAAGCTGGGACTAAAGAGCATCCGCAGGCGGTTTTCGTCAGCGGATGCTCTTCTTGCTTAGCAATGTATGGATAATAGCGTTTGCATACGGGAGAAGTATTTCCGTTATCGGCTGAGGCATTGTATACTTGTAAGCAACATGGCAAATGAAAAGCATTTCATACACACAGGAGGTGAGTCGAAATGCTGTTGTTCTCCATATTGACGGCTGCAGTTGCACCAGGCATTTCGCTGCTCACCTATTTATATTTGAAAGACCGGTACGAGTCCGAACCGATCTCCATGGTGATCCGCATGTTTGTGTTCGGCATGCTGATCGTTATTCCGATCGTAGTTATCCAGCGGGGGTTAGAGCTGTGGCTTGGCGACAATCCGGTACTGTTTGCTTTTGTGCAATCGGCTGGCATTGAGGAACTGGCCAAGTGGTTTGTGCTGTATCATTTGATATTTAACCATACCGAATTTGACGAACCGTATGACGGGATTGTATATGCCGCATCGATATCGCTAGGTTTCGCAACGCTGGAAAACGTCATGTACGCCGTGTTTTCGCCGGCGACGTTCGGTACGCTGCTGATGAGGGCGCTGCTTCCGGTTTCCGGCCATGCGCTGTTTGGCGTCGCGATGGGGTATTATTTGGGCAAAGCCAAATTTGCCCCGAAGCGCAAAGTGCAGCGTTATTTGGCGATTACGCTTCTATTGCCGATGCTGCTGCACGGCATTTACGACTACTTGATGGTCAGCTACAGCAGCAATTGGATGTGGACGATTATCCCGTTCATGGCTTTTTTGTGGGTGTGGGGAATCCGCAAAATGCAAAGAGCAACTTCCAGATCGCCGTTCCGCTACCTCGCCTCCGAAGAAGAGATTAAGCTTTAACCGAAATGCCCATACTGGATGATACAAAAGATTGAAAAAAAGGATGGGCATGGAGGTTATGATGGAGACAAGCCGAGTGAAGGTTACGATCAGATGCAAAGTATGCGGCGAGAAGTATGTGCTGCGCGGGCGAAGGGACAAAGGCACGATTGATACCGGTTTCCGCCAGTGCATATGCAACAACAGCAATGACCTGGAGATTGAAGAGCATATCGCGCTTTAAAAACGATAACTTCATAGCATTCGGATGCATAAAGCTCCTTTTGGCAAACCAAACTAACACCAGGTTTTGCACAAGAAAGGAGCTTTTGTGTTATGTACCAACGACTGAGCGCAGTGCTGTTTCCTGTCTTTACCGTGTTGTTTATCGGCGCAGCCTATTGGGGCTACCAGGAGCATCAGGATAAAAATTCAGTACTGATTAAAGCGGAAAACCAATACCAGCGCGCCTTCCATGATCTGACCTACCATGTGCAGCAGCTTCATAACCAGCTTGGCAATACGCTTGCTGTCAACTCCACCTCCCAAAACTATCACCGCAAAGGGCTTATTAATGTGTGGCGGCTGACAAGCGAAGCGCAAAATGAAGTCAATCAGCTCCCGCTGACGCTGCTTCCTTTTAATGATGCAGAAGAGTTTTTGTCCAAAATCGCCAACTTTTCTTACAAAACAGCAGTCCGCGATCTGAGCAAGCAGCCGCTGACGGATGAAGAGTTTAAGACGATGAAGACGCTGTATGCCAATTCGGAGCAAATTTCCAATGACTTGCAAAGCATGCAGGAAAAAGTACTTAGCAAAAACTTGCGCTGGATGGATGTAGAGGTTGCTGTTGCCGCCGAAAAATCCGCCCGCGACAACTCTATTATCGACGGCTTCAGGACAGTTGACAAAAAAGTAAGCGAATACCCGGAAATTAACTGGGGCCCTTCAGTCAGCAGCATGTATCAAAAACGAACGGTCAATATGCTGAGCGGCAATATGGTTACGGCGGAACAGGTGAAATCGCTTGCCGCCAAGTTTTTGAACACCAATGCGGATGAGATCCGTGTTGTTGAGAACGGAAAAGGCACCGAATATGCCTCTTACTCGGCCAGCATCGAGCCTAAAGGCAAGCAGGACAGTACGATCCATATGGATTTTACGCAAAAAGGCGGCCAGCTTATCTGGTTTATGAATTCAAGGGATGTAGGCAGCAAACAGATTCAAATAAAACAAGCGGAAAAGTCGGCAGGCGCGTTTTTGAAGAAACATGACTTTGATGGCATGAAGCCGATCGCGTACGACGAATACAATAATACAGGCACATTTACTTACGTAGGCACCCAGAACGGCGTGCTGATCTATCCCGAAAAATTGACGGTGAAAGTTGCGCTGGATAACGGCGAGACGATTGGGCTGCATGCAAACGATTATGTGTATGAGCATCATAAACGGAACTTGCCGCAAGCTAAACTGAGCAAAGATGAAGCCAGAAAAGCCGTTAATCCGAATATGAAAATTACGCGGGAAAATATGGCGCTCATTCAAGGCGAAATGGGCGATGAAGTGCTTTGCTATGAGTTTTCCGGCAAAATTAATGGCAGCTTGTACCGGATTTACATCAATGCGGATAATGGCACAGAAGAAGCTATCGAAGAAATGGCATTGCAGAACAGCGCAATCTAGAATGTCAAAATACGCCAAATAACAGTATGGCTCCCCTCCATTCGACGTGCTATAATGACGTTTATATGGGAGGGAGCCTATTTGTTGCCAAAAATTAATCAAATGCTGTTTCTTCATGTTGCAACGCCTGATGAAGAGGAAGCGGGCAAAGAGTACAAAGCAAGGATTGCGGATTGGAACGATGAATTCATTTTAATGGAGACCCCGATTCACGAGCAGTCCGGCAGGATGAAGAAGCTGTTTCTCGGTGACGAGCTGTCGTTTTACTACATAACGGAAACCGGAGTCAAGCATTATTTTGGTTCGCATGTATTAGGATTCCAGCAGGATGCGATTCCGCTGGTCAAAATCCGTACTCCCGATACGGACCGGATTACAAAAGTGCAAAGAAGAAACTTTTTGCGGGTGCCGGCTGAGCTGGAAATTGCGGTCAAGCTCCCTGATCATGAGCAATTTGTTGCTGTAACAGACGACGTAGGCGGCGGCGGTATTTCTTTTCTTTGTGAATCGAAATGGCAGCTGCATCCAGGTCAACTTCTCGTGTGCTGGCTGTTGTTGAATTATAAAAACGGCACGATTGAGCATGCGCCGTTTGCGGCTGAAATTGTCCGTATCGTTGAAGTGGCGGCAGCACGGAAGCAGGTCATGATCAAGTTCGTATCCATTAACGATTATGAGCGCCAAAAGATTATCCGGTATTGCTTTGAGCGGCAATTCGATTTCCGCAACCGGTGAATAATAACTGTTATAATTTGGAATGCTAGCTTGCAGAAGGGCAGGTGGCATTCCGATGGATTCGAATCGCAATAAAATACAAACCGTTTCGAACAAGCCAGCAGGGAGCCGCAAGCGGCTCCTTGCGTTTTCTGACCGGGTTGCGGGCGGGCTGCGAATTGCGGTTATCGTGCTTTTGACAGCTGTATTCGTGATACAAATACTGCTGCAAAACGACACGTTTAGACAGTGGGCGACCCATGTCGAAAGATGGGAAGGGGATTCCTTCCAATAAGATAAAACGGCATGGTTATGCGGTTTTCCCCGCTTTTAATCCATTACGTAATTTTGCATCTATGTCCACAGTGTGGTATAATTTTCACGTTCGCAGGCAGAGCCTGCTTTTTTCTTGGCAACCGATTATTCTGCCAAGAATTTATCGGAGCTAAGGGGGCTGACAGTTAGTGATGCAGCAAGACGGCAACGTCTTCCGCATGAATATTGCCATCGACGGACCCGCAGGCGCGGGGAAAAGTACGGTAGCGCGGAAAGTTGCGGGACAGCTAGGTTATATTTACATCGATACGGGTGCCATGTATCGCGCTGTGACACTAAGCGCGCTAAGAAACCGCGTAGAGCCTGAGAATTCGGCTGCGCTGTCCGAGCATGCCAAGACGTTAAACATCGTGCTTCGGCCCGGAGAGCATGGGCAGCTTGTTTATTTGAACGGCGAAGATGTAACGGATTTAATCCGTTCCCGCGAAGTGACGTTATCGGTGTCGCAAGTAGCGGCTAATGAAACGGTACGCAGCGTGCTGACCGATATGCAGCGCAAGCTGGCGCAGGACAAGGGCGTCGTAATGGACGGCCGGGATATCGGCACATCCGTGCTTCCGAACGCAGAACTGAAAGTGTTTTTGACGGCTTCCGTGCAAGAGCGGGCGCTGCGCAGATATCGCGAAATCGGCTTAAGCCAAGGCATAACGTTGGAACAGCTGGAGAAGGAAATAGCGAGCCGCGATAAACTTGATGCGGAGCGGGACATATCGCCTCTTGTATGCGCTGATGACGCTATCGTCCTGGACAGCACCTCCATGTCAATTGACGAGGTCGCAGCGGCGATTGTGAATTTAAGCAGAACCAAATTGGCGGAGGCGAAGTAAACTAATGTTATACTTAGCAGGTCAATTCTTTTTGCGTGTTCTGTATGGAGCGCTGTTTCGATTGAAATCGTCGGGAGTGGAACATATCCCTCTCCGCGGCCCAATCATTGTGGCCTCTAATCATGTAAGCAATTTCGACCCGCCAACGGTAGGCATTCCGATTAAGCGAAAGCTTCATTTTATGGCGAAGGTGGAATTATTTAAAGTTCCTTTATTCGGTCCGCTTATTCGCAGGCTTGGCGCATTCCCGGTTAACCGCGGCGGCGTCAGCAAGGATGCCATTAAAGCCGCCATTGCGCTTCTGAAAGAAGGCAAGGCGCTGGCGATGTTCCCGGAAGGCTCACGCAACAGCGGAGGTTCCGGCAAAAAAGGGCTTGCTCTTATCGCTCATCGGAGCGGGGCATTAATCGTTCCGGCTGCTATTATTGGAAATTATAAACTTTTTCGAACTTTAAAAGTAGTATATGGAGAGCCGATTGACCCGAAAGCGGTCGTAGAGGCCAATCCGGAAGCGGCAGACCCGCTTGAGCTTATTACCGAAGTTGTAATGGGGCGCATCCGCGAACTGGTTAACGAGAATGGGCCGTCAAATAAGTTTTAAATGCCGCTTGACCAAGCAAGTCAATCGGATTTAAATAAAGTTGTGGTATGAATTGAGGAGGTAATTGGGATGTCAGAAGAATTGAATGTACAGGAAAGTCAAGAAGCTATGGATAATCTCGTATCTTTGAAGAAAGGCGATATCGTAACCGGTACAATCGTCAAAATCGAAGATAACCAAGCTTTCGTAAGCCTTGGATATAAATATGACGGCGTTATTCCAATTCGCGAGCTTTCTTCAGTCCAATTGAACAATGCTTCCGAAGCGGTTCAAGTCGGTCAGGAAGTGCAAGTGAAAGTGGTTAGCATCGACGATGAGAAAGAGCGCCTCGTATTGTCGAAACGCCAAATCGACGCTGAAAAAGCATGGGATGCTCTGCAAGCCCGTTTTGAAAGCGGCGAAGTGTTTGAAGTAGCGGTTGCCGATGTTGTTAAAGGCGGCCTCGTAGCAGACGTTGGCGTACGCGGCTTCATTCCGGCTTCGATGGTTGAACGCCATTTTGTTGAAGACTTCAGCGATTACAAAGGCCGTACGCTTCGCGTGAAAGTGAAAGAGATCGACCGCGAAAACAATAAAGTGATTTTGTCCGCCAAAGAAGTGCTGGATGCGGAATTCGAACAAAATAAACAACGCATTATGGAATCGCTGTATGCCGGCCAAGAGCTGGACGGTACGGTACAACGCCTCACTCCGTTTGGAGCATTTGTGGATATCGGCGGCATCGACGGCCTGGTTCATGTATCCGAACTGTCGTGGCAGCATGTTGCACATCCAAAAGACGTAGTATCCGAAGGCCAATCGGTTCGCGTACGCGTGCTGAAAGTGGATCCGGCTGCTGGCAAAATCAGCCTGAGCATTAAAGCGGCTCAGCCTGGCCCATGGGAAACGGCCGGTTCGCAATTCGCTATCGGCGACATCGTTACCGGTGTTGTACGCCGCCTCGTAGCATTCGGCGCATTCGTTGAAATCGCTCCAGGCGTTGAAGGCCTTGTTCATATTTCTCAAATCGCTCACCGTCACATCGCAACTCCTTTCGAAGTATTGAAAGAAGGCCAAGAAGTGAAAGCGAAAATTTTGGACTTCAACCCGGCTGAGAAACGCGTAAGCCTCAGCATCAAAGAAACGGAAGAAGCTCCTGAGCAAGCTCCAAAAGCGGAAAAACCGCAGCGTGAGCGCGCACCTAAGCAAGAAGAAATCAACAACCCTAACGTAAGCTTGAGCAATCAAAGCATGAGCTTTACGCTGGCGGAACGTTTCGGCGACAAATTGAGCAAGCTGAAATAATTTCATAGCAGCTGCAGCTTACCGCCGCAGGCTGTCCGGAGGCTGTTCCTCGATTCTATGGATCTTGGAATAGCCTCTTTTTTTTGGCGCATAATAGGCAGGAATGAGGTGATGCGTCCAATGAATCCCGGGTTTATTTCACTGCTAATACTAATTGCGGCGGGTATATTGCTCAGTACAGGGTGGGGCACTGTTTTTTTTCCAGGCGTTTCGGGTCGGGCGGCAGCGGCTGCTGGAGTCGGATGCGGTCTGCTTCAGCTTGTGTATGGGACATTTATGCTCGGGCATATCCACATCGAATATTATGGGGGCGTGTTTGCGCTGCTGCTGCTATCATCAGCGGTATTCAGAAGCGAGAAGCCTGTTACGCAAACCGGATATTTGATGCTTTGCGCATTTATTGTCGGTATTATATGGGGTTCGGTCAAGCAAATTTATTATGCTGATCCGGTTTTTTATTGGGTGCACCCGGTATGGGATGCGCCTCTTCTTGGCGGTTTGCTTGCCTCGGCTTTTGTAAGCAAGCTTGCGCATCAGTTTGCTTTGCTTGTCTGGAGCGCCATTTGGTCGGAAATAACAGGGGCGGCATTAAGCACGTTAGGTTATACAGCATCCATCGGCTCGCTGGCCTGGTGGGACGGATTATTAATTTCACTGGCTGCAGCCCGAACGGTGACGGCTGTTTTGGGCTGGCTGAAGAAAGCTGTCCGGAAACTTCCTTATTTGTCTTGGAAAACAAGCGGCGAGGCCGGCGGGGATGCAGATGAAGCTTAGTCTGGCGGCTGCAAACAATGTTTGATAATATTAGCCAAGCGAGCGCTTTTTTGTTATGATGATAGTCATGAGTATTTTTGAAGGAGTGAATGGAAATTTATGGCTAGACCCGTTATTGCTATCGTCGGGCGTCCGAACGTAGGGAAGTCCACTATTTTCAATCGGGTCATTGGCGACCGGCTCGCGATTGTAGAGGATAAACCGGGCGTTACCCGTGACCGGATATACGGAATCGGTGAATGGAACGGCAGATCATTCAGTATTATTGACACAGGCGGTATTGAAATTGATGGCGAAGACCATATTTTGAGGCTGGTTCGCGCACAGGCGGAGCTCGCTATCGAAGAAGCGGACGTCATTATTTTTATGGTCGATGCGAAAGCCGGGCTTACGCATGCTGATGATGAAGTGGCTCAAATGTTGTTCCGATCACACAAACCGGTAGTTGTTGCAGTAAACAAAGTCGACAACATGAACCGTATGGATGATGTTTATGAATTTTACGGATTAGGATTTGGACAGCCGATTGCGATCTCCGGCTCTCATGGTACCGGTATTGGCGATCTGCTGGATGCTGCAGTGGAGAAGCTGCCGGAGCTGGATGATGAAGAATACGACGAGGATATTATTAAAGTTGCTTTGATTGGCCGGCCGAATGTCGGCAAATCGTCGCTCGTGAATGCCCTGCTAGGTGAAGACCGCGTTATCGTCAGCGATGTGGCAGGCACAACACGCGATGCGATTGATACGCCTTTTGAACGGGACGGGCAGCGTTATGTCCTTATTGATACCGCCGGTATGCGCAAGCGCGGCAAAGTGTATGAAACAACGGAAAAATACAGCGTAATGCGTTCCTTGAAAGCGATTGAACGTGCAGACGTCGTATTGGTGTTAATCAATGGCGAAGAAGGCATTATCGAGCAGGACAAGCATATTGCCGGATACGCGCATGAAGCGGGCAAAGCTTCTATTTTTGTCGTGAATAAATGGGATGTTGTGGAAAAAGACGATAAAACGATGCAGCGGTTTGAGCAAACGATCCGCGATCATTTTTTGTTTATGAGTTATGCGCCGGTCGTATTCCTGTCCGCCTTGACGAAGTCGCGGCTGCATAAGCTGCTGCCGGTTGTGAACCATGTTTCGGAGCAGCATTCGCTTCGTATTCAAACGCATCTGCTGAATGATGTCGTTTCGGATGCAGTAGCGATTAATCCGCCTCCAACAGATAAAGGTAAACGGCTTCGCATTAATTACGTGACCCAAGTGGCGACAAAACCGCCTACTATGGTTATTTTTGTAAACGATCCGGAAATCATGCACTTCTCGTATGAACGTTACCTGGAAAATAAAATCAGAGCGGCCTTTGATTTCGAAGGCACGCCGATTCGTCTGTTCACCAGACGGAAGTCCGACGAAGATTAGGGGAGAGAACATTGCTGTTATCGGTTATCTCGGTTGTCGTCAGTTATTTGCTGGGGTCGGTGTCATTCAGTATTTTGATTGCCAAATGGGTAAAAGGGATTGATATTCGCCAGCACGGAAGCGGCAACGCCGGTGCAACGAATACGCTTCGCGTGCTTGGCAAAGGCCCGGGCATTCTCGTGTTTTTGCTGGACATTGCAAAAGGGGTAATTGCTGTATGGCTGGGCAAATGGCTTGGCGACAACAGCTGGATCCCTGCTGTAGCCGGCTTAGCTTCGATTATCGGCCATAACTGGCCGGTCTATTTCCGCTTTAAAGGAGGCAAAGGCATTGCTACGACGGTAGGCGTTGTCGCAACGCTTGCGTTTGTTCCGGCACTTATAGCCGGCGTAGTGGCCATTGCTGTTATTGCCCTTACACGTTATGTTTCGCTCGGCTCTTTGCTGTTTGCGTTATTGACTCCGATTGCGATTGGCATTATTCAATTTGGCGCTCCTGAATTGGTGATCAGTCTTGTATTATGCGTGTTTGCGTTTGTCCGCCATCGCACCAATCTGGTGAAGCTTGTGCACGGCACGGAAAGCAAGCTTGGCGCCAAGAAAGGAATGTGAGGCAGCTTGAACAGAAACGGGAAGGAACGCCGCGCTGCCGTGCTTGTCGCTGGAAGCTGGGGAACTGCGCTGGCTTCGGTGCTTGCCGACAACGGTTATGAAGTGAAGCTTTGGACGCGGAATCCGCAGCAGGCGGAGGAAATCAACGAGAAGCATGAGAACGGGAAGTTTTTGCCGGGGATCCGTCTAGCGGACGGCATTCAGGCGACAACCCGCATGGAGGATGCGCTGGCTGGCGCGGAGCTTGCTTTGTTTGTTTCGCCTTCCTCAGCGATGCGTGATGTTGCCCGTCAGGCTGCCCCCATATGGATGAAGCTACGTTATGCGTGCATGCGACGAAAGGTTTTGAGACAGGCACGCTCAAACGGATGACGGTCGTGCTGGCAGAAGAGCTGAACCGCCCGGTTAGCCATATCGCCGCTTTGTCTGGCCCAAGCCATGCGGAGGAAGTTATCCGCAAGCAGCCGACAACCGTGGTTGTAGCCGCTGAAGAGCTGTCCGTTGCGGAGCAGGCGCAGGATGCTTTTATGAATCCGTATTTCCGCGTGTACACCAATCCGGATGTCATTGGCGTAGAAGTAGCCGGCGCGATCAAAAACATTATCGCTTTAGGCGCCGGCTTATCCGACGGGTTAGGTTTTGGCGACAACGCCAAAGCCGCTTTGCTTACAAGAGGCCTTGCCGAAATCGGCCGCCTTGGCGGCGCGATGGGCGCTAATCCGCTGACATTCGCCGGATTAGCCGGCGTCGGGGATCTTGTAGTGACCTGTACAAGCAAGCATAGCCGCAACTGGCGGGCTGGCTCCATGCTGGCGGACGGCGCTCCGCTTGACCAGGTGCTGGAGCGGATGGGCATGGTCGTTGAAGGCGTACGCACAACAAATGCGGCATTCGAACTGGCGAAGCAATATGATGTTGAAATGCCGATCACAGCGCAGCTTTATCAAGTGCTGTTCGAGCAGTTGGAACCCCGGACGGCCGTATCGCGCCTGATGGGCCGGCTGCGGACGCATGAAATCGAGCCGATCGGATAGCCTGCACCTATCGCCCGTTTCCCTCATATGATGCTGGGAGAACTTATTTACGCATCATTAGGAGGGGAAGCAGTGGCTAACAAAGATTTGTCCAAAGATGTGCTAGGCGCCATCAACAAAAAAACCGGAAAAAATATCTCCGAGAATGCGGTCAAAAAACTGGCTAGCAGCGTTACGGCTGATACGCTCAAAAATGAAGCGGAGCTCCGGAAGCTGATTAAACAAGTAGCGGAAATGGCAAAGGTGCCGGTCTCGGAATCTACAACTAACGATATTGTCAAGGCGGTTACCGCCAGCGGCGTTGGTTTGAATCATTTGGAATCGCTGATCAAAATGATGGTCAAAAAATAAGAAGTACACGGGCAAAAGCGAAAAGAAGCCTGCTGCTTCCTGTCGACCGATAGGGATATAAGCAGATTCTTTGCTGCTTTTGTCCTTTTTTTGTAACGATGCTATAATAAGGTGATCCTTGCCAATAGGAGAATTTCACAGATTAGGAGAAGATCGCCTCGATGGATGGAATGACAAAGATGTGGGTTTCTTTTATCGGCATCGGCTTGATGGCCGTTGCAGCCTTTTTAATTACGTTTGCCCGTGTCAAAACTAGAGGGATCATGAAGGGTATTTTATCGTTTATTGCTTTTGTTATGCTTGTTTTTGGCTTTATTTACGGCTTTTTCTCTATTTTATAGCGTACATAAGGAGATCACAGCATGATTGAATTGAGAGGAAGAACCAAGTTCGCGGTCGTAGAGCCGGAACCCGGCTTGTCGATTCTGAAGCATGCGATTAAGTATAAAGTGGATTGGGGCCACATGTGTAAGAAAGGCACTTGCGCCAAATGCCGCTGTTTCGTTTCGGAAGGGAACGAATATTTGGACGGCATAACAGATGAAGAGTGGGACCGGCTGGAGCCGGAAGAATTCGAACAGGGCTACAGGCTTGCCTGCCAAGCGGTTGTAAAGCAAGGCGCTCAGCGGATTGTAGCCGTAAATAAACCTTATTTTTAACGATGCCGGCTGCTGCAACGATTGAAGGAAGTGTACGTAAATGCTGCCAAATACGAATATAGCCCAGGCGCTGACCGCTGCTGCCCGGGCATTAGGCCGGGACCGCAGCTGGGTGGTCGGGGGCAGCGCCGGGCTGGCGCTGCGGGGAATCCGGCTTTCCCAGCCGCCAAATGATGTTGATTTATATGCGGATGACGATGATTTCGGGCTGTTATATGAACGGCTTAGCCGGGAAACGCGAGTAAGCGAGCCGGAGCTTAGCGTAACCGCCATGTACCGTTCCATGCTTGGCTGCTGCATCATTCATGAAGTGGAAGTAGAGCTGGTTGGCGGTTTTTCGGTGACGGCGCACGGCTGCGTCTATAAGACGGAAGTTCATGATTTGTTATATCCGCACGCGCTTGAAGTTAAACTTGCGGATGATGTCGTTGTGCCGGTTGTACCTCTGGCGCATGAACTGTGGTTTAATGCGCTTCGCGGCAGGATGGACAGAGTTCAAGCGATTGTGGAAGCCATCGGCGATGATGCTGCTGAACGGGCAGTGATGAAGGCGATTGAACGCCGCAACGGCTTTGCGGAACAGACTGTTGCAGTCGTCCGCAGCTGGCTGGAGAAGCGGGAAGCAGGTGGCTGGCTTGAACTGTGAAGTGACGTTTATGCCAGCCGGCATTACGGTGAAGGTGCGTCCCGGCACAACGTTATTAGATGCGGCCAGGCGTGCTCATGTGCCGATTCGGACCCGTTGCGGAGGCAAAGCTGCCTGTTTTATGTGTAAAGTAACGGTTGAGCCGGGAAGCCGATTGCTGCCGATGGGGGAGCAGGAACGTAATAAGCTTGCTGCCGGAGCGGATAGCTGCGAACGGTTATCCTGTCAGGCGAGGGTACAAGGGAATGCGGTTGTGAATGTGCCGCTGGATCCGCTGCGCGCTGCGGTATTAAAGAAGCTTGCCCAGGCGCGGGAGGATGACTCGCTTTGGTGACCGGACGGCACAACGATGATGGACAGTCAGATGGATACGGAGGGACAAGCCCAATTGATGACATGTTATAACAGGACGATTCGCCGCCTGCTGCCTCTCTTGCTGCTGGCGGCTGCCGCTCTATCGCTGGGCGGCTGCATGTACCCGAATAATCAGCTGAAAGAAAATCAGGCACCGCCAAGAGACGCTGTCCGCAACGTACAGGCGGCAATCGATGATTATTATAAAGAAACAGGCCTGCTTCCGATCAAAAACAGTACGATGGAGACACCGCGCTATGAGAAGTTCGCCATTGATTTTAGCCAACTAAAGCAAAAAGGCTTTTTAAGCGAAATCCCTCCCGCTGCATTTGAGAACGGCGGCCATTATTATTTTATAGTCATTGATGAGGAAACCGCTCCGCGCGTCAAACTGATGGATTTGATAACCGTGCAATATATAAATGATTTGAACCAAACCATCCGCGAATATATGGACAAACATCAAGGCCTCGTCCCGAAAGGGGAGCAGGTATATCCCGGTTTCTACCGCATTAATTATAAACAGATGAATACCAAAGAAAAAACGCTGCGCAGCGTTTACTCCGGGCAAAAAATCGAAACGATGATAGACGATAACGGTAACGCCTACGTCGACTATGCGTTTGATTTGATGCAGGCGATCCAAAAAAGCGGGCTAACCTCGTTCCAGCCGGAAACGGATTTGCGTGCGCTTCTGGTCGATAATACGCTTTATGTCCCGGTCAAATCGGTTCCCTACCGCTATGTAAACGGCGAGCCTGTCGCTTTGGCGGGCTAGCAGCCTTTCTATCACTCTCTCGCTTTTAGTTTAAGCGAGAGAGTTTTTTTGTTGCGTTTTGCACCATTTGTTCGGCATATCCAGCCTATTTTGCTCATATAACTCAATCTTGGAAGGGAATGAAGCCGGCTAATCCAAAAAGATTTCGTAGAAAGAATCGTCATAAAAGGGGAGACGGCACATATGCTATTACTAGTCCAAAAAGCATGTACGAGTTGCGTCGCTGGCCTGCCCTCTTGTCCGGTGGAAGGCGGCGAACCGGAATTTCAATTGGGAGGGGATATTCAGTGGAGAAAGTGGACATTTTCAAGGACATAGCCGAACGTACCGGCGGGGATATTTACCTCGGTGTCGTCGGAGCGGTCCGGACAGGCAAATCAACCTTTATTAAACGGTTTATGGAGACGGTGGTGCTTCCGAATATTTCGAATGAAGCCGACCGCGTCCGTGCCGTGGATGAGCTCCCGCAAAGCGCCGCTGGCAAAACGATAATGACGACCGAACCGAAATTTGTACCCAATCAAGCTGTACAACTGCGGGTTACCGACGGGCTGGACGTGAACGTCCGCCTGGTGGATTGCGTAGGGTACGCGGTTGAAGGGGCAAAAGGCTACGAGGACGAAAATGGCCCTCGCATGATTTCGACGCCATGGTTTGAAGAGCCGATTCCGTTCCAGGAGGCGGCTGAGATTGGAACACGCAAAGTGATTCAAGAGCATTCTACGCTTGGCGTTGTCGTCACGACGGACGGCACGATCGCGGAAATTCCGCGAAGCTCCTACATCGAAGCGGAAGAAAGAGTAGTGGGCGAGCTGAAGGAAGTCGGCAAGCCGTTTGTCCTTGTCATCAACTCTACACGCCCGCGCAGCGAAGAAACCCAAAGGCTCCGCTCCGAGCTTCAAGAGAAATACGATATTCCGGTGATGTCGTTAAGCGCAGCCACGATGGGCGAGGAGGAAGTGATCTCCGTCCTTCGCGAAGTGCTTTACGAGTTCCCGGTACACGAAGTGAACGTAAACCTGCCAAGCTGGGTTATGGTGCTGAACGAAAATCACTGGCTCCGGAGCAACTACGAGAACTCCGTTCGCGATACGGTCAAAGATATTCGCCGTCTGCGCGATGTCGACCGTGTCGTCAATCAATTTATGGATTATGATTTTATTTATAAAGCCGGCCTCAGCGGCATGAACATGGGGCAAGGCGTAGCGGAAATTGATCTGTATGCGCCGGATGAGCTGTATGACCGCATCTTGATGGAGGTTGTAGGCGTTGAGATTCGCGGCAAAGATCATCTTCTTCAGCTGATGCAGGAATTTGCCCATGCCAAACGCGAATACGACCGCTTCGCCGAAGCGCTCGAAATGGTGAAAACAACCGGTTACGGCATCGCAGCGCCTACGCTTGCGGAGATGGCGCTGGATGAGCCGGAGCTTATCCGTCATGGCTCGCGCTTTGGCGTAAGGCTGAAGGCGACAGCCCCTTCGATCCATATGATTCGGGTAGATGTGGAATCGGAATTCGCTCCGATTATCGGCACGGAGAAACAAAGCGAAGAGCTCGTTCGTTATCTGATGCAGGATTTCGAGAACGACCCGATCAAAATTTGGGATTCCGACATCTTCGGCCGTTCGCTTCATTCCATCGTCAGAGAAGGCATCCAAGGCAAAATCGCTCAAATGCCGGACAATGCGCGGTATAAGCTGCAAGAAACGCTGGGCCGGATTATTAACGAAGGTTCCGGCGGCCTTATTGCCATCATTCTATAACCGGCGTGCATCTCCGGATACAAAGTGCCGTTCCTGTTATGCGGGAACGGCACTTTTTTGCGTTCGAAATCATGGATCGGTATTGCAATAAAACCGAATGATATTTATAATTGCACATATTGTCATTCGACTTTATTCGACGAAATTTCTTAAAAATTCACAAATTTCCTTATAAACTTACATAATTCCGATTGACATGGTTGGAAAAGCTGGTATTATATTTTTTAAATCTATATATAGCAAAGGAATAAGGGGAGGAACAGACTAGATGAAAAAAATTTCAAAAATTTCACTCAGCCTGCTGCTGGCAGCCGTTCTGGTTATCATTGCGGCATGCGGCAACAAAAATACGACGAATAATGCAAACAGCGGAGCGGCTGAAAGCGCAGCGCCATCGCAAGACGCGGCAAGCGCAGCTCCATCCGGCGACAGCGACCTGGCTTCTCTGAAAGGAAAAAAAGTCGCGCTCGTGATGCAGTTCAATACCGGTACGTTCTCGGCTCAATACGTAGAAGGCGTTAAAGAGCAAGTTGAGAAGTTCGGCGGTAAAGTACAAGTTTTCGCATCCGACAACGACCTTGTCAAAATGGCATCCAACCTGGATGCAGCCATTAACCAAGGTTATGACGGCATTTTGCTTGACCATGGACAAGCTTCGGCTTTGGAAGCCGGCGCTAAAAAAGCGGTTGCCAAAGGGATCAAAGTCATTTCCTTCGACTCCGATTTGAATGTGGACGGCGTAACGATGCTGCAGCAGGACGACCAGAAGATGGCGGATCTGACGCTCGAGCAGCTTGCGAAAGATACCGGCGGCAAAGGCAACATCGTAAAAGTATGGGTAGCCGGCTTTGCGCCGATGGAACGCCGGCAAATCTCTTACAAGGCATTCCAAGCCAAATATCCGGATATTAAAGAAGTTGCGGCTTTCGGCAACGCCAACAATCCGCAAGTCGATACACAAGCGCAAATGAAAGCTATTCTGACGAAATATCCGAAGCCGGGCCAAATTACGGCAGTATGGGCAGCTTGGGATGAGTTTGCAAAAGGCGCTGCACGCGCGATTCAAGAAGCGGGACGCACGGACATTAAAGTATACGGTATCGACATGAGCGACGAAGACCTGCAAATGATTCAAGATCCAAACAGCCCATGGATTGCTTCGGCTGCAACGGATCCAAAAGATATCGGACGCGTTCAGGTCCGCACCCTTTACAAAATGCTGAAGGGCGAACAAGTCGACAAGACGATTACGCTGGAATCGGTATACGTAAGCCGCGATCAGCTGCCAACGGATAAAAAAATTAACACAACCGAACTTGCTCAATATGTGGACGGTTGGGGCAGCAGCACGCAAAACTATGAAGACTGGATGAAAGAGCTGGAAGCGCAAAACTAATCGTTAACTGCGTACACGGAAGCTTATGCCCAAGGCATAAGCTTCCTCATGCGTTACAAGGGAAGAGGTGCGAATGCAATAATGAAGCAACTGGTGATGAACGGCATACGTAAAGCTTTCTCCGGCGTGCCCGCCCTTCGTGATGTGGACTTTACCGTACGAAGCGGCGAAGTGCACGCTTTGCTGGGCGCTAACGGAGCAGGCAAAAGCACGCTTATGAAAATTTTGTCCGGCGCTTATACGCAAGACGGCGGCCAAATTTCAATCGACGGGCAGACGGTATCCATCGCTTCCCCGGCGGATGCGAAGCAGCTAGGCATTCACTGCGTCTATCAAGAAGTTGATACGGCGCTTGTGCCTTATTTGAGCGTTGCGGAAAATGTTATGCTGGATAGCATCTCATCCCGAAAAAGCAGCTGGCTGCTGAACTGGGGCAAATTGGAGGAGCAGGCGAAAGCTACGCTTAACCGGCTTGGCGCCGATATTCCGGTCAAGAAAAAAGCCGGAGAGCTGACACTGGCGGAAAAGCAGCTTGTATTGATTGCACGGCTGCTGACCGAAGAAGCCAAATACGTTATTTTCGACGAGCCGACAGCGCCTCTCAGCCTTGAAGAAGCCGAGAAGCTGTTTGGCGTCATCCGGCAGCTCCGGGCTGAAGGCATCGGCATTGTATTTATTTCGCACCGGCTGCCGGAAGTGTTCCAGCTGTGCGATACGGTAACGGTTATGCGCGACGGCGAACGGGTATGGACAAAGCCGGCGCCGGAGCTGAACGCGGAAGAAGTGGTCCGCGCGATGCTCGGCAAAGTATTTTCAGAAGAGTATCCAAAGCTGGATGTCCCGATTGGCGAAACTCGGCTTGAAGTATCCGGGCTAACATGGGGCAAGCAGGTGCGGAATGTCAGCTTTGAAGCCAAAAGCGGCGAAATCGTCGCAGTGGTCGGGCTTGTAGGCGCCGGCAAAACGGAGCTGTCCCGTCTGCTGTTTGGAGCGGACAAGGCGGACAGCGGGACAGTGAAGGTGAACGGCCAGCTGCTGAAGCCCGGCGATCCGGCTGACGCTATTGAAGGCGGCATTGTTCTTGTGCCGGAAGAGCGCCGCAAGCAGGGCATTTTTGTAGAGGAATCGGTACAGCAAAACTTAAGCCTGCCGATTTTGCAGCTGATATCGAAGCTGGGTGTCGTCTCGAAACCGAAGGAGAAACAAAACGCTGCCGATATTATAAGCCGGCTGGGCATTAAGACGTCTTCCGCCGGCGAGCTTACCGGGCATTTGTCCGGCGGCAACCAGCAGAAAGTGTCGATTGGCAAATGGCTGCCTACCGATGCCCATGTCTATCTGTTTGATGAACCGACAAAAGGCGTCGATATCGGCGCGAAAAGCGATATTTTCCGGATTATCGGATCGCTTGCCGAACAAGGGAAAACGATTGTTTATTTTACATGCGAATTTGCCGAGGCGCTTGGCATTGCAGACCGCATCTATGTGATGTGCGACGGTTCGCTTGTTGCGGAATTCAAGCACGGCGCGGCAACGCAAGAGGAACTGCTTTTGCATGCGAGCGGCGGAAAAGGAGAACAACATGAATAAAACGACAAATTTTGTGTTTAAATACGGCTCTCTGATCGTGATTGGCGTTGTTATTTTGTTCTTCTCTTTGATGAACGAATACTTTTTTACGTACAGCAATTTGACGGATATTCTCCGTTCCATCTCGATTGTGACGTTTGTGGCGATTGGCGTTACGATTTCGCTTGCGGTTGACGGCTTTGACTTGTCCGTTGGCTCGACCGTGTCGCTGACTACCGTTGTAACGGCTGCATTTATGGTTTGGTACGAGCTGCCGATCTATGTCGTGATTCCGGTTGCGCTGCTGATCGGCGTATTGGTAGGCCTCCTGAATGCGCTGCTGATCGTGCGGATCCGTATCCCGGATATGCTGGCGACGCTGGCCGTCATGTACATCGTAGCAGGCATTCACCGCACATATACGAAAGGCTACAACATCTATAACAATATGCCGATGCCGGACGGCTCGACCGCGCCCGGCACATTCAGCGAGTCATTCCTGTGGCTGGGCCAAGGGAAGCTGCTTGGCATCCCGGTTCCGGTTATTTTGATGATCGTTGCGGTTGTGCTTGTTCATCTGTTCTTTAAGCTGACCCGCTGGGGG
Source organism: Paenibacillus protaetiae (assembly GCF_004135365.1). Taxonomy (NCBI): domain Bacteria; kingdom Bacillati; phylum Bacillota; class Bacilli; order Caryophanales; family Paenibacillaceae; genus Paenibacillus; species Paenibacillus protaetiae. The sequence continues at coordinate 1,549,965 of NZ_CP035492.1, read as the reverse complement.
CGCCAAATGTATACGATTGGCGGCAACGAAGAAGCTGCCCGCCTGTCGGGTATCCGCGTCAAGCGGATCCGCACGTATGCGTACATCGCATCCGGCGTATTTGCCGCAATCGGCGGTATTTTATACGCCGCGCGTGTTGGCACGGGCCAGATCGACGCCGGCTCTCCGCTCCTGATGGAAGCAGTGGCTTCTGCGTTTGTCGGCTACTCTGTCCTGGGTGCAGGGCGGCCGAATGTAATCGGCACTTTTTTTGGTTCGGTGCTGATCGGCGTGCTGCTGAACGGCATGACGATGATGAACGTGCAGTATTATGCAAACGACATTATCCGGGGCGCTGTTCTCCTGCTTGCGCTGGCTGTTACCTTCATCAATTTGAGCAGGCGTAAAAACCGTTAATGCCTGCCTTTTGAAAACGAATGAAAGCGTCTTACGCTCTTGAAATTGGCTAATTCCTGTATTACTATAAGTTTGTTCGGTTAAAAAGGTATATTTTTGAAGTTTTCGGTTAATAAGAGGGATAAGATGACAGTTCAGTGCCTTCAAGGGGAGGTGAAAGGAAACCATGAACAAAACAGAATTGATTGCAAAAGTAGCAGAGCTGACAGACTTGTCCAAAAAAGACGCAACAAAAGCGGTTGACGCTGTATTTGATGCGATCTCAGACGCTCTTCAAAGCGGTGACAAAGTGCAGCTTGTCGGATTCGGAAACTTCGAGGTTCGCGAGCGTCAAGCGCGCAAAGGCCGCAACCCGCAAACGGGTGAAGAAATTGATATTGCAGCAAGCAAGATGCCTGCTTTCAAACCAGGGAAATCCTTGAAAGATCTCGTATCTAATTAATGAAAGCATGTACGATATAATGATACTCAGCGTCCGAACGGCTATCGTTCGGGCGTTTTCATTTTGCATAAGTTCATTGTTGACACTCAGGAATAATTTAGGTAGACTTTTGTTGCGATGCCGGGACGTAGCTCAGCTTGGCTAGAGCGCACCCTTGGGGTGGGTGAGGTCGCAGGTTCGATTCCTGTCGTTCCGACCAACATCTGTCTACATTTGAGAGCCCTTTCGCTGCCGGCGGGAGGGCGCTTTTCTACACGTTTAATCAGAAGCCGAAGTACAGGAGGGCTTGAAGATGCAAGATTCCAGCGAATATATCGTAATCAAGGCAAAGGACCAAGGCGTGCAGGTGATCGGCATGACCCGCGGGCAAGATACGAAGTTTCATCATAATGAAAAACTGGACAAAAACGAAGTGATGATTTGCCAGTTCACCGATCATACGTCAGCTATCAAAATCCGCGGCAAAGCAACGATTTTGACCAAGTACGGAACAGTAGAAACCGATCAATAAGAAGAAGTCTATCATTAAAGCTAATGGAGCAGGCATAGCCTGCTCCATTTGTTTGTACAATGGGGTATGGGGATATTGCGCCAAGCCTACACTAAAATGAAATGCCTCATGCAATAAACGCCAATTCAGGATGAATCGGGAAGGGAGGCTGCTATGCGAATACGCTTATGGAAACGCTTTGCCGCTGCTGCCGCTGCCGTTGCTGCGGTTATTGCCGTTTTATCCTGGCTGCCCGGAACGGTGAATCATCAGCCGGCATTCCAAGAGGAAATCCCGGTATTTCGCGTAGAAACGATCAAGCGGTTAACGAACACCAATATGGTCGACGCGCTCATCGCCCTTCAGCTCAATAGCCGGCTGTCCAGCGTCAAATGGAGCAATTCGGTGCTGTCGCTTGAGCTGCTCGTAGACAGCGATCCGAATGAGCAGACGTTATGGTTTCAGGATATGGATAAGCTGGTCCGGTTTGCGTTTAGCCAGACGGACAATGTGAACCGGATACTATTGCGCTATATGGACCGCACAAGCGAAAGCGGGCGCACGTTGCTGTTCGGCTCCGATGTGAGACGTTCGGACAGCTGGCTCCAAACGGAACGGGATAAGCTGCCTGCCAATCCGCTGCAGGATGAGCTGTGGCGGCAGCGGCTGCGCATCAGCCTGTCGCCGGCCTGGATCACGGAGCGGCGGGCAGCCGGACCGTCAGCAGCAACGTAACCAGTCGCCCCGGCCGGCCTGCGCTAGAGGCGCACCAAGCCCGTTAAACTGTCACAAAAAGATGAATTACTCGCCTTCTTTATATAAACTCCCTTAAAGTTATGCTATAATAATTTAGATATTGAGCGGCGGATGCCCGCTCTTCTGTTCGGAGGCCTGTTAATGATATCTTATCGAATTCCTGAAATGACTAGAAAATATGTCGAGTACGATATGATCCAATCGCATACGGATTTGCCGGCGGTTCCGGATTTTCGCGTCAGGCTGCTTCACGCTTTTTTGGGCGAGCATCGCATCTTGTCCAAATCAAGCGATTTGTATGCGGTTGTAATAACGCTCGTGCAGCTCGGCATGGACACCCATGACCTGATTGATACGGATATCGGTAAGCGTTCGATGCGCGAAATGCGCTCCCGCCAGCTGAAGGTGCTGGCAGGCGATTACTTCAGCAGCCGGTTTTATTATCTGCTGGCGCAAGCCGGGCAGATCGAGATGGTTTCCAAGATTAGCGCGGCGGTCTGTGAAGTGAACCGGCTCAAAGTCAATCTATATACGAAGATGAAGCAGCTTAAAGTATCAGCCGAAGAGTATTTAAGCCAAACGGTTCAGCTCAAGAGCGAGCTGTTTCAATTGTTTGCCGGCATGCTTGAAGGTGCTTCGTCTCGTGTTTGGTCCGATTTGCTTCCGCATATTAGCAGCTGCGAGGTGGTACTCGAGGAGCTGCAGCGCAGCGAATCCGTATCGAAATTCCGCAACAGCTGGGCATTCTGGCACATTATGCAGGAGGGCACGGCCGAGGAGAAACATCAGCTGTCGGAGCGCGATCATGAAGCGGCCGTTATAGCCAGTTTAGTTCAAAAATATGATATCCGGGCCAAGCTCGCAGCGAAGCTCCGTACAGCATCGGAAGTCATCCGCCAAACGGCGGCTCGCATGGATTCCGACCAGCTCGGCGGGGAATTGATAGCCCAGCTGGACTCGTTTATGAAAAAAATAGCCGCTCCGGCTCTAGCAGCAGAGGGATGAGGTGGACTTAAGTGAGCACGGATACACAATCCAAACAGCATGTTCATGCCGTATTTGAAAGCATTGCGACCAAATACGATTTCATGAATGATCTATTAAGTTTTCGAAGACATAAAGCTTGGCGTAAATTTACGATGCGGAAAATGAACGTCCAGCCTGGAGACAGCGCGCTTGACTTGTGCTGCGGCACATGCGACTGGACGATTGCATTGGCGCAGGCAAGCGGCGGCAAAGTGACCGGACTTGATTTCAGCCGGAACATGCTGAATGTCGGCGCGGAGAAGCTGCAGCGGATCGGGTTGGACAAGCAGGTTACCCTCGTTCATGGCAATGCAATGGAGCTGCCGTTTGCAGACAACAGCTTTGATTATGTGACGATTGGCTTTGGCTTGCGCAATGTGCCGGATTACTTGCAGGTACTGAAGGAAATGCAGCGGGTAGTGAAGCCTGGCGGCAAGGTTGTATGCCTGGAGCTTTCCAAGCCGGACTGGCAGCCGTTTAAAGCGGTGTATTACTTTTATTTCGAACGTCTGCTGCCTCTTATGGGCAAAATGGTTGCCAAACGGTTTAACGAATACAAATGGCTGCCGGACTCATTAAAAACTTTTCTGAACGCAAAGGAATTAAGTGCATTGTTTCAAGAAGCGGGACTTGTTGACGTACAGGCTTATCCTTTGACCGGAGGTATCGCAGCACTTCATATCGGAACAAAGGAGAGCAGCTAACATGATTCGCAAAATTCGCATTATTCTTGAAATGATTAAATTTGAACATACCATATTTGCTTTGCCGTTTGCTTTTATGGGAGCGCTTCTTGGCGGGGTGGCCATGGAAGGCCATCTGCCTTCATGGGCGCAGATCGGCTGGATTACGCTCGCAATGTTTGGCGCAAGAAGCGCAGCGATGTGTTTGAACCGGGTTATCGACAGGGTGATTGACAAACAGAACCCGCGTACGGCAAAACGCGCGATTCCAGCCGGTCTGCTCGGCATTGGAGAAGTTATTTTATTTATTATCGTCTCCTTTGCGCTGATGCTCATCGCTTGCTTCAATCTGGACCCGATTACGCTCAAGCTTATGCCTATCGCTGTAGCGCTGCTTGTTTTGTACTCCTATACGAAACGGTTCACTTGGCTTTGCCATGTGGTGCTTGGCCTTACGATCGGCCTGTCGCCGGTTGGCGCGTGGGTTGCCGTTACAGGCAGCTTCGATCCGGCGGTTTGGGTGCTGTATGTTTCGGTTGCTCTATGGCTTGCCGGCTTTGATATTATTTATGCGACGCAAGATTTTGAATTTGACCGCAGCAACGGCATTTATTCCATTCCTGCGCGTTTTGGCATCGCTGGCTCGCTTTGGATTGCGAGAGGTTTTCACGCGGTAACGATTATCGGATTCCTGTCGCTGTTCTGGATGACGGAATTGAGCTGGATTTATTTGGCCGGCACCATCGTTTCGGCCGTCATTTTGTTTTATGAACATTGGATGGTCCGCCCGCATGATCTGTCCCGGGTGCCGACCGCCTTTTTTGGCATGAACGGAACATTAAGTGTCGTTTTGTTTGTTTTTACGTTTTTTGATCTGGTGGTGCTTCACCAATGGTAGGCGAACGGACAAGCGGACAGCCGCCTAAACGCTGGGCAGTTGGCATAACCGGCGCCAGCGGCTCGATTTACGGCATTCGGCTTGTTGAAGAATTGTTGCGTACCGGAGCTGCCGTTCATTTGGTTGTTACGGAAGCGGGCTGGCGAGTGCTGAAAGAAGAGCTGGGCTGGGAAAGCTCCAAACGGAAGGAAATGCTGGAGCGCCGCTTCGGCGAAGCGATGGAAAGCGGCCGGCTTGTTTACCATCCGAACGCGGATATCGGCGCAAGCATTGCCAGCGGTTCTTACCGGATGGAAGGCATGGCCATCATGCCTTGCTCGATGGGGACGCTGGCATCCATTGCCCACGGCATTTCGGATGATCTAATGACCCGTGCCGCCGATGTTATGCTTAAGGAAGGGCGCAGGCTGCTTATCGTCCCGCGCGAGACGCCGCTGCACGCCATCCATCTGGAGAATATGCTCTCGCTTGCAAGGCTGGGCGTACGAATCATTCCGGCAATGCCGGCCTTTTATTACAAACCGCAAACGATGGATGAAATGATTGATTTTCTCGTGGGCAAAGTATTGGACAATATGGATATTGACCATGAGCTGTATAGAAGATGGGGAGATGAACATGATGGGGACTAGACTGGAAACCATCTCCGTCGGCCAAATTGATTATGCGAACGCTTGGCCGATTTTTCACGGATTGAAGCTGGATCGCGCAGATATTAGCATCGTAGCCAAAGTGCCGGCCGAGCTGAACCGGATGCTTGAAGACGGACAATTGCAGTTATCGGCAGTATCGTCTTATGCGTATGCCAAAAACAGCGATAAGCTGATGCTGCTGCCGCAGTTATCGGTTGGAACGGTCGGCCGTGTCCATTCTTTATTTCTGTTTCTGAAACAACCTATTGATAAAGCGAAACCGGAGCGCATCGCATTAACCAATGCATCCGCAACAACGGTTAATCTGCTGAAAATTGTCATGGAGCTGCATTTTGACTGCCATCCGGCTTATGAGACCATGCCGCCTGATCTTGACTTGATGCTTGCGAATGCCGATGGCGCGCTGCTGATCGGAGACCCGGCGATACAAGCGTCTTGGAATCGCCAGGATCTTTACCGCATCGACCTTGGCGAGCTGTGGAATCAATTTACCGGCCTTGGCATGACCTATGCAGTCGTTGCAGTGAACCGAGAAGCAGCTGCGAACGACCCGGAGTCCATTCGTTACATCCACCGGCTTCTGCTGCAAAACAAGCGGAAAAATCTTGCCGATCCGGACTCGATGATCCGCAGAGCTTGCCGCGAGCTGGGCGGGGAAGAATCGTTCTGGCGCACCTATTTTACGGAGCTGCAATATGATTTTGGTCCGCAGCTGCAGGCAGGGCTTCAACTTTACTGCAAATATGCAGAGCAGCTTGGGCTGCTGGAGAAGCATGTGCAATTTGATTTTTTTGATGCCAACTAATACCAAAACTCCGATAGACGGGTGAAAGAATGAAAATATTGGACTTGTACACCAAAATGAAGAGTGACCTAAACCAAATAGAGCTGGAGCTGGAGCGCAGCATTTCCATCGATCACGCCGTTTTGAACGAGGCATCTCTTCATTTGGCTAAAGCAGGCGGCAAAAGGCTTCGGCCTGTGTTTGTCCTGCTTGCGGGAAAGTTCGGCCAATATGATCTTGATGTGCTGCAAAAAGTGGCCGTCCCATTGGAGATGATTCATATGTCGTCGCTGGTGCATGACGATGTCATCGATGATGCGGATACAAGAAGAGGCCAGGTGACCGTAAATTCGAAGTGGGATAACCGGATCGCGATGTATACGGGCGATTACATATTCGGCAAAGCGCTGACCATTGCGGCTGAACTGGATAATCCCGTAATCCATCAATATTTGTCCAAAGCGATGGTGCAGATGAGTATTGGGGAAATGGAGCAGATCCGGGATTTTTTTAATATTGAACAAAATGTCCGCCATTACTTGCTGCGCATCCGCCGCAAAACGGCTTTGCTCATTGCGATCAGCTGCCTGCTGGGCGCAGTTGCGGCTAATGCGGATGAGAAAACGGCAAGGCAGCTGTATCGTTACGGATACAATGTAGGAATGGCGTTTCAAATCCGCGATGATTTGCTCGACCTGCTGGGAACGGAAAAGCAAATCGGCAAGCCGCCCGGTTCGGATATCCGCCAGGGCAATATTACGCTTCCCGTCATCTTTGCTTTGGAAGATGAACGGGTCCAGGAGGCGCTGCTGGAGCAGATCCGGGTAATCCGGGACGAGAACGGCGCAGTGGATACGAAGCCGGCAATCGAGCTGATCCGGTCAAGCACGGGCATTGATAAAGCGGACCGGCTGGCGGACCGTTTCATTGAGAAGGCGCTTCAAGCGATCCGTGAACTGCCTGCGATTCCCGCCAAAAAGCATTTGGTGGACATCGCGCATTTCGTAAATAAACGTACGTATTAGAAAAAAGGGGGGATCATAATGGAACGCACTTTTATTATGGTAAAGCCTGACGGAGTGCAAAGAGGGTTAATTGGAGAAATCGTAGCGCGTTTTGAGAAAAAAGGGCTGCAGCTCGTGGCAGGCAAGTTTATGAAACTGAACCGCGAACTGGCGGAACGCCATTATGGCGAACATGCGGGCAAACCGTTTTATCCGCCGCTGCTTGATTTCATCACATCAGGACCGGTATTTGCAATGGTGTGGCAAGGGGACGATGTTGTCGCGCATACACGCGCACTGATTGGCAAAACAAATGCGCTGGACGCTTATCCGGGCACCATTCGCGCCGATTACGCCGTACATACGAACTACAATCTGATCCACGGATCGGATTCGGCCGAAAGCGCCGCTCGTGAAATCGGCTTGTTTTTTGCGCCGGAGGAGCTTGTGGATTACGAGCTTGCTTCGCTGCGCTGGGTATAGTCTGCACGCTAGACAACCGGGTAGGAGCGGGAGGATCAAGCATGTCCGAAGATTTGGATTTTATATCATTTATCCATCATATTAAATCAGAAACGGCAATTGACTTGTCGCAATATAAAGAAGCGCAAATGAAACGAAGATTAACAACTTTGCGTTTGAAACACGGGTATAACACGTTTGCGGAATACTGGAAAGCGATCCAGCTCGACAAGGCGCTGATGGATGAACTTTTGGACCGGATGACCATCAATGTATCGGAATTTTGGCGTAATCCTGGCCGCTGGGAGACGCTGTACCGGCGCTTCCTGCCTGAGCTGCATAAGCAAAGCCCGCAGCTTCGGATCTGGAGCGCTGCATGCTCGACAGGGGAAGAGCCGTATACGATCGCGATGCTGCTATCGGAGCTTGGATTGCTGGATCAAACAGATCTAGCGGCATCGGATTTGGATGCGGGCGTGTTAGCGAAAGCGAAGGAAGGCCTTTATTACGACCGGAGCATCCGGGATGTGCCCGAGTTATACAAAAACCGTTATTTTGAGCGGACAGCGGACGGGATGTATGCGGTATCGGACAAGCTGAAAAAGGCGGTCCGGTTTAAACAGCAAAACCTGCTCCATGATCCGTTTGAAAGCGGTTATGACCTTATTGTTTGCCGCAATGTCCTTATTTATTTTACAGAGGAAGCGAAGCAGACGCTTTACCGGAAATTTTCGGATTCGCTAAAGCCGGGCGGCCTGTTGTTTGTTGGCAGCACAGAGCAAATTTTTTCGCCGGCGCAATACTGTTTTGAGACGGCGGATACGTTTTTTTACCGGAAATTGCAATCTTAAGCATCCGGATGTATAGGGCTTCCCAACATCTCCAATACTAGGGACAAGGACTCTGGGTAAATGGAGGATGCAGATGGACAAGCGTAAAGTAATTGCCGCATACAGGCGGGGTTTGATTACGATCCAAGAGTGTGCGCAAATTGTCGGCGTAGATACGAGACAAATTTACAGGCTGGTTTACGATCCTCAGCTTGCGGTTGAGCCGCGAATAAGCGAGGCCGGCATGCGAACGTCGGTCAACCGGTAGCACGATCTGGAAACCCGTTGTAAACAGGCTTCGAACCGCCCCGCTAGGGACTGTTTCGAGGCCTGTTTTTTATTCCGGCTATGGCGCCGCAACTTCTCGTTTCAGCTTATAAAAACCATAGCCCGCAAGCGTGCGGGAAGCGGCGGTTTCCTTGTCAAACCGGGAGGGCTGTACTATAATGAGCAAAGATATTTAGCACATTAAAACGTGCACGCGTTGCATCGCAATCTTTACAGCATAAGATGCGAGTAGTCAGGAGGGAACAGTTTGCGAGAGCTTACGGTTGATTTGGGAGAACGCTCTTATCCTATTTATATCGGTGAAGGATTACTTGATTCTGCAGCCGGTTATTTTACCAAACATGGCATCAGCAAAAAATCAACTTTAATGATTGTAAGCGATTCGCATGTCGCTCCCCTTTATTTGGAAACTTTGGAGCAGCACTTGCGTGGTGAAGGCTTCCGCGTAACAAGCGCCGTTGTAGACGCAGGGGAAAGCTCCAAGTCGCTTGCCGTGCTGGAGCAGCTGGTGGCGAAGGCGCTTGAAGCCGGGCTTGACCGCAAATCTGCCGTAGTCGCTCTTGGCGGCGGCGTTGTTGGCGATTTGGCCGGGTTTCTAGCTGCTTCCTATATGCGCGGCGTTCAATTTATTCAAATTCCAACCACGATTTTGGCGCATGACAGCAGTGTCGGCGGCAAAGTGGCGGTTAATCATCCGCTTGCCAAAAACATTATCGGCGCATTCCATCAGCCGGAAATGGTGCTGTACGACTTGAACACGCTTCAGACGCTGCCGATCCGGGAAGTTCGCGCTGGGCTTGCGGAAGTGGTTAAACACGGGCTGATCTGGGACGAATCGTTTGTAGAATGGTGCGTAACGAATGCCGGCAAGCTGCAGGCGCTTGATGCCGATGCACTTGGTTATGCGCTGTATAAGGGCTGCAGCGTGAAGGCGGCTGTCGTATCCGAAGATGAACGCGAGAACGGCTTGCGGGCGATTTTGAACCTGGGGCATACGATCGGCCACGCTTTGGAAGCTGTTGCAGGCTACGGAGAGCTTCTGCACGGCGAAGCGATCTCGATCGGTATGATCGGTTCGGCCAAGCTTGGCCTTCGTTATGGGGCGCCCCAATCCGTTTATGATGTCACGAAGCAATCGCTGCAAAGCTGCGGATTGCCTACCCGGCTGCCGGCGCATTTGGACACAGATGCGATTATGGATGCGATGAGCCATGACAAAAAGTTTAAAGAAAGCAAGATGGTTTTTGTAGTGCCTGTTGCAATCGGCAAAGTGGAGATCAAATCTGACGTGCCGGTCGAATGGGTTCGCGAAATTGTCGAGGAATTAAAACAGGAGGCGTAAATCAATGAGCGTAAGAGGAATTCGCGGAGCCATCACCGTTGAAGCAAATGAAAAGGAACAAATTTTGAGCGCCACTCTCGAGTTGCTGAAAGGCATCGTTGCCGAAAACCAAATCGTGCCGGAAGATATTAGCTGCGTGTTTGTTACCGTAACAGGCGATATCGACGATACTTTTCCGGCGGTAGCGATCCGGCAAATGGACGGCTGGGAGCTGGTGCCGCTTATGTGCTCGCTGGAAGTGCCGGTTAAAGGCAGCCTTGCCCGCTGCATCCGTCTGATGATTCTGGTCAATACCGATAAATCGCAAGCGGACATTAAGCATGTCTATTTGCGGGGAGCGCAGGTGCTTCGTCCGGACTTGGCAAAAGCTTAGATTGACGGGAGCCTGCGGCTGTTGTATAGTTGGTTTAGTTGAGAACTTATAGTTGAGCGTTTTATATGTTAGATTGATAGTTGAGCGTACAAGTGAGCAGATAGCCGAGTGGAATAGAGACGAGAGTAGCAGAGCAGAGCTTAGAAGAGCGGAACGATTGTTCCATGCCAAGCGGATTTTTGACAGGTTATACCGACGGCGAATTTGGCCTTATTGAACGAGGCTAAGTTTTATTTGTCATACTGTCTGGATCAGCATCTGCCAGCTGCTTTTGAATTCCCTATTATAAACTCGAAGCTTCTGCTTATAGCAGAAGCTTTTTTTATTGCAATCCAGCCGGTGAAACGGGGATTGCAGCAGTCCGAACAGTTCATAAAGGGGGATTATCCATGACAAACGAGTTACAGCAAATTATTAAGCTTGCCGGCCGTTACAACCTGATTCCAATCGTCCGTACGATGATGGCCGATACCGAAACGCCCATCCGTGTATTCCAGCATTTCGCGAAAGAGCCAAATGCGTTTCTGCTTGAGAGCGTGGAAGGCGGGGAATGGGGACGGCACTCGTTTATTGGGACCAATCCGTTTATGATGCTGTACGGGAAAAATGGCCGCATGGTGCTTGAAAAAAACGGCGAGCAGATTAGTCTCTCCGACAAGCCGCTTGAGCTGCTGAAGGCGCACTTGCGGGGCTACCGCAGCCCGAAGCTGGACCATGTGCCGCCGTTTACAGGCGGGGCTATCGGATTTTTTGGCTACGATCTGCTGCAATATTATGAGAAACTGCCCGCTCACCGGATTGATGACTTGCAGATGAATGATATTCAGTTTATGTTTTGCGATCAAATTATCGCTTTTGACCATTTTAAACAGCAGCTGCAAATTATCGGAAACGTCCATATCCCGGAAGGAGCTACCGATGCGGTTATCGAGCTTGCTTACGAGCAGGCGCTGGCAACGATCGAGGCAACCATTGAACGGCTGAAGCAGCCGGTTTCCATTCCGGTTATTGCCGGATCTACCGTACCTGCCGATCCGGAGCTTGGCGATGTGCGCTCCAATGTAACGAAGGAACAGTTCATCGCCAATGTCGAACAGGCGAAAGAATATATTCGCGCAGGCGATATTTTTCAAGTGGTGCTTTCGCAGCGTTTCAGCATCGAGACATCCATTGATCCGCTGCATGTATATCGGGTATTGCGGACGATGAATCCTTCTCCGTATATGTACTATTTGAAGATGGGCGAGCAAATTATTGTCGGAACCTCGCCTGAAGCGCTGGTGAAAGTAAACGGCGACCGGGTGGAAACAAGGCCGATTGCCGGTACACGCCCGCGCGGACGCACGCCGGAGGAAGATTTGGAGCTGGAGCGCGATCTGCTCGCCGATGAGAAAGAGCGCGCCGAACACCTGATGCTGGTTGACTTGGGCCGCAACGATATCGGCCGGGTGGCGGAGTTTGGCTCGGTGCACTGCGATTCGTTTATGGAAATCGAGCGGTATTCGCATGTGATGCACATCGTGTCTAATGTAGCGGGGAAGCTGCGGGAGGATAAAGACTTTTTTGATGCCTTCATATCGTGCCTGCCTGCGGGAACGGTCTCCGGTGCGCCGAAGCTGCGGGCGATGGAAATCATTGCGGAGCTGGAAAATGAAGCGAGAGGCGCATACGCCGGCGCGATCGGCTATCTTGGTTTTGGCGGTTCGCTTGATACTTGCATTACGATCCGCACCATTATATTCAAGAACGGCAAAGCGTACGTGCAAAGCGGGGCAGGAATCGTATGGGACTCCATACCGGAAAATGAATTTGTAGAAACACAAAATAAAGCAAAAGCGCTTCTAAAGGCGATTCGCACGGCAGAGCTGATGTTTGGAACGGCCGCAAAAAAAGATTTTAACGAGCTAAATACGGATTATTACGTTAATATGGGAGAGGGGATCGGACGATGACCGCTACAATAAGGCAGCTTGATATGAAGCAGGCGTTGACTAAAATTATGGGCAATCACGATTTAACGCGGGAGGAAGCGCGCTCTGTCATGGATATCATCATGTCCGGAGAAGCAACCTCATCCCAAATTGCAGGCGTAGCAACCGCTCTTCGTATGAAAGGCGAAACGAAGGATGAAATTACCGGCTTCGCGGAAGCGATGCGTTCGTTCTCGAGCCAGTTGAACACGAATCGGGAAGGGCTGCTTGATACTTGCGGCACCGGCGGATCCGGCATCCATAAATTCAATATATCAACAAGCTCGGCGATTATAGCCGCAGCGGCAGGCATTCGGGTTGCCAAGCACGGCAACCGCGCGATGTCCGGCAAAGCGGGCAGCGCAGATGTACTGGAAGCGCTTGGCGTCAATATTAACCTGACGCCTGAACAAGGGGCGGCATGCCTGGATCAGGCGGGCATTTGCTTTATGTTCGCACAGCTGTACCATCCTTCACTGAAGCATGCAGCTGCTCCCCGCCGCGAACTTGGCGTGCGCACGATTTTTAACATTTTGGGTCCGCTTGCGAATCCGGCCGGCGCTGACCGCCAGTTGGTCGGGCTGTACGATCGTTCGCAGACAGAGCTTGTGGCCGGTGTGCTGGGCGAGCTTGGGTTAAAACGGGCGCTTGTTGTCGGAAGTTATGACGGATTGGATGAAATCAGCATTTCCGAACCGACGAGAGTATCGGAGTTGCTGGACGGCCAGGTCCGCACGTACGATTTGTCGCCGGAGGAAATCGGCCTGAAGCGGTATCCGTTAAGCGACGTCATTGGCGGAGATGCTTCAACCAATGCCGCGATTATCCGCTCCATCTTTAGCGGCAACGAGCGCGGCGCATACCGCGAGATCGTGTTGGCGAATGCCGCTGCATGCATATTTGTCGGAGGCGCGGCGTCGTCTCTGAAAGAAGGAGTTCGGGTCGCTGCGGAAATCATTGACTCCGGCGCCGCACAGCGGAAACTGGAGACGCTTATTCAAACGACAGGAGAGTTGGCTCATGTTTCTAAATAAAATCGTAGCAACCAAACAGCAAGAAGTTGAAGCGCTGGCCGCATCGTTTTCACTGGCGGATGCTGAGCGCCGAATCGCCGGCATGCCTGCATGCCGCGGTTTCGAACGGGCGCTTACAGCAGGCCGCAAACGTTCGATGGGGCTGATTGCGGAAGTGAAGAAGGCTTCGCCTTCCAAAGGGCTGATTCGCGAGGACTTTCATCCGGCGCTGCTTGCGGCGACTTACGAGCAGGCAGGAGCGGACTGCATTTCGGTATTGACGGACCGGGATTATTTTCAAGGCTGCAACGAATTTCTGACGACTGTTAAGCAGACGGTTCATGTGCCGCTGCTGCGCAAAGATTTTATTATTGATTACCGGCAGGTCTATGAAGCGCGCCTGATCGGCGCCGATGCGGTGCTGCTTATAGCGGCGATTCTAACGCAGCAGCAGCTTTCCGAGCTGTACAGTACGGCGAAATCGCTTGGGCTGGATGTGCTCGTAGAGGTTCACGACGAAGCCGAAATGAACTCGGTGCTGGAACTTGGCCAAGCATCGCTTATCGGCATCAACAACCGTAATTTGCATACGTTTGTGACGGATCTGACAACGACGGAAACGTTAATCGGTCTTGCTCCGAAAGAAGTTACGGTCATTAGCGAAAGCGGCATAGCGGGTCCGGACGATCTCGCTTATTTGGCCGGAGCAGGCGCGCAAGGCGTGCTGATCGGCGAATATTTTATGCGCCAGCAGGATGTTGGCCGGGCGGTGCTGGACTTGATGGGGGAAGTGGCGGTACGATGAATGCACCCCGAATCAAAATTTGCGGGTTGAAAGACAAGGAAACGATCCGTTCCATGAACGGGCTGCCGTTCCATGAAATCGGTTTTGTGTTTGCGCCAAGCAAACGCCAGGTCAGTCCGGAAACAGCAGCAGGCCTCATTCATGAAGCCAAGCAGCTGGCAGCGGCGAACGGCGCCGCGCCGCGGACGGTAGGCGTATTTGTGAACGCCGGCCTTGAGGAGCTGCGCAGCGCGCTGGCAGCCGCGCCGCTTGATGTAGTGCAGCTGCATGGAGCAGAATCGCCGGAGTTTTGCCGCGAAGCCCGTGAGCAGCTGAGCGTTGCCGTATGGAAAGTATTTTCCGTAGGCGATGGAAGCGAGACGCCGGAGCAGCGATTTGCCCCGTTCAAAGGAGCGGTGGACGCCGTGCTGATTGATACAGCCGGCGGCGGGACAGGCGTTCCGTTTGACTGGCGGCAAATTGACGCATACAAACAAGCAGCCGCTGCCATTGGCGTGCCGCTATACGTCGCCGGCGGCCTTCATCCGGATAATGTCCGGGAACTTATGGAGCAATATGCGCCGGGCGGCGTAGACGTATCCAGCGGCGTAGAATCGGACGGACATAAAGACATCGACAAAATACGATTATTTGTGCAAAGGGTGGTTAATTCATGAATACTGTGCCAGATATCAACGGCCGTTTCGGCAAATTTGGCGGACGTTACGTGCCTGAAACGTTAATGAACGCGCTCTTGGAGCTGGAAGAAGCCTATAAGCATTATTCGCAAGACCCGGAGTTTCAGGAAGAGCTTCGTTATTTGCTCCATAAATATTCCGGACGTCCGACATCGCTGTATTACGCCGAGCGTCTCAGCGAGCATTTGGGCGGCGCTAAAATTTATTTGAAACGTGAAGATTTGAACCATACCGGCGCCCACAAAATCAATAATGCGCTGGCGCAAGGGCTGCTCGCTAAACGGATGGGCAAAAAGAAAGTCATTGCCGAAACAGGCGCCGGCCAGCATGGCGTTGCGTCGGCAACGGTTGCCGCTTTGCTTGGGCTGGAATGCAAAGTGCTGATGGGCGAAGAAGATATGGCACGGCAGCAATTGAACGTGTTCCGTATGCGCCTGCTCGGAACGGAAGTAGTTCCGGTTACATCCGGCACGCGTACGCTGAAAGATGCGTGCAATGAAGCGCTTCGTTACTGGGTAAGCAATGTCAACGATACGTATTATATATTGGGCTCCGCTACCGGCCCGCATCCGTATCCAATGATGGTTCGTGATTTCCAGCGGATCATTGGGGATGAAGCCCGCCAGCAAATCATAACTGATGAAGGCCGCCTGCCGGATTACGTTGTAGCGGCTGTCGGCGGAGGAAGCAACTCGATCGGCATTTTTTATCCGTTTATTGAAGATGAAGGCGTGCGCCTGCTTGGCGTGGAGGCCGCCGGCCGCGGCGTTCATACGGAGGAGCATGCGGCAACGATGACTAAAGGGCGCGAAGGCGTATTCCAGGGCTCTTTCAGCTATGTGCTGCAGGATGAGCACGGCCAGGTGCTCCCGGCTTATTCGATATCGGCCGGCCTCGATTATCCGGGCATCGGCCCTGAACATGCTTATTTGCGGGATTCGGGAAGAGCGCAATACGTTCCGATTACGGATGCGGAGGCGCTGGAAGGGCTTCAGCTTCTATCCCGAACGGAGGGCATTATCCCGGCGCTTGAATCAGCCCATGCCATTGCGCAGACGATGAAACTGGCTCCAACGCTGGATAAAGACCAGATTATTGTCGTAAGCTTGTCCGGCCGCGGCGATAAAGACGTCGAAGCGATTATGGGTTACCTGGGAGGCGAAAACAATGAATCGCATTGATCAAACGTTTGCACGTTTGCGTGAGCTTGGCGAAACCGCCTTAATTCCTTTTGTTACGGTAGGCGACCCTGATGTCGGGTCGACCGTCGAAATTATTAAGCAGCTGGAGCAGTCCGGTGCGGACCTGGTTGAGCTTGGTGTTCCTTATTCGGATCCGCTTGCCGACGGCCCGGTTATTCAACGAGCATCCGAGCGGGCGCTCAAAAATAACATTACGATGCTGGACTGCATAGAGACAGCCGCTCAGGCGCGCCAAGCAGGCGTCCAGCTTCCTTTTATCCTGTTTACGTACTTTAATCCGGTGCTGCAATTTGGGATTGAACGTTTCTTTGAACTGATCCGTACGAAAGAAATAAGCGGCCTGATTATTCCCGACCTGCCGATCGAAGAGGATGCGGAAGTGCGGGAGCTGGCAGAAGCTTCCGGCATTTATTTGATTCCGCTGGTTGCTCCGACATCTAAGGACCGGATCAAGCGGATTGCCAGCCAGGCCAAAGGGTTTGTCTATTGCGTATCCTCGCTTGGCGTTACCGGCGTCCGCTCCGATTTCCATGCCGGCATTGACGAATTTCTCGCCACGGTCCGCGAAGCGTGTGATGTTCCGATCGCAGTTGGCTTCGGCATCTCGAGCCGCGAGCATGTGGAGCGCTTCTCCGCTTTATGCGACGGCGTTGTTGTAGGCAGCGCTATTGTGCGCCAAATTGAAGATGCGCTGCCGCTGCTGGGCGACGGGTCGAAGCGGGAAACCGGCCTTGGCCAGATCGGCGATTTCGTTAAGCAACTGAAAGGCTAATGCTGCACGTTGAGGGGCAAGCTCCTCCGGAAATTCCGGGGGAGCTTGTTTGTTATGAAATTCACTTTAAAAGCGGCAAAATATATGAGACAATGGTAAACGTGCAAGTGGAAGCTATCAAATAGAAGAGGTGAACGGCGCATGCAGCCTAAAAGCAATATCGTACATCTCCCGGTTTATCAGCCAGGTAAGCCCGTTGAGGACGTAAAGAGGGAGCTTGGATTGTCCGAAGTGATCAAGCTTGCTTCCAATGAGAATCCGTTTGGCTGCTCTGAGCAGGCCAAAGCTGCGATCGTAAACGAAGTAACCAATATTTATCCGGATGGGGCGGCTGTCGATCTGACGAACGCTTTAGCCGATTATTTAGGCGTTCAAAGCAACCAGATTGTGTTTGGAGCAGGCTCCAGCGAAATTATTTTAATGGCGGCCAGAGCTTTTTTTGTGCCGGGTGACGAGACAATTATGGCGGATGAAACATTCGCTCAATATAAACATAATGCCAAAGTGGAAAATGCCACAATTATTGAAGTTCCGCTGAAGGACGGCAAACATGATCTTCCGGCGATGCTGGCGAAGGTAACGGATCGCACCAAAATTATTTGGGTGTGCAATCCGAACAATCCAACCGGCACGATTGTTGGCCGCGAGGAGCTGGTTCAATTTTTGGATCAAGTGCCGGAGCATGTGCTTGTTGTGCTGGATGAGGCGTATTGCGAGTTTTTGGACAATCCTGATTTTCCGGATGGCATTGAGCTGCTGCCGAACTACCGCAATTTGCTTGTGCTTCGCACCTTCTCGAAAATATACGGCCTTGCAGCGCTGCGCATCGGCTATGGCGTTGGCCATCCTGATGTGATCCGTTATATTAATCAGGTGCGCGAGCCGTTTAATACAAGCCGTGCCGCTCAAGCTGCGGCAAAAGCAGCAGTAGCCGACCAGGCATTTATTGATTTTTGCCGGACCGAAAATAATAAAGGGATTGCTTATTTGAGCGAACAGTTCGACAGGCTTGGCTTATCTTATTTCCCGGCACACGGCAACTTTATTATGGTCGATACGGGCCTTCCGTCGCCTCAAGTCTTTGATGCTTTGCTGCGGAAGGGCGTTATCGTACGTCCGGGCTGGGCTTGTTACCCGACGTACATTCGCGTCTCGATTGGCAAAGAGGAAGAAAACCGCAAGTTTTTGAATGCGTTCGAGCAAGTTTTGCAAGAAGCGGCGGTGCACGGATAACGATATGACAAAAATAGCGATTTTTGGAGTTGGCCTTATCGGCGGCTCATTGGCTTTAAGCTTTAAAGGCAAGCCGGGCATTACCGTGGTCGGCCACTCCAACCGGCCTGAATCGGTCGAGAAGTATGTGCAGAGAGGGGTTGTTGATGAAGCGACGACCTCGATGCGCGAAGCGGCGGAAGGCGCCGACTTTATATTCCTGTGCGTTCCGGTCGGCAAACTGGCGGACTATGTTCAGGAGATCAGCCGCTTTCATCTAAAACCGGGCTGTATTATAACCGATGTCGGCAGCACAAAAGCATCGGTAGCGGCATGCGCCAAGTCCATTGATTTGAACGGTGCTGTGTTTATCGGCGGCCATCCGATGGCAGGATCGGAACGGTCCGGCGTTGAAGCGGCATCCAGCTATTTGTTCGAGAATGCCTTTTATGTGCTGACGCCGGACAGCTCGACACCGCAAGATGCGGTGGACCGGCTGAAGGAGCTGCTTGTTTATACGAAGGCGCATATCGTTGTAGTGGATGCGGTGTCCCATGATCAAATTGTTGGCGCAATCAGCCACCTGCCGCATATGATCGCGGTGGCGCTTGTGAATCAGATCCGCGGGTATAACGAAACCAATCCGCTGTATGAATCGCTTGCGGCCGGCGGGTTCCGCGATATAACGCGAATTGCCGCCAGCGATCCGGTTGTATGGCGCGATATTCTCATTAACAACCGTTCCGTATTGCTGAAGCTGCTGCAGGATTGGAACGCAGAGACGGCCCGGTTCATGCATATGCTGGAGACGGAGGACGGCGAAGCGATCCAACAGGCGTTCCTGGAAGCGGGACGGTTCCGTTCCCGGATGCCCGAGCGGCGCAAAGGCGTTATTCATTCTACATACGACTGTTATGTAGATGTTCCGGATCATCCCGGCATTATCGGTAAAATTACGACAGAGCTTGGCAACAACAGCATTAACCTGAGCAATATTCAAATTATTGAAAGCCGGGAGGATGTGCCGGGCGTGCTTCGTTTATCGTTCCGTAACCAGGAGCAGCTGGATCAGGCGATGGAGCAGCTGGCCGCATCCGGTTATACCATCCATTTATAGGTTTGAAAAAAAGGACAATTCGCCTCGCAGCCGGATTGTCCTTTTTTAGCAAAACAACAATAAAACGCTTACAAAAAAGTTCAATAAAAATGTAAACGCTTATTGACAGAATGGAAGCGTATACATATAATAAAAGTACAGTATGGTTTCTCTCCACTCCTATCCAAATTCTTCGCACTTTGTGCGGACCACCTTCTTGTGAGGGTGGTTCTTTTTTTGCTCAAAAAAATTTTCTCATAATTCCGTACGCATTTCACTTGCTATGTTAAAATGACTTGAGCGAACATTGATGTAAATATATGGATTTTTATATCCCATTGTCGATTTAAGAAGGAATATAGGACTCGTGCTCGAATTTTATATCTACACGAAAATGATCTTCATTTATTAAGGCCAACGACCGCAACTTTTCCTTTCTGGCAAGGTACAATTATACATAGCCGGATCGGGGTAATTCGCAGGTGGAGGAGGTTCGCCTGTTCTATGACTGATTCCGAGCTCATTCGTGAAATCAAAGATGGTAACGCCGAACTGTACTCTGAACTGATGACTCGTTACCAGCGTAAAATATTAGCTTTTATCTATCATATGCTGAAAAGCGCCAAGCTCGAGCTGCTGGCGGAAGACTTATGTTCGGAAACTTTTTATAAAGCATATAAAAGCTTGCATTCCTTTCGGGAAATGGACGCTACGTTTGCGACGTGGCTTTATACCATTGCACGCAATACGGTGTTAAGCGAGCTGCGCAAGCAGAAAATGGCCCATGTATCGCTTGATGAGACGGGAAGTCCTGTGGCTTCGCCCGACCACGCGCCGGAACAAATGGCATTACGCAAGGAAAGAATGGCCATGGTAAGGGACGCCATTAACAATTTGCCGGAAAAACAACGCTCGGCGCTTATTCTTCGGGAATATGACCAACTGGACTATCAAGAAATTGCCAATATATTGGGACAAACGGTCAGTTCTGTCAAGTCGCTTTTATTCCGGGCCAGAGCTAGTGTGAAAAGCCAGCTTGAGCCTTATTTTGGAGAAACGGCTGTGATAGAGGAATACGAAGGGATGAAGACGCGATGAAATGCGAGGACGCTCAAGATAACTTCTGTGAATATTGGGATATGGCGGAGGACAGCGACATTCGGCGGGAAGTCGATGATCATCTTCTGAACTGCGGCAGCTGTGCCGAGCAATTTCGGTTATGGGAAGAAAGCGGCCAGCTGATTCAGAGCCTTTCTTTTGAAGAAGAGATCATTGGTCCGGTTGATCATATTAATAAAGGCGTCATGGAACGGATTTATTCAGAGCAGGCATGGCTGCGGCCCGTAGCGCATAAAAGCTATCAGTTTACGCGCTCATTCCGGCGGAATATCGCCATTGTAACGGCTTGTTTTATGGCGATGTTTTCAAGTGCGCTGCTCTATTTTCTTTTTCACGGCAGCCCGTCTTCTTCAGGCGCTTCTTCGGAGAAAGTCAAACAGCTGACGGGATTGATCGAGACCGCCAATGCATCCAGCGACAGCATGCCGATTACCGCGCATTTCATATCCGAGGTTCCGATGGCAAGCGTCAGCGACCCGTTTGTATTGAAGGTCGTGCCGGCCTACCCGCAATATTGGGTGGCGCTGTCAATTCTCGGCATTATTATGACGCTGCTTGTTCTGAACTGGATATCGAGAACGAGAAATTAAAGAGGGGAATCGGGACATTGATTATCGGATTTGTACGCCACGGCAAAACAGATTGGAATGCGCTTGGCAAAATTCAAGGCCAGACCGATATTCCGCTTAACGATGAAGGAATTGCCCAAGCGGAGCTGCTGGCTGCGCGGCTTTCAGATGAATGGGACGCTGTTATTTCCAGCGACTTGCAGCGGGCTTGCCAGACGGCAGCGATTATAGCTGGCCGGACGGGGATTCCTTTGCTGAAGCCGGACGCCCGACTGAGAGAACGCCACTACGGGCTAGTCGAAGGAACAACGGAAGAAGAGCGTCTTGCCCGCTGGGGAGCGGACTGGCGTATGCAAAATATCGGTAAGGAGCCGGACGAAAGTGTGCGGAACCGCGGGCTGTCGTTTTTGGAAGACTATGCTGCGGCTAACCCCGGCACCCGTCTTCTGATCGTATCTCACGGCAGTTTTTTAAGTGAAATCTTTAAGGCGCTTTGTTCTCAAATAGAAGATGTGCATCTAGGTAATTTGTCATATTCCATATTTGAACAAGAAAGCGGAGCTTGGAAACCGCTGCTTTATAATTGCACCAAACATTTGCAGGCATGAGCTGATTTGCCCTCTCCGGGCGGTCAGCTCTTTTTTATTTTGCAGCAAGAAGGTTACGAAGTTGAGCCGCTTGATGTTATAAAATCCGCATATTTTCCCATAATGGTAGTACATTGCCGCTTTCAGCAGTCGAAAGGGATGAACAGGAGCGGAGCGGAAAGGAGAGTGCCCCTTGAATTTGGCGGATATGCTTGGATACGCAGATATTAAGCAGCTGAGCCGGATTGCTGAGGTTTATCAATGCGAGTGCAACGGCCACTCCAAAAACGAGTTGATTCAATCCATTCTCTCGACCGTGAGCCGCAAAGAGGTATTTGATACCAAGGTCGTGGGCTTAAAGCTTGAAGATTTGCGTTTTTTAAATTTGCTGCTGTTTGAATCGAGAGAAAGCTTTAGCCTGGAAGAACTGATGGCGAGAGCGCAGCAAAGCTATTTCGGGATAACGGATCAGCAGCAGCCCGAGCAAGCCGCCCCACAGGCCAAAACGAAACGGACACGAAAAAAAACGGCTGAAGTGCAGCCGGAGTCCGGCCCGCGTGAAATGATTAACCGTTTCAAGCATCAGGGCTGGCTGTTTAACGGCTTTAGCGGTCCCGGCAAATATTTGTTCCAAGTACCGGTTGATTTGAAAACACGCTTCCGTGAAACGCTGAAGCGCAGATTTGCAGAGGAGCTGGTTTATACCAGCGATCCGCAGGTGTACCGGGACGAGCAGGAGCTGCTGCAAAATGATATTAACGCCCTGCTTCATTATGTTTACCATAATGAAGTACAGCTCTCCGCAGACGGTTCTATGTATAAGCGTTTCATTAACCAGCTGCTGGAGAGGATGTCCATCCGCGAAGAGCTGCCTGCCAAAGGAGCTTGGCGATTTGGCTACGGCCGTCATTTTAACACGTATCCAAGCCGTCTCTGCTTCTTGTATGACTATTGCCGCCATGCCAAATATATTCAAGAAAACGGGGTGAACCTTACGGTTACTCCTGCCGGGGAGGAGCGATTGGCATCCAAACCTCCCGGCGAGCTGCTTCATCTGTATAAACATTGGCTTAAACTGTATAAAGGGCCAATCCCGAATCTTCTGCCGCTAGTCCATTGGATGAATCATCTGGCGGAGCAGTGGGTAACAACGGATTCTCTGCGGAAGGTGCTTATTCCGCTGATCAAACCTTATTATTATGACAGCGCGGAGACGATTATGGAGCAGAGGCTGATTATGATGATGGTGCATCTTGGTTTAGTCAGAATTGGCGAGCACGATACGTATGGGACTGTCGTCCGGATGACGAAAGCCGGCGCGGCGATTGTATCGGGTGTTATTCCGGACTTCAGCACCAAGAAAATCAGCTATTAATGCCGGATAATAAGAAAGAGTAGACGATCAGCATCCAAGCGCGGGAAGAGCCGCATAGGCGGATGAACTTACATACATGACATGGGTTGAATAAGATGGAACAAGCGATTCGAAAGCGGAACAAATGAAGGTCTAAAACGCCGGTTGATAGGGGGAGGTATCCATTGGATAAAATGAAAGTAACCTATGAAGCGATGCTGTCATTAGCTGCCGAGATGATACTGGATGACGCGATTCTGAAATATCGTACCGATAAAATCTACCTGGCCATTGATCACGCGCTTGCCTCCGGCGACGAGGATACGTTCTACCGTTTGACGAAGCAGCTGAACGAGATCAAACATTAATGTCAAAGGCTTGAACGCCCAAAGCGTCGAAGGAAACGGATAAAAACAAAAGAACTTCTGCGGAAGACAGGAGGGAGCCCCCTTCAGCCTGCTGTAGAAGTTCTTTTTTTTCATCGTATGAAGATACAAGCACACATGCTTGATATTCAACCATTATCCAATGATTTCGCTATATTGGCAAAATCATCAAAAGATTGTAATATAGGACACAGTTCGCAGCAAAGAAAGGTCAGGTGCAGAGGTGAAATTCAGTGAGATTGAAGAAAGCAAATGGAACGAGCTGGAGCCTTATTTGGACACATGCCTGCTGCCGGTAACTGGAATGACCGGCTTAGAGCGGCCGTACGAAGCAACCCAGGAATTGGAACGGCTTCGGGATATTATGGATTTGGTTGAAGTTCCGTTTAAAGGGCGAATCGTGACCTACCCGGCATGCCATTACGGAGGCGAGGAAATAACCAATTTGGTGAACAAGCTGTGCGGATCGTTAAAAACGGCCGGCTTTAAGTTCGTCATTGTAATTACCGCCAAGCCGTTGTCCCGGCCTGTGCCGGAACATGCCGATTTGGTCATTGCCGCCGCCGATAACGGCAAGCTGCCTGATGCTGCGGAAGTATCGCAGGCGATCCGGGAGTTGTGGAATTCCGGCATGGATCAGGAAGCGATTTAAAGGAATCAGCTGCATAATTAAAGGTGTCATTGGGGATAACAATTGGAAGACAAGTGTAATTGTGACAAAATCTTGACCAATTGAGAAAACGCTTTTTTTACAGGTATTCAAAGATACTTCCATATATTGACGCTAAATGTCAGCTAGGATATTATAGGAAATGTCCTAGTTCGTCATGTGTATTGCCCCGTGGCAAGACACGATATATGGTTGGCAAAGGGGGTAGAACAGAAGATGAGTAACCACGAACATCAAGAATCCGCACATCGACCGGTTCAGCGCAAAGAGATGTCCCGGCGTCAATTTTTGTCATATACGCTTGGAGGCACAACCGCATTTATGGTAGGCGGTGCTGTACTGCCCATGGTCCGGTTCGCGGTTGACCCGCTGTTGGAAAAAAAGAGTGCGAGTACTTTTGTGAAAGTAGTGGAAGAATCGAAAATCACTTCCGAACCGCAAGTGTTTCATTTTAAGGTTCACCAAGTAGACGGCTGGTATGAAAGCGATGCGCAATTGTCGGCGTACATAACTAAAGGGGATAATGGTATATTTGCCCTTTCTCCTGTTTGCAAACATTTAGGCTGCACGATCGCGTGGAACACCCTCGGCAAACATGAATATAACTGCCCATGCCACGGCGCACGTTATACGGTCGACGGCAAGAACTTGGCTGTTGCACCAAAACCGCTTGACGAATATGAAGTAAAAATTGAAAACGGCTTTGTATATTTGGGTTCGATTAAATCGAATACTCGGGTTTAGATAGGAGGGCGTAGCTCAGATGTTTAAATCAATTTACAACTGGGTGGACGAGCGTCTCGATATTACGCCGCTGTGGAGAGATGTTGCAGACCATGAAGTGCCAGAGCACGTCAATCCTGCGCATCACTTTTCCGCGTTTGTATATTGCTTTGGCGGCTTGACGTTTTTTATAACCGTCATACAAATTTTGTCGGGGATGTTCTTGACCATGTATTACGTGCCTGACATTAATAACGCATATGCAAGTGTTGACTACCTTCAACATAAGGTGGCGTTCGGGGGAATTGTCCGGGGCATGCACCATTTTGGAGCGAGCCTTGTTATCGTGATGATGTTTTTACATACGCTGCGTGTGTTCTTTACCGGCTCTTACAAAGCGCCGCGCGAAATGAACTGGGTTGTAGGCATGCTCATCTTTTTCATTATGCTTGGACTAGGTTTTACAGGTTATCTGCTTCCTTGGGATAACAAAGCCTATTTTGCAACCAAGGTTGGCGTGCAGATTGCTGAATCGGTACCGTATATCGGTCCATATATCGGGACATTTCTGTATGGCGGCGATATTACCGGTGCTCAAACCTTAACCCGCTTCTTTGCGATTCACGTGTTCTTCCTTCCGGGAGCCCTAATCGCTATGTTGGCTGCGCACTTCCTGATGATTCGTAGACAAGGCATTTCGGGACCACTTTAAGCGAAGGGAGGATTACCTGTGGCACATGGACATAAATCAGACGAGAAGGTTGTATACGTCGGAGATTCGCGTGTCAAAAAAGGCAAAGGGCTGCAGACGCCGCCTGACTACACTGCTTTCCCCGGGAAGTCGGAAGCGTTTATTCCAAACTTCCTGCTGAAGGAATGGATGGTTGGCTGCGTAGTGCTGGTCGGCTTTCTTGTATGGACGATGGCTGAGGGAGCACCTCTCGGTTATCCCGCCGATCCGACGAATGCGTCTTTTATACCGATGCCGGACTGGTACTTCCTGTTCCTGTATCAGTTTTTGAAATATCCTTATGTATCTGAACAATACATTGTATTAGGTACGGTAGCCGTGCCGGCCATCTTGTTTGGTTCCCTGTTGCTTGCGCCGTTTCTGGATACGGGCAAAGAGCGCCGGTTTTACCGCCGTCCGATAGCATCCTCGCTAATGTTTCTGTCCTTGATCGCTGTCGTTTATTTGACGATGGTATCCTGGCACCATTACCAAGGTCAGCTGGAGGCAACGAATACCCGGCCGGAATCGGTGGAACGCGAAGAGAAAGCTAGAGAAGCGGCCGAGAAAGGGCAGCCTGCTCCAAGCGTCAATAAAGGAACAACGGAAGAGAAAAAAGCAGCAATTGTGGATCCGAACGATCCGGCAATGGCAATTGTGAAAAAGGCAAACTGTGTCAGCTGCCATGCGACGGACTTGAACGGAACACCTCCGGTAGTTCCGGCTCTGACCGGAGTTGGCGACCGGCTGACGCAAGAGCAGATTGCAACGACAATTACGAATGGCCGAGGCGGAATGCCGTCATTTAAAGGCCAACTGTCAGATGCTGAGATCGCACAGCTTGCAACCTGGCTGTCGAAGCAAAAGGCAGCAACTGAATAAATGTAACGGAACCTGTCCCGACAAAGGCCAGGTTCTTTTTATTCACAGATGCTGGCAGGTTTCATACGATGCGGAGCCGGGCATCAGCTTGACAAGCGGGCTGAATTCGTATGTACTGAAGAAGAGAACTTATCGAAGGAGAAGAGGATTTTGCCACCAATCTCATATTTTTGGAGCCGCCACTTTTTGTTGAACCGGGGTTTTTTATGGCTGTTATTGTTAGTGAATTTAGGGGGTACGATATACGGCTATATTTGGTACGGCAATCAGCTCGAATTTACTTTGGAAGAAAATCCGCTTTGGCAGCTTGTATTTGTTCCTGACAGCCCGACAGCAAGTTTGTTTTTTACGTTATCGCTTATTTATTTGCTCTATCCTTCCGCTGCGGTCAGCCCGCTTGCTCTGGCAATACGAAAGCTGATAGAAGGACTAGCTATCGTTTGTTCGGTCAAATACGGCGTATGGGCCGTCTCGATGATTGTAGCAGGTGCATGGCAAGGCGCAGAAGTTGAATGGCAGCAGTACATGCTGTGTGTTTCGCATTTGGCTATGGCGATTGAAGTGCTTCTGTATGCGCGGTTTATGAAGGCGGGAGCTTATGCGGTTACGATCGGAACAGCGTGGCTGTTTATTAACGATACGGTAGACTATACATACGGCGTGTTCCCATGGCTGGCCGAGCAGCTTTACGATGATCTCCCTGCGGTGCAAGCTTACACATACGGGCTTACTGTATTTGCTTTTGCAGCTGGCATGATAGCGGTTGGCGTGAGAATGGCTAAAGAAAGAAGAAAAGCATCGTAAGCTTTAAAATAAATAACAACCTGGATTGAAAGGTCTAACAAAGGACATCCCTTCATAGAGTGACTATGGGGGATGTCCATGTTTAAACGAGTAATTGTGCCAGCAATCATTTGTGTTGTACTAACTATTAGCTCTGTTGCATCGGTTTGGGCTCATGCAGCCGGCACAGGCCGCACCGCCTCTGAAGATGCAGCGTCGGACAAGTTCGCCAGACTGGCGGACGCCTTGTATGATGCAGCCAAACAATCCAACCGGCAAGCCGGTTATATCAATATTCAGCAGTTGCAAAATATGGCTGTTAGCTTAAAAACAAATCATCCGGGACAATCCGACGGCTGGAATCTAATTGAACAAAGCGCGGCTGACATTAAAAAAACGCTTGCCGGAAACAGCGCTAGCACCGATTGGCTGACAGATGCCGCCCGCATTCAGCTTGCAGGAGACGCGCTAATCCATCCGGAAGCCCCGCTATGGTACTCGTATGAAGCGGTTATGCGGGACGATCTTGACCGCGTCAAAAAAGCCTGGAGCCGCAATGACGGCGCCGGTGCCTTGTCGGCAAGAGGCGCTATAGATTCGTTTGCGGTGCATTTAGATCGAATTGAAGCGGCGGCGAGCTTGCAGCAGGATCCGGAAAAAATTGCTGATCTAAAGCGGCGTCTTGCTTACACGACAACATTGCTGGATGCCGGAATAGGCAACCATGCGTCGCCGGAATGGATAGGGCGTTCCATTGACGAGCTGTCCGTCTCCTTAACGGGCTTGTTCGAAGGAACGGCAGCCGCGGAGCCGCTCCCTGCTATTGCACCGCTTCACACCGGCAATCCGATCAGCTGGATTTTGCTGCTGGGCGCTTTTATTATGGGAGTGCTTGCGTTTGCCGGTTACCGCAAATATAAGCAGCAGCCTTACGGTATCAAGCCGTTTCGCTGACCGTTATGTTTCGGAGAAACCTTCGCCCAGCACATCATGCACTTCGCTTATGACAATAAAAGCACGGGGATCGATACTGCGTATAATCGATTTCATTCGGCGGATTTCCTGCCTTTGAATGACGCAGTAGACGATCTCCTTTTCATTGCCGGAGAAAGCTCCTTTTGCCGGCAGCAGCGTTACGCCCCGTTCCATATCCTCGGTCACTTTGGCGGCTATTTCCCGTCCTGCATTCGTAATAACTGTAAACGCTTTGGCCGAATAAGCCCCCTCTTGAATGAAGTCGATCAGCTTCGATGCGATAAAGACGGTAACTAGCGTATACAGCACTTTTTCAATCGGAATAAAAAACAGGGCCAGCCCGATAATGATGCCGTCCATCGCCAAAATAAACTGCCCCATGCTTATCCCTTTCCATCTGGAAACAATTCGCGCAATAATATCGACCCCGCCAGTCGTGCCGCCAAAACGGAATACGATGCCAAGCCCTGAGCCCAGAGACACGCCCGCATATAAAGAAGCAAGAATATAATCCTGGGTTGTGTGAAAGGTGGTAATCCAGCCTTTTCCGATCATTCGCTCCATTATCCATAAAAAAAAGGACAACGAGATCGTGCCAACGAGTGTGTACGCCATATCCTGCCGGCCGAGCATTTTCCAGCCGACGACAAAAAGCGGAATGTTCAGCAGCAGCGTCGTAATCGACAGGGGCCAGCCAAACGCATAATGAAGCAATATTGTAATGCCAGTTACGCCGCCCTCCATCAGTTGGTTTGGGAGAACAAAATAATGGAGCCCGAAAGCGTATATGCATGTGCCCAGCAGGATCGGAAGCAAACTGCGGGCTTGTTTTACAATGGAAGATGCCATGGGCTGATCTCCTTATGGATAGATTGAATAGTCCCTTTGCCACAATCGGGCCTTATTCTATAGCGTATCCAGCTTTGGGAAAAAACATTGTTTTCAAAGCGCCTTTGCGATAACATATGAATGAATACGCTGTGAACAACAATAAACAGGAGTTTACACTTTGCGACAAACACGATTTGCGCTAACGCGACAAACAGGATTTGCGCTAACGCGACAAACACGTTGCGTTATAGAGACAATTCGGGTTTGCGCTTCAGTTACTCTCCATTACATAGAGGAAAGGGACCTACTTTTAATGGCGGATAAATCACTTAAAGAGATACAAAAAGAAGTTGACGACTATATCTCCCAGTTTAAGGAAGGTTATTTCAGTCCTCTAGCGCTCATGGCCCGCATGAGTGAAGAGGTCGGCGAGCTCGCTCGCGAAATTAACCACTTTTACGGAGAAAAACCAAAAAAAGCGGATGAGGCGGATAATTCCGTTGAAATGGAACTCGGCGACATTTTGTTCCTGCTCTCTTGCTTTGCGAATTCGCTGGGCATTGATTTGACGGAAGCTCACGATAAAGTGATGCATAAATTTAATACCCGCGATGCAAACCGCTGGACAAGAAAAAACATCGAACCGTAAAACACGCCTCGTCATATGCTGTACCATCAACCTGTGTACAAGGAGGATGGGCGCATGGACGGGGAAGCCTGCATTCGAAAGGCTTACGACTATATATTGAACGCTGATTTTGAAAAAGCGATTTATTGGTTCGAGCAAGCGATCGCGGCCGAGCCGGGCAACGCCGGTTATTGCCACAGATGCGCAGTTTCCTGCGCCCGCAGCGGCAAATGGGAGAAAGCCAAAACATATGCGGCAAGAGCGGTAGAGCTTGAACCCAATAACGAAGAGTATCTTTATTATTGGAGTACAATTGAAGCAAAGCTCTCTGTTATGGAGGCGGATAAGCGCTTAAACAAGCAGCCGCCTGATCTGGATGGGGCTGTTATGCTGCTCAAGCTGGCGTCGGAGCGGGATCCGATCAGCTTCGAAGCCTGGTATATGCTTGCTTTAGCTTATTCGGAGCAAGGCCGGCTGGAGGAAGCGGCAGCAAGCGCGAGGGAAGCGTTGCGTCTCGATTACGGGCACTCCGCGGCTCGCAGGCTGTTTGCGGATTTGAAGCGGAAGCTGCGGCAGCAGGCGAAGAATGAACAACTTGGAAAAGGGAAAAGGTGATGGTAGATGTCTTCCACAATTAAAGTAGCGGTTATTGGCGCTGCCGGCCGGATGGGGCGCGAAGTTGTCAAAATGGTGCTGGAGGATGAAGCGCTGCAGCTGGTTGCTGCTGTTTCTCCTTCAGCAGGAGCCATTGACGCCGGCGCCTTGGTTGGCAAGCCGAATACTGGCGTCACCGTCAGCGCAACTATCGAGGAAGCGCTGGAACACTCGGGCGCAGATGTTATGGTTGACTTCACGGTTCCCGCGGCCGCTTATCATAACACCAGCACGGCTATCCGATACGGCGTGCGCCCGATTATCGGGACAACCGGGCTGACGCCGGAGCAAATTGAACAGCTGGACAAGCTGTGTAAGGAAAAAGGGATTGGCGGGCTTATCGCTCCGAATTTCTCGATCGGCGCTATTCTAATGATGAAATTTGCGGCGGAAGCGTCCAAATATATGCCTCATGTAGAAATTATCGAATATCACGGCGATCAGAAGCTGGATGCGCCTTCCGGCACTTCGATCAAAACCGCCGAGCTGATTTCGCAAGTGAGACAGGAGCTGCGCCAAGGCAATCCGAACGAGGAAGAAACGATTGAAGGGGCGCGCGGAGGTTACTATAACGGTTTCCGTATACATAGCGTTCGTTTGCCGGGCGTGTTCGCCCAGCAGGAAGTTATTTTCGGCGGATACGGCCAAACGCTTAAAATCCGCCACGATTCGTATGAACGGGCAGGTTATATGCCGGGTGTCAATCTTGCTGTCAAAAAAGTGATGACATACGCCGGCTTAATTTATGGCTTTGAGCATCTGATGGACTAACAGGGGGAATCATCGATGGGGTTGAAAATTGCTTTTATCGCGCATGACCGCAAAAAAGATGAGATGGTAAATTTTGTGACGGCATACGAGCATGTCTTTGTGCCGCATACACTTTATTCGACCGGTACAACCGGCCTTCGAATTATGGAAAGAACGAGCTTGAACATTCATCGCTTTATGTCCGGCCCGCTTGGCGGCGACCAGCAAATTGGCGCGTTAGTTGCGCAAAATGAGATGGATTTGATCATCTTTCTGCGCGATCCGCTGATGGCGCAGCCGCATGAGCCGGATATTACGGCGCTGCTCCGGTTATGCGATGTACAGGGAATCCCTGTCGCAACCAATGTGGCAACTGCCGAGTTGCTGGTCAAATCGCTGGAACGCGGCGATTTCGGATGGCGGGAGCTTGTACATAAATACAAACCGGGAGAACCTTCCTAATGCTTGACATATTAGTATTTGGAGCCCATGCGGATGATGCCGAGATCGGAATGGCCGGTACAATCGCGAAGCATACGGCAAAAGGTTTGCGCGTAGGCGTTTGTGATTTGACTCAAGCAGAGATGTCATCAAACGGCACCGTAGAGCTGAGGCAGCAGGAAGCTGCCTCAGCCGCTGCGGTGCTCGGTCTATATGCACGAACGAATCTACAGCTTCCGGACCGGGGACTTGTTTACAGCCGCGAGCATATCGATGCGATTGTTGCCGAAATTAGGAGGCATCGGCCCCGTATTGTATTTGCGCCTTATTGGGAGGACCGGCATCCTGACCATGTAGCTTGCAGCAAGCTTGTGGAAGAAGCGGTGTTTAACGCAAAGCTGCGCCGTTATATGCCGGAGCTGCCGCCTGTTACCGTAGAACAGCTGATTTATTACTACATCAACGATGCGAAGGACGTTTCGCTTGTTGTGGATATTTCCGAACAGATGGAAACGAAGCGGCAGTCTTTGCTTGCATACCGTTCACAGTTCTCATTAGGCGAAGGCAGCGTAGCGACTCCGCTTACGGACCGCTATATTCAACGGGTAGAAGCAAGGGATATGCTGCTGGGTCAAACCTATGGCACCGGTTTTGCAGAAGGATTTGCGGTGAAACGCCCGCATCCGGTTTCATTTTTTCTATCATAATAACAATCAGAACATTCACAAATGTGTACAGCCATTTCTTGAATAGATTTAGACGTAAGGGATTGCTGACTGAAAGGGGCTGAACAGATGGCCAAGAAGCTGAAGATCGGAATAACCTGTTATCCGACCTTGGGAGGATCCGGCGTTGTGGCTACAGAATTAGGCAAACTGCTGGCTGAGCGCGGACATGAAATTCATTTTATTACACATAGCATTCCGTTCCGGCTTGGACATTTCCATAAAAACATTTTTTTTCATGAAGTGGAAGTGAACGACTATTATGTGTTCCGTTATCCGCCTTATGATCTGTCGCTAGCCAGCAAAATGGCGCAGGTCGCCAAAATGCAGGAGCTTGATTTGCTGCATGTCCATTATGCGGTTCCGCATGCGGTGTGCGCCTATATTGCGAAGCAAATGGCGGGCGATGGCCTGAAGACAGTAACGACGCTGCACGGCACAGATATTACGGTGCTTGCGCAGGACGAATCGCTTAAAGATCTGATCAGGCTGGCGATTAATGAAAGCGATGCGGTAACGGCGGTTTCCGGCGACTTGATTAAAGAAACGAGACAGCTGCTGGACATTACGGCGCCAATCGACTTGACGTATAACTTTGTCGATAAACGGGTTTATTACCCGCGCGACGTTGCGGCTTTGCGCGGCGACTATGCGGCTCCGCACGAGAAAATTTTGATGCATATTTCCAACTTCCGCCCTGTGAAGCGGGTAGGGGACGTCATTGATATTTTCGCGAAAGTGTCGGAGCGGCTGCCGTCAAAACTGCTACTTGTCGGCGAAGGACCGGAACTGACCAAAATACAATGTAAAATCCGCTCCATGGGACTGGAAGATAAGGTGCATTTCTTAGGCAAGCAGGAGGATGTCGCACAAGTGATTTCGCTTGCGGATGTGGTGCTGCTTCCTTCGGAAAAGGAAAGCTTCGGCCTTGTTTCGCTTGAAGCGATGGCATGCGGCGTGCCGACGATTGGTTCTAACGCAGGCGGCATTCCGGAGCTTGTGACGCATGGCGAAACCGGCTTTTTAAGCCCGATCGGCGATGTAGACGGCATGGCTCTTTATGCGGAGAAGCTGCTTACCGATGATGCGCTCCATGACAAAATGAAGCAGGCATGTATTCATCGTGCGCGGACTGAATTTTGCAATGATACGATTACAAGCCAATACGAAAGCATCTATTACCGGGTGCTTGGTATTGAAGCGGATATGCCGCTTGCCACTTGCGCTGAATAAGCCTGTAGGTTTGGCAGCGGCTGGCAGAGAAGGGGAATGGTATGCGAATCGCATTGCCTGAACAAATGTCCGCAGCGCTGCCCGTAATGGACCGGCTTGCTGCGGGCGGCTACGAAGCTGTATTTGTTGGCGGCTGTGTTAGAGATACGCTGCTTGGACGTGCGATCACGGATGTCGACATCGCCTCATCGGCCAAGCCGGAGCAGGTGATGGAACTGTTCGAGCGTACCGTCCCGACCGGCATCCAGCATGGGACGGTTACCGTGCTGCACGGCGAGATGGCTTATGAAGTTACGACATTCCGGGAAGAGTCCGTATACGCCAAACACCGCAAGCCCGAATCGGTTACGTTTATTTCGAGCCTGGAAGGGGACTTGCTCCGGAGAGACTTGACGTTTAACGCTATCGCCTTGCGGTCGGATGGTACGGTGGTGGACCCGTTTGGCGGCATGGATGATCTGAAGAACGGAATTGTCCGTTGTGTCGGGCACGCGGAGACGCGTTATGAAGAGGACGCGCTTCGCATGCTGCGCATGATCCGCTTTACGGCGGAATTCCGTTTCAGGCCTACGTTTGGCACGTGGAAAGCGCTGCTGAAGCAACGTGAATTGCTGAAGCATATTGCGATGGAGCGGGTACGGATGGAGCTCGACAAAATGATAGCCGGCTCATCGCCGGCTATTGCTTTTTGGCTGCTTGCCCGCAGCGGGCTGCTCCATCATGTGAAAGAACCGCTGCCGGCGGCCGTAGTCGCAGTGCTGGATGCCGCCGCAGCGCATCCCGATAGATTAGGCCGGCATGCGGAAGCAATAGAAGCAGTGGACAGGCTGGCGGAATTGGATGACCGCTGGGCTGCTTTGCTCATTCATATGGGGTTGACGCTTGAAGAAGCAGCGGCTGCGATGAAGACGCTTCGTTTCTCAGGCAGCCGCCACACGCATGCCGCGGGGGTGCTGGCTGTTCACCAGGAGGCGCTTCGCTTGCTCGGAACGGCGCGTGAACCTGCTAAGCTGCGTGAAAGCTGGATCGGCATCGTGCTCCGATACGGTGAAGCAACCGCATCCTGCTGGCTCTCCATGAATGAGGCAGGCGCCATAAGCGTTGAGAGAGCGGCTGCCAGCCGTTTCAAACAATGGCTGAACGAGATGCCTGTCTTTAGCGTGAAACAATTAGACATTAACGGCAGGCAGCTGTCCGAGCGGATGGATCGCAAGCCCGGCCCGTGGACGGGTCAGTGGCTGGAGCGTTTGCTATACGAGGTGGCTTGCGGACAACTGGCCAACAATCGGCAGCGGCTGCTGGAGCGCGCTGAAATATGGAATGCAGAGGAAGGTTAAATAACGATGGACAACCATAAACTGCTGGAGCTGTTTGAAGAGCGGGACGGCCAGTTCGTATCCGGCGAAGCCATCAGCCAGGAATTGCATGTAAGCCGGACAGCCGTCTGGAAGCAAATCCGCAAGCTGGAGCTATTAGGATACCAGTTCGAAGCGTCGCGAAAGCTTGGCTACAAGCTGGTGTACAAGCCTGACCGTTTATCGGAAGAAGAGCTTGCGGAGCGGAATAAGGCGCGGAGCTTCGGCCGCTCCGTTACGCTACTGGATGAAGTGGATTCCACACAGGAAATTGCGCGCGCGTTGGCGGAAGAAGATGCTCCGGAAGGCACGCTTGTCATTGCCGAGCAGCAGGTGAAAGGCCGTGGCCGGATGGGGAGAGAATGGGTATCTCCTTCCGGCAAAGGCATTTGGATGAGCATGGTGCTTCGACCGCAGGTGCCGATTCATTTTGCTCCCCAATTGACCCTTGTTACAGCGGTAGCTTTATGCAGAAGCTTGACGCGCGTAACAGGGCTGCAGATCGGCATCAAGTGGCCAAATGATTTGCAAATTAACGGCAAAAAAATTAGCGGTATACTGCTTGAGTCAGCAGCGGAGGATGAACGGCTGCGGTATGTTATCGCCGGCATCGGCATAAGCGCGAATTTGGAAACCGGAGATTATCCGGAAGAGATGCTGGCTAAAGCGACCTCACTCCGGATACAATCGGGCACGGTATATGACCGGACGGCCATTATTGCCGATTTTATGGAGGAATGGGAACAGCTTTATTGGCTTTATCAACGGGAAGGCTTCGAGAAAATTGCGGCGCTTTGGGAAGCGTTGTCGGTTTCGCTTCATCGTCCGGCTGTATTAATTACACCGCAAGGCGTGGTGGAAGGGGTACCGGTAGGCCTTCACAGCAGCGGCGCAATTATTGTGGAACAATCCGACGGCACGCGCGCTGTTGTATTTTCTGCCGATATGGGCGAACCTTCCGCGTGAATCCGTTTACGCCGCGGAAGGTTTCTGCTATGATAGG
This sequence comes from Paenibacillus protaetiae, assembly GCF_004135365.1. NCBI lineage: Bacteria > Bacillati > Bacillota > Bacilli > Caryophanales > Paenibacillaceae > Paenibacillus > Paenibacillus protaetiae. The sequence goes on along the minus strand of NZ_CP035492.1, from coordinate 1,514,393 downwards.
AAAACAGGCGGTATCCGAAATGGAGCTGCACTGGAGCTGGTTGTAAGCAATAGAGGGTAAATGAACCTTATATTTCTGCTCTGAGCCGTAGGGACCGAGACAGAGGAACACGCCACGTGTGCGCATATGGATGCGGCACGCGATTCGCGTCGAAATAAGGTGGAATATTTTTCCTGCCTTATGATTTACAAACGCACACGTTTCCTTTCAGACCGGAACCTTTTTAGCGGCGGCTAAAAGGTTTTTTTGTGTTTATCCTAAACAAACGAAGGGGATGAAGCATGATGAGGAAACGTCTAACGATAGCTGGGTTGAAGAAGATGAAGCAGGAGCACAAACGGATTTCGATGTTGACGGCTTACGATTACCCGTCCGCCAAGCTGGCTGAAGAAGCGGGAATTGACCTGATTTTGGTGGGCGACTCTTTGGGCAATGTTGTGCTCGGGTATGACACGACAATTCCGGTAACGCTCGAGGACATGATATACCATACGCGTGCCGTAGCCAGAGCGGCGAAAGACACGTTTATCGTCACCGACATGCCGTTTATGACATACGGTATCGGCCGTGAGACTACGCTTCGCAATGCTGCCCGGCTGATGCAGGAAGGCGGGGCGCAGGCGCTCAAGCTGGAAGGCGGCAAAGATATCGCGGCTGAAGTATCGGCGCTTGTGCGGGCCGGCATTCCGGTAATGGGCCACATCGGCTTAACGCCGCAATCGGTTCATCAGCTCAGCGGTTATAAAATCCAAAAAGAAGCGCAAAAGCTGATTGAGGACGCGAAAGCGCTCGAAGAAGCCGGAGCGTTTGCAGTTGTGGTGGAACTGGTTACGGAACCGATATCCGCAGCCATTACAAAAGAATTGTCCATTCCGGTTATCGGTATCGGAGCTGGACGCGAATGTGACGGCCAGGTGCTTGTTTTCCACGATATATTGAAATATTCATCGCCTTATTATGATAAAAAATTTGTCAAAACGTACGCAGACATCGGCACAACGATTCGTGACGCGATCAGCAGTTATGTAAGCGATGTGAAAAATGAAACATTCCCTGCCGAGGAAAATGTATTCGGAGCCGTTACATCCGGCACGGATACGGTTGGCAGCTTGTATGGCGGTTCGGTTTCGGCTGCGGATGCTGCCGATCAATCCGGAACGAAAAAAGAGGAGGCAGCTACACGTGATTTTGTGCAGAACCATTCCTGAGCTGAAAGCTGCTGTCAGCAAATTTAAACGTGAACTGACAGAAGGCGAGACGATCGGTTTTGTCCCGACAATGGGCTATTTGCACGAAGGGCATGCAAGCCTGCTGCGCCGCTCAACCAAGGAAAACCGCTTTACCGTACTCAGCATTTTTGTTAATCCGATGCAATTCGGGCCAAACGAAGATTTGGATAAATATCCGCGCAATGAGGAAAGAGATTTGGCTTTGGCGGAAGCATCCGGCGTGCATGCCGTATTCCTGCCTTCAGTGGAGGAAATGTATCCGAACCGGCCGTTGACCAAAGTGACGGTCAGCCAAGTGACAGAACGTTTATGCGGGGCCTCGCGCCCCGGCCATTTCGACGGCGTTGGGCTGGTTGTCGGGAAACTGTTTCATCTGGTTCAGCCGGACCGGTCTTATTTCGGGATGAAAGACGCTCAGCAGGTTGCGGTCGTACAGCAAATGGTTGACGATTTAAACTTCCCGGTGGAAATTGTTCCTTGCCCGATTGTCCGGGAGCCGGACGGCCTGGCATTAAGCTCGCGCAACGTTTATTTATCGGCGGAGCAAAGGCAGCAGGCGGTTGTATTGTCGCAGTCGCTTGAGCTGGCCAAAAAGTGGCTCGATGAGGGTAAATTAACGCCAAACGAATTGTTGCAGCGTGTACAAAATCACATTACATCTGTTCCGCAAGCGGAAATAGATTATGTGGAGCTGCTTACGTATCCGCGTTTGGAGCAAGTGCCGGCAAATGACCCGATATCCGGCTCTTCGCCGCTTATATTGGCGCTTGCAGTCAAATTCGGCACAACAAGGTTGATTGACAATACCTTGCTTACTTTTGGAGGTTAATACACATGTATAGAACGATGATGAAATCGAAGCTGCATCGGGCGACGGTAACGGAAGCCAATTTGAATTATGTCGGCAGCATTACGATCGACGAAGATTTGATGGATGCAGCCGATTTGCTTGAAAACGAAAAAGTTCAAGTCGTTAACAACAACAATGGCGCCCGTCTGGAAACCTATGTCATAACGGGAGAAAGAGGATCGGGTGTCATTTGTTTGAACGGAGCGGCAGCAAGATTGGTGCAGCCTGGAGATACAGTCATTATTATTTCATATGCAGTCATGTCGAACGAAGAAGCGCAAACGCATAAACCCGTCATTACGATATTGGATAAAAACAACCGTCCGCTGCAAAACTTGACGGAAGAAATCCATGCCACTATTCTGTAAGAAGGGTACAAAGCTTAAACTATCCGCCGTTATGTAACGGCTGGCTGGAAGTATGAAATCCCGGGCCGAAACAAAGAATGAGCATAAACAATCCTCAATCTTTGGCGAAGGCGGGATGCGGAATGTTCCATCATTTATTTGCAGTCATGAATGAAACATTGGATCAAATTATACAGGAGTACAACTCGTCAACGCCCGAGCAGAAAGCAATGCTTGAAGAACAGCTGGCGATGCTGAAGCAGACCAGCGACAGCTTGATTGAACAATGGCTGGTTTTTGAAGAGAAAATGTCCGACTTCAATGATGTTTACCGCGGCCAAGGTCCGGATGCTTGCCCGGATTCTTGCGGGCAGCAGCAAATGGAAGCTTCTGCGGAGCTTGCGCCTGCATGGAGCGAAATGTTGAGCAGCATAAGCGCTGCGGAAGCGGCGCAGCAGACCGATTCTGTCTGGCAGCCGGTTTATCCGGTACCTTCTGCGGGCGGCGATACGCTTCCGCTCCCGGAAGGAACTGCTGAATCGTTTACGGTCGGTCAAGGTTATTATAAATTATTTATGTTTAAGGAAGCGGCTCATTATTTTGAGCAGGCCGAAGCGGGAAGCCCGGAAAGCAATTTGATTCGCCTTTATTTGGGAATGACGTATATGCATTTGCAAAACTGGAACGAAGCGCACCGGCATTTTGTGATGCTTGTTTCCTTAACCGACTTTCCGAAGTGGAAGGCTTTAGGCTATAATGCACTAGGATGTATTCAGGCGATTCGGCTGAATCTGGATTACGCGGAGAAACTTTTTATGAAGGCGTATGAGGTGTTTCCGGACTTTACGGACTCCCTCAGCAACTTGAGGTCATGTAAAGAATCGCCGCAGCAATTATCGTTATTTTTCGGGAGTACCGAGTTATGCTGTTTGTGAGAGGATCGGGAATGGATGAAATTTGCTGTATTGGATTTAGAAACGACAGGGCATAGCGCCGACGATGAAATATTGCAGGTTGGCCTCGTGCTGCTGAACGATGAACTTGAGATGATTGACAGCTTCAGCTCATTCGTCCGGCCAAACATTGCAATTCCTCCTTTCATCACGCAGCTGACGGGAATTGACGCTTCAATGGTGGCAGATGCCCCTGCCGTGGAGGATGTGCTGTTAAAACTCATACCGCTTCTGGACGATGCTGTACTGGTCGCGCATAACGTCGGTTTTGATGCCGGATTTTTAAATCAGGCGCTCGACAAAGCCGGTTATCATACGTTTGGCGGACGAAGACTGGATACGATCGACATGCTGAAGTTTTTGCACCCGTCGATATCGACCTACCAGTTAGGCGCCGTAACCGAACTATTTGGCATCGCACATGACAATCACCATCAAGCGGACAGCGATGCGCTGGCAACAGCGCAGCTGTTCGCGGAACTGGTTACAAAATTAAGGAATTTGCCACTGCTTACGCTGCAGCGGCTTTCCTTGCTTTTAGACAATAGTACGGATCTCGGCTGGTTTGTGCAGATTACGACATACGAAGCGGAGCAGCGAACCGCAGTCGATACGAACGCCTATACTTATTTTAACCAATTTGCACTGAAAGCCGGAGAGTGGATGGATGAAGAGCCTGCGCGTTCGGAGGATGATCCCAATCCGCTTGAGGGAGTATCGTTTGAGCAATATTTGGAGCAGGTGAAACAAAGTTTTGAGGCCCGTTTTAACGGATATGAGGAACGGCCTGCCCAAACCCAGATGTTCCGTGAAGTATACGAATCGCTGCAAAATGATTCCCATCTGCTGATTGAAGCCGGTACAGGAACGGGCAAGTCGATGGGCTATTTAATTCCATCTTTGTATTATGGGATAAAAGAAAGCAAAAAAATCGTCGTCAGCACGCATACCATTAATTTGCAGGAACAGCTCAGGCAGCGGGATATCCCGCTTTTGACCGATATATTGCCGTTTCCGTTTCGGGCATCCATCTTTAAAGGCAGAGGCAACTATTTATGCCTCAGGAAGTTTGAAGGGAAAGTTAATACCAATGATATGGCATCTCCGGTCGAGGATTCGCTTACGGCTGCTCAAATGATCGTATGGCTTGGCGAAACGGAAACAGGCGATCAAGAGGAGCTGAACCTCGGCAATCGCGGCGGCGAATTCTGGTCAACGGTAGCCAGCGACTCCGATTCATGCCTGAACCGCGCCTGCCCGTGGTTTAAGCGTTGTTATTATCATCGTGCGAAACATGAATCAACCATATCGGATGTTTGCATTACGAACCATTCGATGTTGTTCACCGATATTCAGGCCGACCATCGGTTGCTGCCGACTTATCATCATTTGATCGTGGATGAAGCCCATCATGTGGAAGAGGTAGCCGGCAAACATTTGGGCATGCAATTATCTTATTTTACGTTAACGCAAGCCATTGCACGTTTGTACAAAGACAGCCGGACCGGGCTGCTGCATTCGCTCCGCATCCGCTTGTCCGGCGAATTGGATGACCGTTCGCAAGCATGGATCGAGACCATTGATACGCTTATCCCGGCCTTCAATGATATGAAGGAGCAATGGGATAAGCTGTTTGAAATGCTGTACAGCTTTATGGGAGCGGCAGGGGCTGACCATAACGGGGAAAACGGGCAGACGGTATACCGTTTGCGTGCAGAGCAAATGCCATCCGGCTGGGATGATGCGCTGACGATCGAAAACAATCTGCATACCGAGCTTAGCGCCTCCGTCAAAACGATGGAAAAAATGCTGGGCGACATTAAAGAGCGAATGGACGACAACGCCACCCAAGCTTTAATTACGGACTTAAACGGCGCTGTCCGCGATTTGGTCAGAGTCAAAGACGACTTGCGCATCTTTATGAAGATGGAATCCAAATCGCATGTATACTGGCTGGAGGCAAGCACTACGTACAGATACCGTTCGATTCATATGTACGGCGCACCGGTTGATGTCAGCAGCCAGCTGCAGCAGTATTTTTTTGACGTTAAAGACAGCATTGTGCTTACATCCGCTACTTTATCTGTGCAAAAGTCATTCCAATACGTATCGGAACAGCTAGGCCTTGACGGATATGAACAATCCGGACGGCTGCGGACGGTTCAGCTGCCCTCGCCGTTTAATTACCGGGAGCAGGCGCTCGTAATCGTGCCGCGCAATTTCCCGTCGCTCCGAGGGGCTGCAGGTGATCCGCAATTCAATGAAATGCTTATTGATTCGCTTGCCTCAGCGGCAGAAGAAGTGGGCGGCCGCATGCTTGTGCTGTTTACGTCCTACCGGATGCTGAAGCAGATTTATGATCCGTTAAAGCAAAAACTTACAGCGAGCGGCATTCAAGTGATCGGACAAGGAATTGACAGCGGCAACCGGACGAAGCTGACCAAACGATTTACGCAAAATCCGAAGTCGATTTTGCTCGGCACAAGCTCTTTTTGGGAAGGCGTCGATATTCCGGGCGAAGCGCTCACTTGCTTGGCGATTGTAAGGCTTCCTTTCCAGCCTCCAAACCATCCGCTTGTGGAAGCCAAATCGGAGCTGCTCCAGCAGCAGAAGCAAAATCCGTTTATGAAGCTGTCGATCCCGCAAGCCGTCATCCGGTTTAAGCAAGGATTCGGCAGATTGATCCGCACTTCGGAGGATAAAGGAATTGTGCTTTTGTACGATACAAGAGTCATCGACGCGTATTACGGCAAACATTTCTTGTATTCACTGCCAGGACCTAAAATTGAGTCGATGTTTACAGAGCAAATGGTACCCCGTATACGCGAATGGCTGACGTGAGGAGATGATCGCAAATGAAGCAGGAGAAAATATCGGAGGCGGTCGTCCGGCGTTTGCCGACGTATTTGCAGCTGCTGCATGAATTGGACCGGCGAGATGTCGAAACCGTCTCCTCTCAGGAGCTTGGCGACTTGCTTGGGCTTAACCCTGCGCAAATCCGCAAAGACCTCGCTTACTTTGGCGACTTTGGACGCAAGGGCGTCGGATATGACGTTCAAAATTTGATCGGGAACATCCGCAACATATTAAAGCTCAACCAGACGATTAACGTTGCGCTCGTTGGCACAGGCAATCTCGGGCATGCCCTTTGCAACTATAATAAATATTCGCGGGATAACAACTTGAAGATTGTGGCGGTGTTCGATCAACATCCGAACAAAATCGGTACTCAAATCAACAATCTGACCGTTCAGCCGATGAGCGAACTGAAACAGACCGTGGAAGAGCAGTATATCCGCATCGGCATCATTACCGTTCCCGACGATGCTGCGCAAAGCGTCGCCAATCAATTTGTTGAAGCGGGAATCGAAGGCATTTTAAATTTTGCTCCCGCAGTGCTGAAAGTGCCGGACGAAATTCGAGTGCATTACGCCGATTTTACAAGAGAGCTGCTTAGCTTGGCGTTTTATTTGGAAAATGAGAGGAGCAAGACGGAATGAGTCAGTTGTGGATTGAAAACGGGCTGTTTATAACGATGGACAGCGATAAACCGTCTTTCCGTGGACATATGGTCGTATCAAGCGACCGGATCACTTATTTGGGGGAACAGCCTCCAGCCGGGCTGCCGGACGATACGGAACGTTTGGACGGCAGCAAATTGGCTTTTATGCCGGGCTTAATTAATACGCATGGACATGCAGCGATGTCGCTGCTCCGCGGGTATTCGGATGACCAGAATCTGCAAGTGTGGCTGGAGCAAAAAATGTGGCCGATGGAAGCCAAATATGTTGATGCGGATACAAAAGCGGGCACCGCGCTTGCGGTTGCGGAAATGCTGAAGTCGGGCACAACCGCATTTGTGGATATGTACGACCGGATGGACCAGGTTGCACAGGTGACGGAACAATCCGGCATTCGCGGCGTTTTGACGCGCGGCGTAATTGGCTTATGCCCGCCGGAGGTGCAGGAAGCGAAGCTAAGCGAAGCGATTGCTTTTGCCCGCGACTGGAACGGCAAAGCGGACGGCCGTATTACAACGATGATTTCGCCCCATGCGCCGTATACATGCCCGCCGGCTTATATTGAGCGGTTTGTGCAGGCGGCCCATGATTATCAATTGCCGCTGCATACCCATATGTCGGAAACATTAGCCGAAGTCGAGCAAAATGTCCGCGATTATGGCACCCGTCCGGTAGAGCATCTGGACAAACTCGGCTTTTTCAGCCGCCCTTCGCTTGTTGCCCATGCCGTTCATCTAAACGACGAAGAAATCGCGCTGCTCGCAGAACGGGGAGTTGCGGTGTCCCATAACCCGATCAGCAACTTGAAGCTGGCCAGCGGTATTGCACGTGTTCCGGATATGCTGAAAGCCGGCATTACGGTATCGCTTGGCACAGACAGTGCGGCCAGCAATAACAATCTGGATTTGTTCCAGGAGATCAATGCTGCCGCTCTGCTGCATAAAGGAACTTCCGGCGATCCGACGGTTGTGCCTGCGCTGGAAGCGCTGAAGATGGGGACGGTATACGGCGCTAAAGCAATCGGCCAGGAGCAAACGATCGGCAAGCTGCGCACCGGCATGAAAGCCGACTTTATTGCCATTAATATTGACCAGCCGCATTATTATCCTATGACGGATATGGTATCACATCTGGTTTATTCGGGTTCGGGACGTGATGTGAAGCATGTATGGATCGACGGGCGCCAGGTGTTGAAAGACGGATCATGCGTTTATTTGGATGAGGAAAAAATAAAACATGAAGCACAGGCAAGTTTTGAAAGGCTGCTGCACGCCTGATGAGAGCTGCGGAGAGAAAAAATAAACCGGCTATGTCGGTGCAACGCATCATTATGATGGTCGCGATTGTCATTATTGCGCTTGTAACGGCCGCTTTGTTGTATTACCAGTCGATTCAAAAGCCGCTCTGGAATCATGAATCCGATATCGCTGCAAAAGCGCGGGATGAAGCTCAGCTGGTGAAAATCGACGAGATCTACAAGTATGTTTGGGACTCGCCGATGTGGGTTGTAAAAGGCAAGACGGACGCCGGCGACGAGCAATATGTATGGATGGATCAAGACGGCAACGTCGTCCTTACGCTGCAAGCCGCTGAACAGATTTCCAAAGACAGCGTCGTCCAGCTGTTTATGCAGAGCCATTCCGGCGCGTCCATTATTCGTATGCAGCCCGCATATGTTAACAATACGCCGGCTTGGGAAATTTATTTTTCGCAAGACGGCAAATACAGTTATTCCTTTTATTCCTTTCACGACGGCAGCTTTATGGATGAATATCATTTAACCGGGAAAACAGCGTCGTAACTGGCGCTGTTTCCTGTTTTTACACCCGTTCTCTGATAGATCAATATGATATACTCTTCGTATAGCATTTTTGATAGCGGTCTTGATAGATGAGTGATAAGCGGAAAGTTGATCATCTACGGCTGCGGAAGGAGGACGGGCTGCTTATGTTGTCTAAACGCGTGCTTGCAGTTGTGTTGACGGTTGCCGCCTCAGTTACAATATTGTTTGGAGGCTGGTTTTTGTACGAGCGTTCGGTTGTTGCAGCGCCATTGCAAAAAGCGATTAACAGTTCGGATGGAATTGTGGAAGCCGGCAAGCCGGATATTACAGCCGGTTCCGTAAAAATAAAAGTAAAGCTTGCTCCGGACGCCAACCTGCGTTCCGTATATGAAACGATCTATAAAGAAAGCCGCGATGTAATTGGCAATCGTGAGCTGAAACTGGATATTGACCAGAACGGCAGCGCAGCATTGGACGAAGCGTGGTCGTCCGCTTTATTTGCGGTAGCAGAAGCGATGGAAACTAAACATTATTCGGAAATTCCTGCGGCATTATCCGATCTGTCCTCGCATCATACAGGAATTAAAGCAACATCGGAGATGGATGATAAAAACGTATATATTACGTTAAAGCAAGGGGATTTGACCAAATATATCGTATTGCCGCGCACTCCGGCCCAAATGGAGGCGTGGTCTAATGCGTAAATACGTGAAAGAAATTTTGCTTAGTTTTGCGGTCGTTTTGCTGCTGTTTTTGGCCTATACCGGAATTAACATTGTGCCGGTCCTGCTGGCGGGAGCCTTGGCGGCTGTTGTGACGGTTGCGGCCAAAGGCAGAGGCGGCCTGGTTCCGATTGCAAGCCGTAAAAACGGGACGAGCCGCTATGTGTCGTCCTTTTCATTTGACCAAATTGGCGGACAGGACCGGGCCAAACAGGAAATCATCGAGGCTCTTGATTTCATTATGAAGCCGGATGCGATTTCAAAGCTTGGCATTCGTCCGTTGAAGGGTATTCTGCTGGCGGGGCCGCCGGGAACCGGCAAAACGCTGCTGGCGAAAGCGGCTGCCCATTACACCGACTCGGTATATTTGGCTGCCTCAGGCAGTGAGTTCGTAGAGATGTATGTAGGCGTAGGCGCAAGCCGTATCCGTGATTTGTTTAAGGAAGCCCGCCAGAAGGCGAAAAAAGCGGGAAAAGGCAGTGCCGTTATTTTTATAGACGAAATTGACGTCATCGGCGGCAAACGCGACGGCGGCCAGCAGCGCGAATATGACCAGACGTTAAATCAGCTGCTGACAGAAATGGACGGGATTCACGGCAGCGATACGCCGCGTATTCTGCTCATTGCCGCGACGAACCGGAAAGATTCGCTTGATCCCGCTTTGCTGCGTCCGGGCCGCTTCGACCGCCATATTACAGTGGATTTGCCGGATAAAAAAGGGCGTCTTCATATCTTGAATCTGCATGCCGCGAACAAACCGCTGGACACGAGCGTTAATTTGGAACGAATTGCTTCGGAGTCGTTTGGCTTCTCCGGCGCGCAGCTGGAAAGCGTCATGAATGAAGCGGCTATTTATGCGATGCGGGAACAATCCGCTGTCATCGGCGAGCATCATCTGGCGATGGCTATCGACAAAGTGATGATGGGTGAAAAAACCGACCGCGAATCGACACGCGAGGAGCGGGAGCGCGTTGCGCTGCATGAATTGGGCCATGCCATCATGGCGGAGCTTGTTCGCCCGGGCAGCGTTTCGCATGTGGCATTATCGCCGAGAGGCCAGGCGCTTGGTTATGTCCGCCATAACCCGCAGCAGGACCATTATTTATACACGCGCGATTTCCTGGACAATCAAATTATGATCGCGCTGGGCGGCGCAGCAGCTGAAGAAATCTTTTACGGCGGGCGCAGCACAGGGTCCCGGGGCGATTTTGACCAGGCGATGAATATCGTGCGCACACTGGTTGAATCGGGATTGACCGAGCTGGGCATCATTGATTCGCAAATGATGACGCCGGATGCTTGGGCGAAAATTAACCGTTCGATCTTGGATCAGCTTATGGACCGGACAAAAACGATGCTTGAGGAACGCCGGTCCGTGTTTGAGCATGCGCTGGCTATTGTTATCCGGGAGGAAACACTGACCGGCGACGAATTTAGAAGTTTGCTTGAGCAGCAGGATATGGCAAAAGCATGTACAGTGGTGTAAAAAACAAAGGGGCGGGCAGCTCGCCCGCCTTCTTTTATGATTTCAAAAAAGGTATAATAGATATGCCTTACATAGAGGCAACCCGTAAATCGAAGGCATAGATAGACCATACTGGGATATGCAGCCATACACAAAGGAGAGAGTTTTACCCTATGGCAATGAAAAAAATCGGGGTAGTCGGCGTTGGAACGATGGGCCAAAGCATCGCGGAGATGCTCGCTTCAAACGGACTGGATGTCTGCCTTGTGGAAAAAAGCGCAGAGCGGCTTGAACACGGCTATCAAATGATCGAGCAAAGCCTCGATAAAAAAATAGAGAAATGGGCATTAACGCTTGCGGAGAAGAAACTGATCATGAATCGCATCCACAAAGCGGAAGACTACTTGGAATTGCAGCATTGCGATCTTGTCATTGAGTCCATTACTGAAGATTTGCTTATTAAAAAAGCCGTCTTTCAAGATTTGGACCGCATTTGCGCGCCAAATGTCATTCTGGCCAGCAATACGTCATCGCTAAGTTTGACGGAAATCGCAAGCGCCACCGTGCATCCGGAGCGGGTGATCGGCATGCATTTTATATATCCGGCTTCCAAGGTGGATTTGGTTGAATCGGTGCGCGGCTTGCGCACATCCGAAGAAACTTATCAATCCATCAAAAATTTTGTGGAAGAAATTATTCATAAAAAAAATATTATGGTTTTTGAATCGCCTGGTTTTGTCACAAGCCGGCTTATTTGTCTCTTTATCAATGAAGCGCTCCATGTACTGGAGGAAGGCGTCGCTTCCGCGGAGGACATCGACACCGCGATGCGGATCGGCTATTCGTTCCAGCACGGCCCGTTCGAAATGGCTGACCGGTTTGGACTGGATGCTGTGCTTGCCGCGCTGGACGGCATGTTCCGGGAATACGGCGAGCTGAAATACCGTCCGTCCATCATACTTAAAAAGATGGTTCGGGCCGGCCAGCTGGGCGTAAAATCAGGAACGGGATTTTTTAAATACGATATGGATGGGGATCGGTTACAGTGAAAATATTAGTCATCAATGCAGGAAGCTCCTCCTTGAAATATCAGCTGTACAATATGACAGACGAAACCGTATTGGCAAGCGGAAGGGTAGAACGGATCGGAATGGATTCGTCCATCGTTACGCATGAGCCTGCCGATAAGCCGGAAGTCCGCCATGTAAGCGAAATATTGGATCATACGACTGCCGTCAAGCGTGTTATCGATATGCTGACTGATGCAGAGCATGGCGTTCTTCACAATATGAATGAAATTGATGCAGTAGGGCATCGTATCGTCCATGGCGGCGAGACGTTCAAAGATTCGGTAGTTGTCAATCAGGAAGTTAAATTGGAGATCAAGCGTCTGTTCGACCTTGCTCCGCTTCATAACCCTGCCCATATGATGGGCATCAATGCCGTTGAAGCGAACTTGCCGAATGTGCCGCAAGTTGTCGTATTTGATACTGCTTTCCATCAGACGATGCCTAGAACGTCTTATTTATATCCGATTCCTACGGTCTTATACAATCGCCATAAAGTACGCCGCTACGGATTTCACGGTACATCCCATAAATATGTGAGCAGCCAGGCATCGGCTTTTTTAGGCCAGCCGCTGGAGCAGCTGAAGATGGTTAGCTGCCATATCGGCAACGGCGCAAGCTGCACCGCGATATTGGACGGCAAGTCGTTTGATACGAGCATGGGCATGACCCCGCTGGAAGGCTTGATGATGGGCACGCGCAGCGGCGACTTGGACCCTGCTATTGTGCCCTATGTGATGAACAAGGAAGAGCTGACGCTTAACGAAGTTAACTCCATGCTGAACAAACATAGCGGCATGCTGGCCGTATCCGGCTTGAGCAGCGATATGCGCGAGGTCGAGCAGGCGATGAACGAAGGCGACAGCCGCGCGAAGCTTGCTTTTGACATGTATGTATACAGGCTTCGCAAATATATCGGCGCTTATGCAGCCGGAATGAACGGCATTGATGTGCTCCTGTTTACGGCCGGTGTCGGTGAAAATTCTTCAACGCTCCGTCGTGCGGTGTGCGAAGGCTTGACTTTCCTTGGCATTGAGCTGGACGAAGAACGCAACTCGGTACGCAGCAAAGAAACGCGTTATATATCGGCTGATTCATCCAAAGTGAAAGTGCTGGTCGTGCCGACTAACGAAGAGCTGCTTATTGCTCGTGATACGTATGAACTGGTGCAGCGCAAACAAAACAGCTAGGCAGAAAGGATGGCGAATACGTTGAGCAATGAGATGTGGAAGGCGTATTCGCGCGGAATGGCTGCGGCAATGAAGGAAGGGAGCATTCAAGTGCATGCTCTCCTTCTTCAATCTTACCGGCTGCTTGGCCTTACGGATACGGAGGTTATGCTGCTGCTGCAGATCATGCTGTATGCGGAGCGTGAATATATTGATTTTCCGACTCCTGAGCAGCTGGCGGAACGGATGGGCACTTCTCCGCTTGCGGTGACCCAAATGCTGAGCCGGCTGCTTAAAGAAGGCTTCTTGTCAATTGAAGACGAGCAGGATGCGGAGACGGGTATTCAGTCGGAACGTTACAGCCTGGACGGCTGGCTGCTGAAAGCTGCCGAATGGTCTGCAGCCAGCAGACGGGAATCCAAAAAAGCAGAGCGGAAACCAGCGGCTGTCAAGCCGGCTGATCCGCAAAATTTGTTTGCGGTCTTCGAGCAGGAGTTCGGGCGACTCTTATCGCCGATGGAATGCGAGACGATCAGCGGCTGGTTGGATGAAGACCGGTATTCCGATGAAATTATCCGGTTTGCTTTAAAGGAAGCGGTATTTGCAGGCAAATTAAATATTCGCTATATTGACCGTATATTGCTGGAATGGAGCCGCAACCGCGTTACCAATGCCGAAGAAGCACGCGCGCATGCGCAAAAGTTCAGAACAGGAAGAAGCTAGGCCACTAGAGCCTAGCTTCTTTTTTTGACCGATTGGGGCATTAACGATGCTGTCGCTAAATTACGACATCCCTTTTTTAAGCAGCTCCAAGCGATACACATATTCAAAAATAAATTCAAACGCTTCGATATGGCGCTTCGCTTCGAACGCATTGGCGCCCCAGGCGTAGATGCCGTGCTTGCGCAGCAAAATGCCGGGCACGCCGGGCTGCAGCCGTTCGGTTACTTCCGGCACGATTTTGGAAATGTCGGCGAAGTTGGACACGATCGGGATTTCGATATGCGCTTCCTCTTCCCAGTTATTTAATCCTTTAATAAGCTCAACACCGTCTACCGGAACCGATTTGCGGTCCCAGAAATATTCGGAGATCACATTATTAAATACGGAATGGATATGGAAGATGGCGCCTGCACCGGTCAGGCGGTAAATTTCGCAATGAATGAGCGTTTCCGCAGAAGGGCGGAGGTTCGTTTTCTCGCATGCTTGACCATGCTTATCCACAAACAGGAAATCTTCCGGCGTATTGACCGTTTTATCTTTGCCGCTTGCCGTAATGGCGAAATA